>NZ_JBHZAL010000006.1:0-355681 GCF_042754245.1 Nocardia sp. NPDC059228 | reverse complement strand
CACCGGAATATCGGTGCCGGTCTCGGTGGCCAGCGCCGCGCGTTTGGCGTCGGCGATCACCACCTTCGGCGCGGAATGCTCGAGGCCGTAGGCGATCTCGCGCGGCACCCACCACGCGTTGTAGCCGACCGGGATCGCACCCAATCGCTGCGCGGCCCAGAACGTCAGCACCCACTCCGGCGTGTTGGCGGCCAGAATGCCGACACGGTCACCCTTGCCCACCCCGTACCGTTGGGCCAGCGCCGCGGCCAGCGCGCCCGCGGCCGCGTAATGCTCGGCGAAGGTGTAGCGGGTCCGCGCGGACACCAGATACTCACGATCACCCAGCTCACGCGAGGCTTCCAGCAGCTCCAGCAGCGAACCGTGACGATGCTCGAACACCGGCATCGGCACCCCGAGCACCGGCTCGACCGCCATCTCGAACGGCCCACCCGGCCCGGTCAGCTTCCCGGCCACCTGCGCGGCCAGAGCCTGCAGATCAACAGCGTTGGTCATGAATCAAGTCCTCGAATCCGATTGCGCGAACCTTCGCAGCTTGCCCGAGTGAGGCCCGTCACGCACGTCCCCTCACTGTGTCGAAGGTCGCCTTCATGTAGGCGTCGGCCCGCTCGGAGCCGATCAGGCCGGGAGCCATGCGATTCATGGCGTAGGCGAACGTGACGCGGTGGTCCAGGTCGTTGACGACGTGCGCGCCGCCCAGCCCGTTCCACCAGCAGACGCGGCCGTCCGGCACCTGCGGCGCGGTCTGCGCGTGGGGCAGGCCGTAGCCGATGCCGAAGCGCAGCGGCAGCAGGATGGCCAGGTCCACCCCGTCGGACTGCTGCTCGAAGATGAGGTCGATGGTCTTGTCCGACAGGAACTTCCGGCCGGCCAGCTCGCCGCCATTGCTGATCACCGACTGCAGCCGGGCGATGGATCGGGCATTGCCGTGGCCGCCCATGCCGCCCAGCTCCGCCTGCCGCCAGCCCGGGGTCGCGCACTCGGCGAAGTCGAGCAGCGGCTGGAACAGCGTCTTGAACATGACGCTGTCCTGCGGCAGCAGCGACTGGTCGAACTCGGGGAGGTCCGGCGGCACCAGGGTGGCGATGCGGTCGAAATCGGCTGCGGGCGTGCCGATGTGGAAGTCCGCGCCCAGCGGCTGCGCCAGCTCCTCGGCGAAGAAGCGGCCCAGCGGGCGGCCGGTGACGCGCTTGATCACCGCGCCCAGCAGGTGGCCGTAGTTCATGGCGTGATAGCCCGAGACGGTGCCCGGCTCCCACCAGGGCGCCTGCGCGGCGAGGCGATCGGTGGCCGCGTCGATGTCGTAGATGTCCGACAACACGATCGGGGCCTCCCAGCCGGAGACGCCCGAGGTGTGCGAAAGCAGATGCCGCACTTCGATATCGGCCTTGCCGTTGGCCGCGAACTCGGGCCAGTAGTGGGCCACCTTCTGGTGCACGTCCAGCTCACCGCGGTCGACCAGCAGCAGCACGCTCAGCGCGACCATGGTCTTGGTGATGGAGAAGGTGTTCACCAGGGTGTCCGCGGTCCACGGCCGGGTCTGCTCCGGATCGGCCCAGCCGCCCCAGAGATCCACCACCGTTTCGCCGTCCACGGTCACGCACACCGAGGCGCCCAGCTCCGCGCCCGACTCCACCTGCTCGGTGAAAGCCGCACGGACAGACTCGAATTCGTCGGCACAGAATCCAGCCACGTCGCTCATCCTGACCGCTCCCTACGCCCGCACCAGCGCGCGACTGCGCACCGGCAGCGTGTTGCCCGCGGCGGCGGCCCGGCGCGCGCCGTCGGTGAGTTCCTTCTTCAGCTCGCGGACGTAGACGTCGAAGTCGATCTGAATGGTGTGCCGCGGCGAGTTGTAATAGCGCTCGGCGCGTTCGGCCTCCGCCTTCGCCACGGCGGTGTTCATATCCGCCTGCGACGGGAACCGGTAGTTGCCCGAGAGGTACGCCGCGACCAGCTTGGACTGCTGCTCGGCGAAGTTCACCAGGGTCGGCATCGGCTGGGCCAGGCCGAGATAGAAGAGATTGTCGATCTCGGGCTTCAGCATCTGACGCCACAGCGGCAGCTTGTTGCTCGCATCCGGTCGCAGCGCCGGATCGGTGAAGAACGGGAAGCTGATGTGATAGCCGGTGGCGCACACCACCGCATCCACCTCTTCGGACGAACCGTCCGCGAAGTGCACGGTCTTGCCGTCCAGGCGGGTGATGGCCGGCTTGAAATCGATGTCGCCGCAACCGACCCGGTGCAGGAACTCCTCACTCGCCGACGGATGCGCCTCGAAGGGCAGGTGATCCGGCTTGGGCAGGCCGTAATCCTCCATGCGGCCGCGGTTCTTGACCACGAAGCGCTGCTTGAGCTTGAGCGCCACCTTGGGTGGCATCCACGCGGGCACCACCTGGGTGTCGCCGACCTTGCCGCCGACGTACTTGGGCAGCACCCACACGCCGCGGCGGGCCGAGACCCACAGCTTCGAGGCGATGAACTTCTGCGACAGCTCCGAGGCGATGTCCAGGCCGGAATTGCCCATGCCCACCACGACGATTCGCTTGCCGCGCATGTCGATCGGGTCGAACGGGTCGTTGTAGGAGTGCGAATGGATCAGCGTGCCGTCGAACTCACCCGGGTAGTCGGGGGTGCGCGGATCCCAGTGGTGGCCGTTGGCCACGATCAGCGCGTCGTAGGTCTCGACGCGGCCCTGATCGGTGGTGAGGGTCCACAGGCCGTCGGCGCCCCGCTCGGCCGAGGTCACCTTGTTGTTGAAGATGATCCGGTCGCGGATGTCGAAGTGGTCGACGTAATCCTTGAAGTACTGGTGCAGCTGGCTGTGGTGCGGGAAGTCCGGCCATTCCTCGGGCGCCGGGAAGTCCTCGAACTGCAGCCGGAACTTCGAGGTGTCGATGTGCAGGCTCTGGTAGCAGGCCGACATACCGTTCGGGTTCTTGTAGTACCAGTTGCCGCCCACCTCGTCGGAGGCTTCGTAGCAGTCGAAGGGGATGCCGTATTCGGCGAGCCGCTTCGCGGCGGTGATGCCCGACGGGCCGGCGCCGATGATGGCGACCCGGGGCAGCTCACGATTGTGTGCAGATAGCGCAGCCAATTCACTCTCCTGGTTCGGCGACGGGTCTTGGAGCCCTGCCGGACGTGATGTGCCACACACGCTAACACTCGCTAGACAGCGTGTCTAGTGAGTGAACTTGCGTCTATTATTCAAGCGTGACCCGATCCGACGTAGACCACCCCGACGCACCCCGGCGCACTTCGCTGCGCGACGAACAGAAGCGGCTGACCCGCAGCCGGCTCATCGACGCGGCCAAACAGCTGTTCACCACGCAGGGGTACGCGCCCGTCCGCGTCGACGACATCGCCGCCGCCGTCGGCTGCAGTCGCGCCACCTTCTACCTGCACTTCACCGGCAAACCGGATGTGCTGCGCGCGATCGCCGAGCAGGGCACGCTGCCCAGCGTCCAGCACTTCTACGAGGACCTCGACCACGTGCTCGACACCGGCTCGCGGGAGGAATTCGCCGCCTGGATGCGGCGCGCCATCGACTGGTTCCAGGAGTACAAGGACCTACTGCCCGCCTGGGACGAGGCGACGACGCTGGAACCCGAATTCCGGGAAGTGGCACGAGAGGGCATCATGGCCCTTCCCAATGTCATGAGCTCCTACCTGTCCCGCTGGCCCGCCGACCGCCAGGACGAAGCGCGCCTGCGCGTGGAACTCCTTGTCGCCCAACTGGAACGGTTCTTCACCCGCTGGGCCATGCAGGGCACCATCGACGTTTCCGCCGAGGAAGCCGCGAGTGTCCTCACCGACATCTGGTTCCCGGCCCTGCAGACCCCGAAGGGCTGATCCCCCGGAGGGCTACTCCGAGATCGGCGTGACGCGGGCGCGGTCCAGTTCCCAGAACGCCCGCAGGGCAACAATTTTCCCCTCCGCATTCACGCGATAGACGGCGACGAGATCAACCTCGACGACGACCTCGGGGCGTGCGCTGCGAATGGTCCCGGTGAAGGCCGCTTCATCGCCGCACGCGAACGAATCGGCCCACTCGAATTCGATTCGGCTGGGCTCGATCGCTTTGTCCCAGAAGGCCGCAATGGCCTCGTGCCCCGAATGCCCCTCGCCCACCGGGTCATACGGGGAGATGCCGACCGGATCCTCGACGCGCGCGTCCGCCACGAAGAGGGCGAGCCACTCGGCCTTGCGCTTGGCGCGCACCGCCGCCTGCGAGGCGAGTCCGGCACGGCGGGCGGGATGTTCGAGCGACATCCCGCCATCCTGATCGCCGCCGCACCGAAGGGACCCGGCGAATACCGGTGAGCGAGACCGGCCAGGCTGCGGGACGGTACATAAGCGGAGCGCCTTAACCACCGTTAAGGAGTAGCCACTGTGGTGTGTATCACACAGATACGACTCGGGCCGACGCTATTCGGCGTCGGCCCGGAATCTGAAATTAAATTGTTTTGGAATTCAGTGGCCGGCGGCGGAACCGGTCCAGCCGAAACCCGCGCCCTGATCCGTCGGCTGGGTGTTGTTGACCAGCGCCTGGCACTGGTCATAGGTCTGGCCCGACTTGATGCACGCCGTCCACGGGTCGTAGATCGTGGGGAAATCGGCGGCGGCGGTGGCGGCCGGGCCGGCGATACCGCCCGCGATCACAGCGGCGACGACAAACTTCTTCACGTGGGGATCCTCCAGGGTCTTTACCGAATTGCGGTAAAGGTTGCCATGCGGATCGAAAATCACCAAGTGATAGGGGAATTGGGCGTTTCGGTTTCGGGCCGGGCCCCTAATGGACCGGGGCGAGCCCCTAATCCGAGCGGGCCCGGACCGTGCCGATCAGGCGACCCGGACGGCCGTCAGCGAATCTATCGCCGCGAAGTAGCGATCGGTCAGCAAGCGCACCACGGCCGGGTGCACACCGATCGGCTCGGCGACACCGTCCGCACCCGCCTCGTGCAGGCGCTGGTGGAACAGCCCGTGGGCGAGCAGATAGGAGGCCACGAAGACCCGCCGCGCGCCCGAAGCCCGCACCGCCGCAACCACTTCCGGCACCTTGGGCTCGCCGGTCGCGATATAGGCCAGATGGGCGGTGGTGCCGACGCGCTCCGACAGCAGGCGCGCCGCGCGCCGCACATCCCGGCGCGCCCGCGCGTCCGAGGAACCCGCGGCGGCGAACACCACCGCGTCCCCCGGCCGCCAGCCCGCCGCACGCAGCCGCAGGTGCATCACCTCGGCCAGCGCCGGATCCGGACCCATCGCCTGGGTGACCGCGACCGCGTCATGAGCACTCGCGGCCACCTCTCGCGGCACGTCCTGGTACACGTGGTAGCCCGAGGCCAGGAAGGCCGGAACCACCACGGCGGGAACCGGATCCAGATCCCGCAACACCTCGGCCGGGGAGGGTCCCAGCACATCCACGAACGCGGTGCGCACCCGCGGCGTACCGGCGATCGCGATCTCACGCAACGATGCCGATGCGGCCCCGAAATCGGCACCGGCACCTGTCTCGGCGACCCCGCCGCGGACACCGTGCGCGAGCGCCGACGCACCCAGCTCCCGCACTACAGCTCCCGCCAGTTCGGCGATCATCTCCACACCCCGGGCGCTCCGGGTGCCGTGCGCGACGAGCACCAGCGCCGGCGCGCTCACCACGCACTCCCGGCCGGACGGCCGGGGCGCGCGGCCACCGCGGGGCGGGCGGCGGAGACGGACTGCGCCGGGAAGCCCACCGGGCGGGCCGTCCCGTTCACCGGGGCGACCGGGCGGCGGGCCGCCGCGGCGGGCGGCGGGACCTCCGCGTGCGGCGCACGGGTGCCGGGGATGCGCGGCGGCAGCTCGCGGCGCGCGCCCAGACCCTGGGTGTGCGCCGGAACTTGCTGGCGTGCAGCCTGATTCGGACCCTCCGGGTGCGGATTGTCGGTGCACTCGGCGGGGTCCAGGGCCAGCCGGTAGCCGCGCTTGACGACGGTCTGGATGGCCTTGGGGGTGCCGAGGCCCGCGCGGAGACGGGCGATGGCGGTCTCCACGGCGTGGGTATCGTCGCCACCACCCGGCAGGGCGGCGAGCAGGTCCTCACGGGAGACGACCCGGCCCGGCTGGCGAGCCAGGGAACGCATGAGCGCCATGGGCGCGGGGGCCAGCTGGCGCACCTGGCCGTCCACGACGACGCAACCGCCGCGGACGCTGAGCAGGTGCCCGGCGGCCTGAATCCGGTTGGCGCGCCGGGGAAGTTCCTCGGCGACGTGGCGGGCCAGCGCGCCCAGACGGGCGCGGCCGGGCATGGACGTCGTGACGCCCAGCTCCTCCAGCGGCGCGGCCGTGATGGGGCCGACGCAGGCCGGCAGCACCCGGGTGCGGAAGGCGTGCAGGACGGCCTCCAGCAGCCCGGTCTCCTTGGCGCGCATGAGAAGTGACGCCACGGCCGGAGCGCTGGTGAAGGTCACGCAATCCAGTCCGGCGGTGACGATGCCCTCGATGAGGCGGTCCATGGGAGTACGGTCCTCCGGCGGAATCCACCGGTAGACCGGAACCGGAACCACATCGGCTCCGGCGCAGCGCAATACCTCGCAGAAGTCCGGCACCGGTTCCCATTCGGTGGTGGCGCCGTGCAACTGCACCGCGATCCGGACCCCCTCGACCCCCTGGGCCAGCAGGTGATCCAGCACCTCGGCGCTGGATTCCGAAGCGGGAGACCATTCTTCGCGCAGCTCGGCGGCACGGATGGCGCCCTTGGCCTTGGGGCCGCGGGCCAGCATGCGGGTCGAGCCCAGGGTGGCGCGCAGCTCCTCGGCCAGGCCCCAGCCCTCCGCGGCCTCCATCCAGCCGCGGAAGCCGATGCCGGTGGTGGCCACGGTGATCTGCGGCGGGGCCGCGACCAGCTGCCGTGTCACCCGCTCCAGCTCGGTGTCGTCGGCCAGCGGAATGATCCGGATGGCCGGGGCGGAAACGACATTCGCGCCCCGGCGGGCCAGCAGGGTGCCGAGTTCCTCGGCGCGCCGGGCGGCCGTGATACCGACCGTGAAGCCGGCCAGCGGGGTACCGCTGTCAACCTCGGTCATGCCGTACCGCCGATGAATTGGACCGGGTCGTTGGACACCGAGACCACACCGTCCGCGACGCGGACCGCATACACCGGCAAGGAAATGGAGTCATCGTCGAGGCAGCGCCCGTCGATCAGTGAAAAGGCCTGCTTGAGCAGCGGCGACG
The DNA here is from genome assembly GCF_042754245.1 of Nocardia sp. NPDC059228. NCBI lineage: Bacteria > Bacillati > Actinomycetota > Actinomycetes > Mycobacteriales > Nocardiaceae > Nocardia > Nocardia sp. NPDC059228. The sequence continues at coordinate 348,469 of NZ_JBHZAL010000006.1, read as the reverse complement.
CCACCACCGGCACACCGCCGCGGTCGCCCACCAGGCCGCGCGACATGACCGCCGCGCGCCCGAAGGGATCGATATTGCCGACGGCGAACAGCGTCCCGTCGGTGGTAAGGAACAGCGCCGCCTGGCGGCCACCCTTCAACAGGACCGCCACGCCGCGGCCGGGAATCAGATAGTCCTGCCGGCAGGCCTGTGTCCAACCCGAAACGGTCGTGACTGCGGTGCCGGGTGTGTCGATCACGGTCATCGGTACTCTCCTCCGAACGCCCTACCTATTGGTACCGGCGCCCTGTTTCCTCGCGGTTAAGCAGTCATTTCCCGTGCGTGGCGGTCTCTGTGGCGTGGGTCGCATTGACCGGGATGTCCGGGATTCCGAGCAGGACGGGTACCTTGCGCTCACCGGTCTCGTCGAAACCGATGGTCGGGTCCGACTCCTCCGGCGCGTTCACGAAGGACACGAAGCGCGACAGCTTGCCCTCGTCCTCGAGCACCGCGGCCCACTCGTCCTTGTAGCCCTCGACGTGCCTGGCCATGGCCGCTTCCAGATCCGCGGCGATGCCCAGGCTGTCCTCGCAGACGACCTGCTTGAGGTAGTCGATGCCGCCCTCCAGGGCCTCCTGCCACGGCGCGGTGCGCTGCAGCCGGTCGGCGGTGCGGATGTAGAACATCAGGTAGCGGTCGATGTACTTGATCAGCGTCTCGTCGTCGAGCTCGCCGGCCAGCAGCACCGCGTGCTTCGGAGTCAGACCGCCGTTGCCGCCCACGTACAGGTTCCAGCCGTGCTCGGTGGCGATGACGCCGACGTCCTTGCCGCGCGCCTCCGCGCACTCGCGGGCGCAACCCGACACCGCCAGCTTCAGCTTGTGCGGGGAACGCAAACCGCGGTAACGCTTTTCGAGCAGCACCGCCATGCCGACCGAGTCCTGCTGGCCGTAGCGGCACCAGGTCGAACCCACGCAGGACTTCACCGTGCGCAGCGACTTCCCGTACGCGTGGCCGGATTCCATGCCCGCGTCCACCAGGCGCTTCCAGATCAGCGGCAGCTGCTCGACGCGGGCGCCGAACAGGTCGATGCGCTGACCACCGGTGACCTTCACGTACAGGTCGAACTCCTTGGCCACCTCACCGATGGTGATGAGCTGCTCGGCGGTCACCTCACCGCCGGGCATGCGCGGCACCACCGAGTAGGTGCCGTTCTTCTGCAGGTTGGCCAGGAAGTGGTCGTTGGTGTCCTGCAGCGAGGCCTGCTCGCCGTCGAGGATGTGCTCGCTCGAGGTGGACGCCAGGATGGAGGCGACGGTCGGCTTGCAGATGTCGCAGCCGGTTCCGGTGCCGTACTTGGCGATCAGACCCGAGAAGGTGCGGATGCCGGTCGACTGGATGATGTGGAACAGCTCCGCGCGCGACTGCGTGAAGTGCTCGCACAGCGACTTGGAGACCTCCGCACCCGACTGCTCGAGCAGCTTCTTGAGCATGGGAACGCAACCGCCGCAAGAGGTTCCGGCATTGGTGCAGCTCTTGATGGCCGGCACGTCGCAGGCGCCGTCGGCGATGGCGCCGCAGATCGAGCCCTTGGACACGTTGTTGCAGGAGCAGATCTGGGCGTCGTCGGGCAGCGCGTCCGCGCCCAGTTCCGCACCCGCCGGGGAGATCAGCGCGGCCGGATCGGCCGGCAGCGGGCGGCCGACGAGCGGGCGCAGCGCCGAGTACTGGGTGGCGTCACCGACCAGCACACCACCGAGCAGGGTCTGGGCGTCATCGGAGACGACCAGCTTGGCGTAGGTGCCCTTGGCCGCATCGTGCAGCACCACCGACAGCGCGCCCTCGGTCCGGGCGTGCGCGTCACCGAAGGAGGCCACGTCCACACCCAGCAGCTTCAGCTTGGTGGACAGGTCCGCACCCGGGAACTCGCCCGCGCCGCCGAGCAGGCGGTCGGCGACCACCTCGGCGGTGTTGTAGCCGGGGGCGACCAGGCCGTAGCAGACGCCCTCCACCGCGGCGACCTCACCGATCGCGTAGATGTTCGGGTCCGAGGTGCGCAGGCTCAGATCGGTCAGGACACCGCCGCGCTCGCCGACATCCAGCCCGGAGGTACGGGCGATTTCGTCACGGGGACGCACACCGGCCGCGAAAACCACGACCGCGGCGCGCAATTCGCTCTCGTCGGAGAACTTGACCGACAGCCGCTCGGCGACCGGCGCGCCCTCGACGGTCTCGATCGAGGAGGTGCCGACACCGGTGTGCACGGCCAGGCCCAGCTCGGTCACCAGCTTCTCGAGGATGGCGCCGCCACCCTCGTCGATCTGGGCCGGCATCAGCCACTTGTTGAACTCGACCACGTGCGGGGTCATGCCCAGCAGGCGCAGCGCGTTGGCCGCCTCCAGGCCGAGCAGACCGCCGCCGACCACGATGCCGACCGCGCCGGGACCGGCCGCCTCGGCCGCGGCCCGGATGCCGTCCAGGTCCTCGAGCGTGCGGTAGACGAAGCAGCCCTCGGCGTCGTGGCCCGGCACCGGCGGCACGAAGGCGTAGGAGCCGGTCGCGAGAACCAGTGCGTCGTAACCGATCACCTCACCGGTGGAGGTGGTGACCTTGCGGGCGATGCGGTCGATGGCGTCGGCCTTCACGCCGAGCCGGACGTCGACCAGGGTGTCGCCCTCGTAGTCGTTGCCGGGCAGCGCCAGCGCGGACGTCTCCCAGATGCCGACGTAGGAGGACAGGCCGACGCGGTCGTAGGCGGCCAGCTTCTCCTCGCTGAGGACGATGACCTGCCAGGTTCCGGCCTCGTCACGGGAGCGCAGCGCCTCCACGAAGCGGTGTCCGACCATGCCGTGGCCGACCACCACAACGGTTTTGCGTTCGATGCTGTGGGTCATGACAGTCCCTTTCGCGAATGGACGTCAGGCGCGAGCCGACGAGGTGGACGAGGAATCGGTTGCGGCGGAGCTGGTTTCGGCTTCGAGGACCAGAGCCTCGGCCTCGACGACGACATCGGCGTCGGTGGTTTCGGAGGTCAGCGAGCGCAGGCTCGGGCGGCGCATGAAGACCGCCCAGCAGACGGCCGCGCAGACCACGTAGAAGGCCATGAAGACCCAGAACGCGGTGGTCGCGGACTTGGTGGAGGCGTAGGAGGAGCGCAGCACCAGGTTGATGCCGACACCGCCCAGCGCGCCGATGGCGCCGACGAAGCCGATGAGCGCACCGGAGGTGTTGCGGGCCCAGGCCGCCCGGCTGGCCGAATCACCGTCCAGGGAGCGGGATTTGGCCTCGAACACCGACGGGATGATCTTGGTGACCGCCCCGTTGCCGAAGCCCGAGATGACGAACAGCGCGGTGAAGCCGACGATCATGGCCACCAGCACGCCGCCCTGCGGGTGCCCGGCGTGATCACCCAGGGTCGAGGCCACCGTGACCACCAGGGCCGCCACGGTCATGGCGCCGAAGGTGAGCAGCGTGACCTTGCTGCCGCCGATGCGGTCGGCCCACTTGCCGCCGTAGGGGCGGGCCAGCGAACCCAGCAGCGGGCCGATGAAGGCGATCTGCGCGGCGTGCAGGGTGGCCGCGGCGACGCTCGCGCCGCCGGCCTTGAAGCTGATCTGCAGCACCTGGCCGAAGGCGAAGCTGTAGCCGATGAAGGAACCGAAGGTGCCGATATAGAGGAAGGCGATGGCCCACGACTGCGGGACCTTCAGCGCCTTGATCATGTAGGACAGGTCGGCCTTCTGGTTCTTGACGTTGTCCATGTAGAGGGCCGCGCCCAGCGCCGCCACCACGATCAGGACCAGGTAGACCGCGCACACCACCGAGGCATTGCCGTAGTGGTTGCCCAGGGTGGCGATTACCGCCAGGCCGACCAGCTGCACCACCGGCACGCCGATATTGCCGCCGCCCGCATTGACGCCCAGCGCCCAGCCCTTGAGCCGCTGCGGGAAGAAGACATTGATGTTGGACATCGACGAGGAGAAGTTGCCGCCGCCGAAGCCCGCGAAGGCGGCCACGACCAGGAAGGTCGAGTAGGAGGTGCCCGGCTGGTTGACGAAGTACAGCGTCAGCAGCGTCGGGATCAGCAGCAGCAGCGCGCTCACGATGGTCCAGTTACGACCGCCGAACTTGGCGGTGGCCACGGTGTACGGGATCCGCATGAAGCCGCCGACCAGGGTCGGCATCGCGCCCAGGAAGAACTTGCCGGCCGGGTCGATGCCGAACTTGTCGGTCGGCATGAACAGCACCATGACCGACCAGATCGACCACACCGAGAACCCGACGTGCTCGGCGAACACCGACCAGATCAGGTTGCGGCGAGCGATGTCCTTACCACCGGCTTCCCAGGCCACGACATCCTCGGCATCCCAATGCTCGATGTCGCGCTTGCGGGTCAGCGTCGTCAACAAGAGGCCCTCCTGAAATCTGGATGGCCCCAAGGTAGGAAATCGGTATTGCGTCGATGCTGCGCGAAATGACCGGCAAATCAACGGTTGCTCACGAATATCGGGCAACCGGCGTGAGAAGTGCCCTATGTTTCAACCATGTGACACAAGGGTTTCCGGCGGCCACAAATCGCCAGGAAACGCGAAGAAACGCGTAACCGAGCCGGAAGTTGAGAGCCTTGCCACAAAATCATGGCCCCAACCTCACGGCTCGGCAACTCGAACGGTGAATTTATTTCCAGGTGTCCTCCAGCATCTGCGGCTTGCATGCCACCCAGGCGCCCGCCATCAGGATCAGGACCGCCACCACCAGGAAGCCGAACGGCGCCAGCCAACCCCCGGTCATCGTGTGCAGGGCGCCGAACAGCAACGGGCCCACGCATGCCACCGAGTAGCCGACACCCTGGGTGAAGCCGGACAGCGCGGCCGAACCGGCGCCGGTGCGGGTCCGCAGGTTGATCAGGGTCAGCGCCATCGGGAAGGTCGACGGGCCCAGGCCCACCGCCAGCACCCACAGCAGCGGGGCGCTCATCGGCGCGAGCAGCAGACCGGCGAAGCCGATGAAGAAGAACACCGCGCAGCCGATGACGACCGGGAACGGATTGGCCATGCGGCCCACCACGATCGGCGCGCTCAACGCCGCCACCAGGCCGATGAGGGCGAAGATGCCGACCATGCTGCCACCGAAGGAGGCGCTGGCGCCGGCGTCGCTGAAGATCGTCGGCATCCAGGTGAACAGCGAGTAGGTGATCAGCGAGGTCATGCCGAACATGAAGGCCATGCCCCAGGCCACCGGCGAACGCCACACCTTGCCGGTGGATTCGACCGCCTCCGAAGGCAATTCGGTGGTGTCGACGCGGGCGTGATCACGCCGCACCCGCAGCACCGCGATCCACGGCAGCGCGGCGGCGAAGGCCAGCGCGGCCCACATGCCCAGCGACAGCCGCCAGCCGTGCGCGTCCGCGACCGGCACCGCGATCAGGGCCGGGAAGACGGTGCCCAGCTGCACCATCACGATGTAGACCGAGCTGAGCGCGGCCAGCCGATCCGAGAAGTACCGCTTGACCAGGGGCGGGATCACCACATTGCCGATGCCCATGCCGGCCAGGGCCAGCGCGGAGAAGGCCAGCAGCTCCCAGGTCGCGGGCACCAGGGCGCGGATCACCGAGCCGACACCGGTCATGAGCATGGCCAGAAGGGCGGTCGTCTCCAGGCCCAGCCGACGCGACAGCACCGGGGTCAGCAGCCCGCCGAGGGCGAACATGGCGGTCGGCAGCATGCCGAACACGCCGACCACCGCGGTGGAGTAGCCGATGTCCTGCCCGATGCGGGCGGCGAGCGGAGTGAACGCGGTGACGGCGACGCGGAGGGTGAGAGCGGACATCACGATGGCGACGAGCACGAGCAGGCGGCCCTCGACCGCTCCGCCCCTCCGCGCTTGGGCGCGCTTCGACATTTCGGGGCGGAACCCGGTCGTCTCGCTCGGGGCATTGGAAAGGCCCCGCACCGGGGCCATCGTCTCATCCATCGTCGCAGTCACCCGGAAATCATAGGATGACCCGATGATGTGATGCAACGAATGTGAGGCAAGGTACGCTGTCACCCGTGCAACCAGTCCGGCGCACGAGCCTCATCGCCCAGGTGACCGAGCAGCTTCGTGCCGAAATCCGTTCCGGCCGTTGGGCCGTCGGCTCGCGTATCCCCACCGAACCCGAGCTCACCGAACTCACCGGCACCGGCCGCAATACCGTGCGCGAGGCCGTCCAGGCCCTCGTGCACGCCGGCATGCTCGAGCGCAGACAGGGCTCGGGCACCTACGTCATCTCCACCTCCACCCTCGGCGGCACCCTCACCGAGTACCTGGCCGACGCCCAGCAGCGCGATGTCCTGGAACTGCGGCGGGCCCTCGACACCACCGCCGCCCGGCTGGCCGCCGAGCGCCGCGACGACACCGACATCGCGACCCTGCGACGCGTGCTCGAGGAACGAAACCGCTACTGGGACACCGACTTCGATGCCGCCATCGAGGCCGACGTGCAACTGCACCGCGCTATCGTGGTCGCCAGCCACAATGCGGTATACCTGGAGTTCTACGACTCGCTGCTGCCCGTCATCGCGGCCGGGATCAGGTTCCGGTCCGAGCGGGAGGGCGAGACGTACCACGACGAGCATGCCGAACTGGTGCAGGCGGTCATCGACGGCGATCCGGAACGGGCGGCCCGCACCGCCAATTGCTTCCTCGACTCGCTCATGGCCGAATACCGGACGCTTGATACGAAATTCGAGTAACCGAAAGGTCACCACTCGACACGCCGCCGGGTGAGGTCGAATTACCGTCTCCGTCACGGAAAAACACTCGGATGTAAAAAGCGCTTCCTACGGTTGGACGCGACCGCAGCGGTTCCCCGACGACCGGGAACCCATGATGAGGGCGGTCGCGACAGGCGAGAGGACAGCTGCTCATGGCAACAGTGGTAGAGGCACCGGAAACAACCTTCGCCTTCCAAAGACGCGGACGGTGGATCGACCGCTGGGAACCGGACAACAGTGAATTCTGGGAAAACGGGGGTAAACAAACCGCCCGGAAAAATCTGATCTTCTCCGTTTTCGCGGAGAACCTCGGATTCAGCGTCTGGGTGCTGTGGGCCAGCGTGGTCACCGCCATGGGCTCGGCCGGATTCGCCTTCCTGAGCGCGAAGAATCCCGACGCGGTCAACAACGCGCTGCTGCTCACCTCCACCCCGACCCTGGTCGGCGCGGCCCTGCGCGTGCCCTACACCTTCGCCATCCCGCGCTTCGGCGGCCGCGCCTTCACCGCCTTCAGCGCGGCCATGCTGCTGCTCCCCACGCTGGGTCTGGCGTATTTCATCAACCAGCCGAGCACACCCATGTGGGTGTTCATGGCGCTGGCCGCACTCGCGGGTGTCGGCGGCGGCAACTTCTCGTCGTCGATGGCCAATATCAACTTCTTCTTCCCCGAGGGTAAGAAGGGCGCGGCGCTGGGCATCAATGCCGCGGGCGGCAATCTCGGTGTGGCACAGACACAATTGTTCGTCCCGCTCATCATCACGCTGGGCACCCACATCATGGCCAAGAACCCGGGCGGCTACCGGTTCGGCATCACACTCGCTGTGCTGGTGTGGATTCCGTTCATCCTCGTCGCCCTGTTCGGCGCGCTGCGCTACATGGACTCGCTGTCCGGCGCGAAATCCGATGGCAAGTCCTACAAACTGGCCCTGAAGAACCGGCACACCTGGGTGATGGCCATCCTCTACATCGGCACCTTCGGCTCCTTCATCGGCTTCTCCTTCGCCTTCCCCACCCTGCTCAAGGCCAACTTCCCGAGCCTGGCCAAGATCGGCTGGATGGGCACCCTGGGCAACCTGGCCTTCCTCGGCGCGCTCGTGGGTTCCATGAGCCGGCCCTTCGGCGGCTGGATCGCCGACAAGCTCAGCGGCGCGAAGATCACGCTGTACGTCTTCGGTGGCATGGCGGTCGCCGCCGCGCTCATCGTGGCGTCGCTGTCGGCCAAGAACTTTCCGCTGTACCTGATCTCGTTCCTGCTGCTGTTCGTGTTCAGCGGCATCGGCAACGGGTCGACCTACCGGATGATCCCGATGATCTTCACCGCTGAAGCGCGGCGGCATGCCTCGGAGACCGGTCAGGACATCGGGGCGGCCCTGATCTCCGCGAAACGGCAGGCGGGTGCGGCCATCGGCGTCATCGGCGCGATCGGCGCGGCGGGCGGCTGGATCCTGCAGCAGGCCCTGCGACTGTCGAACACCCACTACCACAGCATGAATCCGGCCTTCTGGGGCTACGTGGTGGCCTACCTCGCCATGGGCGCGGTCTGCTGGTGGTTCTACCTGCGCTCGTCCTTCGCGGTCGGACGCGCACCCTCCCTGGCCCACGCCAACGTCTGAGCGGACCCAGTACTCAGGCAATGACTTTGGAAGCGCGCCCTTCCAGAGATCCCCATCCTCAGGGGTACAGAAAGGCCGCGCCGGATTCGTCGCCCGGCGCGGCCTTTCCGTTCTGTTCATCCCCCTAGAGCAGCAGGCGGATCATGTCGGCGGTGCGGGCCAGGCCCGGGAACGCCTCGGGGGTGGATCGCGGGTGCAGGGCGTGTACGGCGAGGCGGAACATGACCGCGCGCACCAGCATCTGCGGCCATTCGGGGAGATCGCCCCAGCGTTCCAGCAGGCCGTCGTCGGCGCCGCCCCAGGACAGGGCATCGACCACGATGACCGCCGCCGCCCAGGGCGCCGGTCGCCAGTACGGGGTGATGTCGGTGAGACCGGGCGCGAAACCGCCCGAGAACAGGACGGTTCCGAACAGATCGCCGTGCACCAGCTGTGCGGGAGTGGTCACCGGTTTGCGCAGCGTGGACAGCTGGGTGATCAGGATCTGGCTGCGGTCGCCGTCCGGGGAGGTGGCCTGCAGCATGCCGCCCAGCTTGAGACTGCGCAGCGGAACCGCTTCCCACGCAGCGCGATCCGCGGCCGCGAAGACATCCACGTCCACCCACGGCGCGACCGGCTGCGCGGCCAGGAAACGCGGACGCTCCAGCCGCGCGGTCACCTGGTGCAGGCGCAAGGACAGCGACACCACTTCGTCGTGCCGCGGCTCCGGCATGCCCTCGAGGAAGGTGTCGGCGCGCCAACCGGATACGACATACCGTCCATCGGTGGCCCGCACCGGCCGCGCCAGGCGCAGCCCGTCCACCCGCAGGGTCTCGCGCACCTTCGCCGACCACGCCGCTCGCGCGTGATCGGTCACCGGGCTCAGGACCACATCGCCACAACGCCAGCCGCCGTCCCAGTTCCCCAGCGGAACCGGCACTTCCTCGCGCAACCCGAAGGTCGAGCGCACATGCTCGGGAGGTTCCACAGCAGTCATGGTCACGCGCGTACGGTACCGCTGTGAAGAGGCGTAAATCGGACGCCACGCTGTCTCGCCTCCCCGCGGCCCGAGGCCGGACTCGGGTGCCGTCGGCATCGCGTACGCGACCGCGGGTCGAGTACGCGACCGATTTCGGACGTGCCCGGGGAGTTACCCGAATCCTCCCGAAATCAGTTGTCGCCTCCCGATCGATCGATGCTCTCGGTCAGTAGACCGGCAGCGACGGGTCGACCTGGTTGGCCCAGGCGATGATTCCGCCCTGGAGGTGGGTGGCGTCCGAGAAACCGGCGTTCTTGAGCGCCGCGAGCGCCTCGGCGGAGCGGATTCCGGTCTTGCAGTGCAGGACGATCGGGGTGTTCTGGGGCAGTTCGGACAGGGCCTCGCCGGAGAGGATGCGGTCCTTGGGGATCAGGGTCGCGCCCTCGATGCGGACGATGTCCCATTCGACGGGCTCGCGCACGTCGATGATGGCGACGTCCTTGCCGGCATCGAGCAGCTCCTTGAGGTCCCGGGCGGTGATGGTGGAGCCGATGGCCGCGGCCTGGCCCTCCTCCGACACCACGCCGCAGAACGCGTCGTAGTCGATGAGCTCGGTGATGGGCTGACGCTCCGGATCGCGGCGCAGCTTGATGGTGCGGTAGCTCATGTCCAGTGCGTCGTACACCATGAGCCGGCCCAGCAGGGGATCGCCGATACCGGTGATCAGCTTGATCGCCTCGGTCACCATGATCGAGCCGATGGAGGCGCACAGCACGCCCAGCACGCCGCCCTCGGCGCAGGACGGGACCATGCCCGGCGGCGGAGCCTCCGGGTAGAGGTCGCGGTAGTTGATGCCGCGGCCATCGGGGGCGTCCTCCCAGAACACCGATACCTGGCCCTCGAACCGGTAGATCGAACCCCATACGTAGGGCTTGCCGGCCAGCACCGCGGCGTCGTTGACGAGGTAGCGGGTGGCGAAGTTGTCGGTGCCGTCGACGATCAGGTCGTAACGGCTGAACAGCTCGACCGCATTGTCGGGTTCGAGGCGAATCTTGTGCAGCTCCACGGTGATTCCGGAGTTGATCTCCAGAATCGAATCGCGGGCGCTGTCCGCCTTGGAACGGCCGATATCGGACTCGCCGTGGATGATCTGACGCTGCAGGTTGGAGGCATCGACCTCGTCGAACTCCACGATGCCGAGCGTGCCGACACCGGCGGCGGCCAGGTACAGCAACGCCGGGGAGCCCAGCCCGCCGGCGCCGATCACCAGCACCTTGGCGTTCTTCAAGCGTTTCTGACCGTCCACCCCGAGGTCCGGGATGATCAGATGGCGGCTGTAGCGGGCGACCTCGTCCCGGGTCAGCTCCGTCGCCGGCTCCACCAGGGGCGGCAGGGAGGGATGCGATGACACGTCTTCGGACTCCTCAATCGAATTCGCCGGAAACTCGCGGCCACTGCTGCAACACCGCAGGGCGGGGCGTTCTTCCCCAAGCCTACGGATGTCACGTCACAGCCGGGCGGGGAGGTCGAACAGACCGAAGAGGTCCGGGGAGTGGAACAGGTCCAGGCGGGCGAAGCCGTCGCGGTCGAGGGTGAGGACGTGGAGGTTGGCGGCCTCGAAGACATCGCCGCGCTCGACGTAGGCGGCCAGGGCCGGGCGATTGTTGGCGCGGGTGGGTAGCAGGCGGAAGGCCTCGCCGCGGGCGAAGACCCGGCCCAGGAAGGCGGTGACGGCGTCGCGGCCCTCGAACCAGGCCAGGAACGGCGGCATCTGGAGCACGGCGTCGTCGCGCAGGATGCGCTTGAGGGCGTCGATGTCCATGGCCTCGAACGCCTCGACGTAGCGCTTCAGCAGCTCGCGTTGCTCGTCGTCCCCCAGTTCGGCGGAACCCGCCTGGACGCCGGACAGCTGCGCGTGCGCCCGCTGCAGGGCGCTGTTGACGGCGGCGGTGCTGGTGTCGAGCAGCCCGGCCACCTCGGCGGCCCGCAGCGCCAGCACGTCCCGCAGGATCAGCACCGCGCGCTGCAACGGCGGAAGGTGTTGCAGCGCGGCCACGAACGCCAGGCGCACACTCTCCCGGGCCGCCACCACCGCCGCCGGATCGCCGTCCCCGAGCAGCGCGTCCGGGAACGGCTCCAGCCACGGCAGTTCGGGCGAAGGATCGAGACGCTCCGCCCCCACCACCGGATTCGGCTGTGCCAGATCGACCGGCAGCGCTCGCCGCTGCGCGCTCTTCAACGCGGTCAGGCAGACATTGGTGGCGATCCGATACAGCCAGGTGCGCAGCGAAGCCCGTTGCGGGTCATAGGAATCCGCCGACCGCCAGGCGCGCACCAGGATTTCCTGCACCAGATCCTCGGCATCATGCAGCGAGCCGGTCATCCGGTAGCAGTAGGCGAGTAGTTCGGGGCGGTGCGAATCGGCGACGGCGACCACGTCGTCGACGGTGGCGGTCATCCCACCTTGCTAGCACGGCGTCGCCGAGCCGTCGAGCCATGGGCCGCCGACCAGCGGCCGATGAGTTTTCGCGAGCCGGTGAGTACGTACCCGTGACACCCGAACCGACCCGAAAGGTCACTCCCCCATGACCACTCACCAGCGCTGGACGCTCGCCCTCACCTCGGTGGCGTCACTCATGGTGGGGCTCGACGCACTCGTCGTCACCACCGCGCTCAACACCATCCGGATCCAACTCGGCGCGTCGCTCGAGGCGCTCGGCTGGACCTTCAACTCCTACACGCTCGCACTCGCGGTATTCCTGCTGACCGCCGCGGTGATCGGCGACCGCATCGGCCGCCGCCGCCTGCTCATCGCCGGGCTCGCGCTGTTCACCGTCTCCTCCGCCGCCTGCGCGCTGGCCACCGGCATCGGCGCGCTGATCGCCGCCCGCGCGGTGCAGGGCATCGGTGCGGCCATGATCATGCCGGCCGCCTTCGCCCTGCTCGGCGTGGCGTTCCCGCCCGCCCAGCGCGGACGCGCCATGGGCATCTTCGCCGGGGTCACCGGGCTGGCCATCCTGGGCGGACCCGTCGTCGGCGGGGCCGTGGTGCAGGGCCTGACCTGGCAGTGGATCTTCTGGCTCAATGTGCCCATCGGCGCGGCCCTGATTCCGGCCGTCCGCCGCTGGGTCACGGAGAGCACCGGGCCCGCCGCCCAGGTCGACACCGTCGGCGTCCTGCTGTCCGGGCTCGGCGTGCTCGGGCTGGTGCTCGGACTGGTGCGCGGCAATGCGATCGGCTGGACCAGCGCCGAGATCCTGGGCGCGCTGCTCGGCGGCGGTGCGCTGCTGGCGGCCTTCGTCGGCTGGGAGCTGCGCACCCCGCAGCCCATGGTGCCCATGCGGCTGTTCACCCGCCCCGGCTTCGGCGCCGCCAATCTGGCGGGGCTCCTGATGACCGCCGCGATCTTCGGCACCGCGTTCTTCTTCGCCCAGTACCTGCAGGCCGGGCTGCACAACACCCCACTCGGCTCCGGGCTGCGCCTGCTGCCCTGGACCGCAACGCTTTTCGTGGTCGCGCCGCTGGCGGGCGCGCGCATGAGCCGGATCGGCGAGCGCCGGTTGATCGTGGCCGGACTGCTGCTGGCCGGGATCGGCCTGCTCTGGATCGCCCTGGCCGCCGGGGCCGGGGCCGGATACCCGGCGCTGATCGGGCCGATGCTGCTGACCGGTATCGGCATCTCGGCCGCCATGCCCGCGGTGCAGAACGCCGCGATGAGTTCGGTCGGACCGGAGTCCATCGGCACCGCGTCAGGGATCTACAACGCCCTGCGCCAGCTCGGCGGCAGCTTCGGAATCGCGGTCACCTCAGCGGTTTTCACCGTCACCGGCGGCTACACCTCGACGACGGCCGTTCAGCACGGCTTCCGCGCGGCGCTGCTCACCGCGGCCGCGGCGGCGACTCTGGGCGCCCTGGCGGGTCTGGGCGTCGCACGGCACCGGCCTTCGGCCGCAACGGAATCCGTGCCCGCCGTCGTGGTGGAGGGAGCTCAGGCCCGCGGGTAGGGCCACGGGTTGAAGCGGCAGGTCTTGCCGTCCATCGGCACCACGCCTTCGGGATCGAGCTTCGCGATGTCGTTGTTCCTGGTCCCGAAGGTCTGCTGCATCATGACCGGCGCCAGCCCGCCGTCGACCTCGCACGGCTGGTGCTCGTGGTAGCCGATGGCATGTCCCACTTCGTGATTGATCTGGTACTGCCGGTAGGAGCCGACGTCGCCCTCGAAGGCCAGCGCCCCGCGCACCCAGCGCACCTCCGAGAGCACCACGCGGCCCAGATCGGCGTTGTAGCAGGAGGAGTCGACCGGGATCTCGAAACCGCAGGACTTGCGGGTGGTGTCGCGGGAGGTCAGCGAGATGCGGAAATCCGGAATGCCGGTGTCCACGCGCCGGAAGCCGAAACGCGGATCGTGGGTCCAGGACTTGGGATTCGCGAGCGTGGCGTCGACCATCTGGCCGATGGCCGGATCACCGCCGAGGCTGGCGGTGTCCACGCCGTCCTCGATCTCCACCGTGTAGGTGAACACGTGCTGGGAGCCGGTGCCGACCTGCGCGGTATTGCCGGGCACCACGTGCCAGTTGCCGGTGCCGGTGTCGGTGTAGGGCCCGCCGGGCGGGACCGCGCCGGTGGGCAGATCGGCCGCGTACTTGCCGTCGCCCTTGGGAGCGCCGCCGATGATGCCGCTGGGCTTGTCGGTGTGCTCGCTGAGACGGCCGAAGCCGGGGAGTCCGGTGCTGGCGTCGCCGGTGTGGCGCAGGGCGTCCACGGCGACCAGGACGGTGATGACCAGCAGCACGGGCAGGGCGTAGGCGCGCCAGCCGTAGGTGCTCACGAAGCGGCCCAGCGGACTCTGCTTCTTGGTCTCGCGATCGGGGCGCTGCCGGTTGCGGGCGTCGGCGGGCGGGGCGGTGGGATCCCAGCGGGCGCGCAGCGGCTGGTGCGGCAGCGGCAGGTGATCACCGGCGGGCTGACCTGGATCGGGTGCGGGTCCGGGCGGTGTGATGAGCCCGGAAGATACCGAGGGGCCGGTCTGCGATGCGCTGGCGCCGGTGTACAAACCGAGCGGATCGTAGATCGGCCCGCTGGGTCTTCCTCGGCGCTTGTTACCGGCGGTCTTCGGCGCACCTGCCCCCACGGGGCGGCCCGAATCAGGCCCGCCGGAACTACTGCCCCCATGGTCGGTCACGACTGACAGACTCTCATAGCCCGCCCCCACGCACGGAAGGGCCGTCGCCGCGCGGTGCTATTGCTGCGAGATATCTCACGCCAAAGCGGCAGAGCTCACAAATCAGAACATGTGCTACACAGTTGTGATCGGCCTCGCATAATCGATGCGAGTCCCACTCGACCATCACAGTGCTGATCGACAACAACCAGCACACCAAAATTCGGAACCTGGATCGGCACGGGGCCCATGAGCGAGTATCGTTCGTGGGATACCGGTGACATCCTTCCCACCGGGAATCAACTGGGAGAAAAGGCAATGACTGACCTCGTGGACCGGATGACGTCGCACCGCATGTCATCCGAGGCCATGGCGGCGAGCAAGCGCGGAACCCGCCTGCCCCGTGAGGCGCGCCGGGCGCAGCTACTCGCGGCCGCCAGCGAGGTCTTCGTGCTACGCGGCTATCACGCCTCGGGCATGGATGAGATCTCGCAGTGCGCCGGCGTCAGCAAACCGGTGCTCTACCAGCACTTCTCGAGCAAGCTCGAACTGTATCTGGCGGTCCTGCAGAACTACGTCGACGCCCTGGTGTCGAGCGTGCGCCAGGCGCTGCGCTCCACCACCGACAACAAGCAGCGTGTGCGCGCCGCCGTGCAGGCCTACTTCGACTTCGTCGATCACGAAACCCAGGGCTTCCGACTGGTTTTCGAATCCGATCTGACCAATGAGCCGCAGGTGCAGCGCCGGGTCGAGCAGGCCACCGAGGCCTGCGTGGACGCGGTCTTCGACCTGGTCGCCCACGACTCCGGCCTGGAGCCCTACCGCGCCCGGGTGCTCGCCGTCGGCCTGGTCGGCGCCAGCCAGCTGAGCGCGCGCTACTGGCTCGAGGCGGACCGGCCGATCAGCAAGGACGACGCGGTCGACACCACTGTCGCATTGTGCTGGGGCGGCCTGAAGCACGTGCCGCTGCACCCGATGGATTGAGATCTGAATCCCCGGCAACAATAAAAGAATTGCCCCGCCGAGCGGCTCGGCGGGGCAATTCTTTTATGTCACTGGGGGTTTCAGGAAGCCCCGAGAGTTCGGCTAGACGGCCGCGAAGCCGACGCGACCCGAGGAGGGGGTGCCGATCTCGACATAGGCGACCTTCGCGGCCTGGATCAGGAACTTGCGGCCCTTCTCGTCGGTCAGCGTGACGACGCCGCCCTCACCCTGGAGCGCGCCGGTGACGGCCGCCTCGACCTCGGCGGGGGTCTGCGAGCTGTTGATGACGAGCTCACGCGGGCTATCCGAAATGCCGATCTTGACCTCCACGGCCAACCTCCGAACCTAGAGTCCTTGTGCTGTCCTGATCACGCTAGCGCAGCCGGGACAGCGGCCGGCCGCGACCGCCTGCGCTGTCAGCGAACAGCACCCACGGCACTGTCGGGGAACAGCCACCCACGGCGCTGCCGGGGAACAGCGCAGACGGCGGGAAGAACGGGAGCGTCAGCTCAGGCCGAGGACGCGCATGCGCTCGGCGTGACTGTTCTGCATGTGCTCGAACAGCGTGGCGACGCCGTTCAGATCGCCGGTGGCGGTGAGCACCAGCTCGGTGAGCCCGTCGCGCTGCGCCATCACGTACTGCGCCTGGGTGATGGCCTCGCCCAGCAGGCGGCGGCCCCACAGCGCCAGCCGGTCCCGCTCGGACCGGTTCTGGGCGACCGCGGTGCGCACCTCCTCGATGACGAATTCGGAGTGGCTGGTCTCGGCCAGCACGTCGCGCACCACGTCGGCGACCTCGGGAGCCAGGGCGCCGGCGATCTCGGTGTAGAAGTCGGCGGCGATGCCGTCGCCGACGTAGAACTTGACCATCGACTCCAGCCAGGTGGAGGGGTCGGTGGAGGCGTGATAGGCGTCCAGGGCGCGCACGAACGGGGCCATGGCGTCGAAGATGTCGACGCCACGATCCGCCAGCGCCCGCTCCAGGGTCTTGAAGTGTTCCATCTCGTTGCCGGCCATCTTGGCGACGGCCACCCGGCCGCGCAGCGTGGGCGACAGCTTGGCCTCTTCGGCGAGACGGTAGAAGGCGGAGATCTCACCGTAGGCGAGGACCGCGAAGAGATCGGTGGCTCCAGGATGTTCGGCGGAGATACGGCCGTCGGAAGGCACTGACATACGGTCGCCAGAGGACTCCGAGGCAGCGCCGAGCGCAGTGGACGAGTTTGCTCCCATGGGACCCCACCCTAGCGGCCGGAAACGACGCGCATTCACCCATCGGCGACGACACTCGGAGCGTACCCTCAATACGTTCGTAAGGCCTTGCGACACAACGTAATTCAGGGCTGGTCGCGCAGGAACTTGTCCAGATGGGTCCACGTGGTGTCGCGGGCGATGAGAATGCCGAGGTGAGAGCCGGGTGCGGTCTCGTATCGCACCTCCGGCGAGCCGGTCAGCGTCGTCGTCCCGTGCTCCACGGCGGCGGCCGGGGTGATCACGTCGTTCGGTCCGCCGACGAGCAGCACCGGCTGGGTGATGTCGGCCAGCGCGATCTGCTGCTCGCCCAGGTGCACCACGCCCTTGCCGATGTCGTTGTTGAGGATGAAGCGGCCCCACAGCTGGTTGTAGAAACGCCCCGGATAGCCGGGCAGCGAATTCTGGAACCGGTCGATGGTCTCCATCCGGGCCAGGGTCGCGGTGTCCGCGAGATTGCTCGCGATGAAGAACGGCCGCTTGAGTTCCCGATCCCAGGCGGTGGCGCGGTAGGCGATCCGGGTCAGCTGCGCCGAGACCCCGCCGGCGGCGCGAATGGCCGCGGTGGCGGTGCGGCCGCCGTCGATGCGGGCCAGGGTGCGCAGTTCGCGCGCACCGATCATGTGGTCGTAGCTCAGCGGCGCGCCGACGGCCGTGATGGAACGGATGGGCAGCGCCTGATCGGCCGCGGCGGTCAGCAGGGCCAGGACGCCGCCGATGGACCAGCCCACCAGATCCACCGAACGGCCGCCGCGATCGGCCGAGACCTCGCGGATGGCCTCGGGCAGGATGTCGTCGATCCAGGTCTCGAAGCCCATGCGCCGGTCCTCGAAGGTGATGTCGCCGTAGTCGACCAGGTAGGGCGCGCGGCCGGTCTCCAGCAGGAACCGGGCCAGACTCTGATCGGGGCGCAGGTCGAAGCAGAAGGCGGGCGCGGCCAGCGGCGGTACCAGCAGCACGGCCGGATCGTCGGCGCCCGCGCCGTCGTAGCGGCGCAGTTCGCGATGCGGCGCGTCGGACAGCACCGTCGACGGGGTGGATTCGGGGGCCTCGATGCCGTCGCCGAAGGTCAGCGACCACATGTTGCGGGCGGCGGTGGTCACGGTGTCTGCCAAGCTCACGGCAATACCTTCGCAGATAGTGCTACATGGTGTATCACCTATGTGAGCAACTCAACTGTCCGCGCGGTGGCCGACACGGTTGTCCCCGGACGAATTATGGTGCGCCACAATCATTAACGGCAATGCGAAACCCCGGATCAGACCGTCTTTCGCTACCGATAAGCGCGCCGACCAGCGCAATAACGCCACACATTAGCGGTGGCGGAAATCAGGGCGAAGGCCGTATCACGCTACAATCTCCGCGGACGGCGGAATTCATGCCCGTAGTCCATGGAAAATGTGCGCGCACTCCGATCCGCAGCACTGCACCGCCGCGCCAGGTCGACGCCCATCCACCGGAGAGGCATCCCGCAGCGGCGAGAAACACGGATCAAGTGGTCGTCGCGGACCGACCGGGTCCGCCCCACGCCTCGTGCGCGCGAGACGCGATAAACGAGGAAAGGCAAGAACCTGAGCAAGATCACCGTAGAGCAGGAACCGGGTGTGGCGGACACGCTGCTGACCGCGGAACTCGACGACACCCACCTCGCTCCCACTTTCGCCGAATTGGGCGTGCGGCCGGAAATCGTCCGGGCCCTCGCCGAGATCGGCATCGAACGCACTTTCGCCATTCAGGAACTCACCCTGCCGCTCGCGCTGGCCGGTGAGGATCTCATCGGCCAGGCCCGCACCGGTATGGGTAAGACCTTCGGCTTCGGCGTGCCGCTGCTGCACCGCATCGCCACCGGCGACTCCGGCACCAAGGCCCTCGACGGCACGCCGCGTGCGCTGGTCATCGTGCCGACCCGCGAGCTGTGCATCCAGGTCACCCAGGATCTGGAGAACGCCGCCAAATATCTCGACGACAGCACCGGAACCAAGGTGCGCATCACGTCGATCTACGGCGGCCGCCCCTACGAGTCGCAGATCGAGGCGCTGCGCGCCGGTGTCGACGTGGTCGTCGGCACCCCGGGCCGCCTGCTGGATCTGGCCGAGCAGCAATATCTGATCCTCGGCAAGGTGCAGGTGCTGGTCCTCGACGAGGCCGACGAAATGCTCGACCTGGGCTTCCTGCCTGATATCGAGCGCATTCTCAATATGGTTCCCGAGCAGCGCCAGACCATGCTGTTCTCGGCCACCATGCCGGGTCCGATCATCACCCTGGCCCGCACCTTCCTGAACCGGCCGACGCACATCCGCGCCGAGGAGCACCACGAGTCCGCGGTGCACGACCGGATCACCCAGCTGGTCTATCGCGCCCACGCGCTGGACAAGAGCGAGCTGGTGGCTCGCATCCTGCAGGCCGAAACCCGCGGCGCGACAATGATTTTCGCGCGCACCAAGCGGACCGCGCAGAAGGTCGCCGACGATCTGGCCGAGCGCGGCTTCGCCGTCGGCGCGGTGCACGGCGACCTGGGGCAGATCGCCCGCGAGAAGGCGCTCAAGAAGTTCCGCGAGGGCAAGATCGACGTGCTGGTCGCCACCGATGTGGCCGCCCGCGGCATCGATATCGACGACGTCACCCACGTCGTCAACTACCAGTGCCCGGAGGACGAGAAGACCTACGTGCACCGCATCGGCCGCACCGGCCGCGCCGGCAAGACCGGTGTCGCGGTCACCCTGGTGGACTGGGACGAGCTGAACCGCTGGAGCCTCATCGACAAGGCCCTCGACCTCGGCATCCCGGAACCGGTCGAAACGTATTCCCGCTCCCCCCACCTGTACGAGGAGCTCGGCATCCCGGAGGGCGTCACCGGCGTCATCCGCAAGCGCAAGCCCGAGCGCGACGAGGACGCCGTCGTGGTGGAGCGCGAACGCGGCGGCACCCGCAGCCGCAATCGCCGTCGTACCCGCGGCGGCCGGCCGGTCGAGGGCGATACGGCCGTGGTGACCACCGAAACCCCTGCCGCCGAGGCCGATTCGGCCGCCGGCGATCCGGAGAAGTCCGGCCGCCGTCGCCGCCGTCGCCGCCGTGGCAAGGGCGGCAACACCCCGGCCGACGCCGTCGTCGCGACCACGGTCGAGACCGAACTCGATACCGACGGACCCGCCGAGGTTGCCGACGTCGTCTCCGAGGTTGCCGACGTCGTCTCAGCGGATGCCGGGGACGGCGCCCGCCGGGGACGCAAGCGCACCCGCCGCGGGGGCAAGGGTTCCGCCGAGGGCACCGGCGTGACCGAGGCCGCCGCCGACGTCGTCTCGGAGGCCGCGGTCGCCGAGCCGCCCGCGCCGGTCGAGGCGAGCGTGGCCACCACGACGGTCGAGCCGGTCGCCGAGGCGGTCGTGGCCGATGCGCCCCGGAAGCGCACCCGCCGGACCAAGGCAGCCGCCGAGGCTCCGGTCACTGCCGCCGAGGCCCCGGTGGCCACGGAGTCGACGGTCGTCGCCGAGACCGACGTCGCGACAGCGGCTCCCGTGACCGCCGAAGCGGACGCGCCCCGCAAGCGCACTCGCCGCACCAAGGCCGCCGTGGCCGAATCCGGCACCGGCGCAGAGGGTTCCGCCGTCGCGGTGGAATCCTCCGCCACCGATGGCGACTCGGCCGAGCCCGCCCTGCGGGCGCCGCGCAAGCGCGCCAGCCGCGCCGCGAGCACTGCGCCGACCGCCGACGAGACCGCCACCGACGGCGACGCCCAGGTCGCCGCGGAGGCTCCGAAGAGCGCGCCGCGCAAGCGGACTCGCAAGGCCGCGGCTGCGACCGTCGAGGCCGGCGGCGCCGAGGCCACCGCCGGAGCGGAAGCGCCGAAGGCCGCGCCCCGCAAGCGGACTCGTAAGGCGGCCGCGGCGACCGTGGACGCCAACGGCGCGACCGCGGTGGTCGCGGAGGCGGCGGACGGTGCCGAGGTGGTCGCGGAGGCGCCGAAGGCCGCGCCGCGCAAGCGGGCCCGCAAGGCCGTCAAGGCGGAGGTCGAAGCGGTCGAGTCGAGTACTGCGGCAAGCGGTTCCGACGAGCCCGCGGCGGCGGCTCCGGTGCGGCGGACGCGGCGGAAGAAGGCCGACGTGGACGCCGAGGCCGCCGTGGTGGTGACCGATACCGCGGTCGCGGCCTCGGCCTAGCCGCGCCGATCGGTTACTCTCGCTGTCGTGCTCGCACCCGAGCGGCGGACACGCGCCGATATTCTCACCGCTGTCGCGATCGCCGCTCTGGTGGCGATCGCGGCAGCGGTCGTGGCGCTGACCAGCGATGTGCGCGGCACCCACGCGCAGCCCGCGAACCACACCCTCACCCCGCCACCGGCGGCCGACTCGGTGCCCGCGCAGGTCAAGGAGCTGTGGCACGCACCGGACGGCGCGGCCATGCGCTCGCTGACGGTGGGCGCGGTGGCCGTCACCGCCGACGACGGCACCGTCATCGGGCGGGATGCCCGCACCGGCGACGAGGTCTGGAAGTACCAGCGGGACATGCCGTTGTGCGCGGTGGAGGTCCAGTTCGGGACGGTCATCGCCACCTACCTGGATCAGCGCGGCTGCAGTCAGACCACCCTGCTCAACGCCGAGACCGGGACCCGGGTGGCGGCGCGGTCCAGCTACATGGACAAGCGGATCACCCTGGCCCCGGACGGCACCTATGTGCTCGCGCTGGGCGACGACCGCCTGGAGATGTGGCGCTCGGATCTGGTCCGCACCCTCGAATACGGCTATGTGGACGCCCCGGTGAATCCGCACACCCAGCCGCGCACCGACTGCCGGCTGCTCTCGGCGGGCTCGGCGCCCAGCCGGGTGGCGGTACTGGAACGCTGCCCCAAGGACTCCGCCGACCGGCTGTCCATCCTCAATCCCGCGCCCAAGGACGGCACGGTGCCGGAGGAGTACAGCACGCACGTGCTCAACGAGCCCGGCGGCGCGGTGGACGGGGCGCGCGTGATCGCGGTGTCCGACACCCGGACCGCGCTCTACCTCCCCGCCGGCCCGACCACCCCGCCGGTGCTGACCATCTATGACGTCAGCGGCAATCTGCTTGCCACCCACCAGGTTCCGGCCTTCACGGACACCGCCATGGTGGCGCGCCTGTCCACCGGTTTCTTCGTCTTCACCGGCGACAGCCTGATCGCCCTCAACCCCACCACCCTCGACCCGCAGTGGGGCGCCCAGCACGTGCTCGGCACCCCGGCGCTGATGGCCGGCCAGCTGGTGGCTCCGGTCCCGGACGGCCTGGCCGTCCTGGATCCCGGCACCGGCGCGCAGGTCTCGCGAATCCCGCTGCAGCGCAGCGACTATCACAACGAGCCCATCGGGCTGAGCGTCTCGGGCAGCGTCTTCCTGGAGCGCCGGGGCACCCAGGTGTACGGCGTCGGCGCGGCCGCTTGACCCGGTCGCTCACGGGGTGCCCGATTCCGACGGGTCGCTGGCGCCCGCTAGGTATTCGGGGAGGCGGTGGAGCATGATCGAATTCATGAGTGGTGGCGAATTCCGGTTGGTAGTGCTGCGACACGGGGAGACGGCCTGGTCGGCCGCGCGCCGCCACACCGGCCGCACCGATGTGCCCCTCACCGAGATCGGCGAGGCGCAGGCCCGGGCCGCCGGAAAACTGCTGTACGACATGGAATTGCGGAATCCGCTGGTGCTGTGCAGCCCCCGGCAGCGCGCGCTGCGCACCGCGGCGCTGGCCGGGCTCCCCGGCGTCGTCGTCGACGACGACCTGGTGGAGTGGGACTACGGCGACTACGAGGGCCTCACCACGCCCGAGATCCAGCAGATGTCCCCCGGCTGGACCATCTGGACCGGCGAGACCCCCGAGGGCGAGACCGCCGAGCACGTCCGCAAGCGCGCCGACCACGTGCTGGCCACCGTCATCCCCGAGCTGGCCACCCGCGATGTGGTGCTGGTCGGCCACGGCCACTTCTCGCGCGCGCTCATCGCCCGCTGGGCCGAGTTCGAGGTGATCGAAGGCCGCCGATTCTTCCTGTCCACCGCCGCGGTTACGGTGCTGGGACACGATCACCAGGCTCGAACCGTGCTCGCGCACAATCTGGTTCCGCCGCTCAACCCGTAGGAAGGGGCCGCCGAATGATTCGCCGCGCCACCCCCGCCGACATCCCGGCGCTCGTCCAGCTCGTCCACGATCTGGCCGAGTACGAGAAGGCCGCCGACGAGTGCACCCTCACCGCGGCCCAGCTCGAGACGGCCCTGTTCGGGCCGCAGCCCGCGCTCTACGCCCATGTGGCCGAGACCGATCACGGCGTGGTGGGCTGCGCCATCTGGTTCCTGAACTACTCCACCTGGAAGGGCGTGCACGGGGTCTATCTGGAGGATCTCTACGTCAAGCCGGAGGTCCGCGGCCGTGGGCTGGGCAAGAGCCTGCTCGCGACGCTGGCCCGCGAGGCCGTCGAGCAGGGGTACGCCCGCGTCGACTGGTCGGTGCTCACCTGGAACACCCCGAGCATCGACTTCTACGAATCCATCGGGGCCGAGCACCAGCACGAGTGGACCGGCTACCGCCTGCGCGGCGCGGCCCTGGCCCGCCTGGCGACGCACGCCGACGACTGAATTCGCCGCGGCATCCGAATTCGCCGCAGCATCGCTGGAAAGCGCTCGCTCACCGGAGTGGTGGGCGAGCGTCCGAAAACTCGCTCACGGGCCACTGAGCAACGATTACGGCGACTCTGCGCACACCGCGGCGGCTACTCCTCGACGGAGCCGTAGCCCGCGGCCATCCACCGATTCGAGGCCGGGGCGAACAGCGCACCCAGCGCACCCAGCGCCAGCAATCCCAGCGGCGCCCCGAACTCCGGTCGATCCGAGGTGAACATGTAGTACGCGACACCCAGCAGCAGCAGCTGGGTCAAGGTGGCGATGGCCCGCCCCCACCGCTTCCCGCGCATCAGCCCGATCCCCGCGGCGAGCACCGCGCCGCCCAGGATGGCCGCGTACCCGGCGGTGAGATAGCTGTTCTTGGGGCTCTGCGCCGACCCGTTCGCGCCGACGATGATCAGCACGACCATCGCGACCAGGCCCAGCGCGCCCTCCAGGGCGACCAGCGCGCCCGCCACGCGCACCGTCGCGGGCACTACGTCGCTCTCGCCCGCGGGCTTGTTCTCGCCGTTGTTCTGCTCAGCCACCCGCCCAGCCTACGACCGGGCGTCGTTGCGCAGTGCACCCGTCCGGCCGAAATCAGTTCGGAACTGGCACTTCAAGGTTCGCGGCCGTCTCGTTCTGGACTGACGGAGCGGGGGAGCGAAGCGGAGGAGCGGAGGAGGGAAGAACGAGACTTCGGGGCCGCGAACCCGCCGGAGCGGAGCGGAGGCAAAATAGGCATCGTGCGGACCTTGCTTATCGTGAACCCGAATGCCACTTCGACCACTCGGTCCACTCGCGATCTGCTCGCTCACGCACTGGAAAGCCGCACCCAGCTGACCGTTCGCCACACCGAGCACCGGGGGCACGCCGCCGAGCTGGCGCGCTGGGCCGCCGACACCCGGATGGACCTGATCGTGGTGCACGGCGGGGACGGCACGGTGAACGAGACCGTCAACGGTTTCCTCCCGCTGCCGGGTGAGCCGCAGCGGGAATGGCTGCCGCGGCTCGGCGTCATCCCGGGCGGCTCGGCGAATGTGTTCGCGCGCTCGCTGGGCATCGAGCCGGATCCGGTGACCGCCACCAATCAGCTCATCGATCTGGTGGCCGACGACGCGGACCGCCGTATCGGGCTCGGCGTCGCCGACGATCGCTGGTTCCTCTTCAGCGCCGGTGTCGGGCTCGACGCGGATGTGTGCGAGGCCATCGACGCCAAGCGCGCGGATGGCAAAACCGCGACGCCCGCTCGCTATCTGCGCACTACGGTCCGGCAGTTCTTTCGCGCCAAACGGCATGCCCCGCAAGTGCGTCTCGACATTCCAGGTCACGAACCGGTAACAGACGCGCATTACGCATTCGTGACGAATGCCAGTCCCTGGACTTTTCTCGACAACAGGCCCGTGGTCACCAACCCGGGGACCGCATTCGAATCGGGTCTCGGAGTGTTTGCGATGCGCACCATGGGCGTTCTGCCCACCCTCATGGTCGCCCGGCAGTTGCTGTCAGCCCATGGAGATCCCAAGAGCCGCACCTTGTTTCGCGATGACGACGTGCCGGCCGTGACCGTCACCGCAGCCGAACCGATCGGCTTGCAAATCGACGGCGACTTCATCGGACGCCGCAACATGGTGAATTTCACAGCAGTCCCGGATATCCTCGATGTGGTCGCGCCGAAGCCCTAGCCGGTTCGACACGCCCTAGAAACATCGCGGTTGCGCTGCGAAAACTGGCTCAACCGAGTACAAATGACACGGCGGATCCCCATGTAGGGGTCTTACAGCGTGAGCTTCCCCACGGTGCACCGGGTATCTATTGACATCTACGGTGTTCGTGAAAGCATTCACAAGCAACCGTGCGGAAACATTCGAGTCGCACAAGTGAACGGACCACAAACCCGAGGGGCAGCGCCGTGCGCGCCCTAGCAAAGGAGCAGAGGAATGGACTGGCGCCACAAGGCCATCTGTCGCGACGAGGACCCCGAGCTGTTCTTCCCGGTGGGAAACAGTGGTCCGGCGCTCGCGCAGATTGCCGATGCCAAGCTGGTCTGCGCTCGCTGCCCCGTCACCGCTGACTGCCTTTCCTGGGCCCTGAAGTCGGGCCAGGATGCCGGCGTGTGGGGTGGTATGAGCGAAGACGAGCGTCGCGCGCTGAAGCGCCGCAACGCGCGTACGCGTACCCGCACCGTCGTCTAACCAGCTAGGCGACAGGCGTTACGGCCGACCCCAGCCTCGCGGCCGCAACGCAATTCGGCCCGGCACCACATTCAGGTGCCGGGCTTCAGTGTGTAAAGGGGCCGGACCAAGTCCGATCACGAGAGTAATTCCCGTTCAACGGGATTGACTCTTCGAACGAAAGTTCGGGCGCAGATTTTTCACTACGCCCGAACTCGTGTGCCGCGCAATATGTTTCAGCGGGCGGAGCGACGACCGAGGGGAACTCGCAGGACCGCGTCGGTGCCGACATCGGCACCGGGATGAAGTCCGATGGACCCGCCCAATTCCGCCGTCACGAGAGTACGGACGATTTGCAGGCCCAACCGGTCGGAAGCTTCCAGGCTGAATCCGTCGGGCAGGCCGCGGCCATCGTCGCTGATGATGACATCGAGCCAGCGCGCCGAACGCTCGGAACGGATTGTGACAGTACCGTTCTCGCCGGCGTCGAAGGCGTGCTCGATGGCGTTCTGCACCAGCTCGGTCAGCACCATGACCAGCGGCGTCGCCCGTTCGGCGGAGAAGACGCCGAGCGATCCGGCGCGGCGCACCTTGATGCGGGCGGTGTGCACGGTCGCCACATCGGCCATGATCGGCAGCAGGCGGTCCACCACCTCGTCCAGATCGACCTCTTCGTCAACCGACATGGACAGCATTTCGTGCACCGAGGCGATCGAGGTGACCCGGCGGACCGATTCGGTCAGGGCCAGGCGAGCCTCCTCGTTCTCGGTGCGGCGGGCCTGCAGTCGCAACAGCGCGGCCACCGTCTGGAGGTTGTTCTTCACCCGGTGGTGGATCTCGCGAATCGTCGCGTCCTTGGACAGCAGCGCGCGGTCGCGCCGCTTC
This sequence comes from Nocardia sp. NPDC059228, assembly GCF_042754245.1. Classification (NCBI taxonomy): domain Bacteria; kingdom Bacillati; phylum Actinomycetota; class Actinomycetes; order Mycobacteriales; family Nocardiaceae; genus Nocardia; species Nocardia sp. NPDC059228. Next base: position 322,101 of record NZ_JBHZAL010000006.1, on the reverse strand, counting down.
ACCTCGGTGACATCGCGGACCAGCACCGCGGCCCCGGCGAGTTCCCCGTGCGGGCGCAGCACCAGGGTGCGCAGCAGCACGGTCGCCCCGCGCGCCTCGACTTCCATTCGGCGCCCGGCCTTTCCGGCCAGGGCCGCCTGGATGTCGCCGACGACCTCCTGCGCGTCGAACGGATCGGTGATCAGCGAGCGGGTGGTCAGGGCCAGATCCTGGCCGACCAGGTCGTTCTGCAAACCCATGCGGTGATAGGCCGACAGGGCATTGGGGCTGGCGTAGACGACGGTGCCCTCGGTGTCGAGGCGGATGAAACCGTCGCCCGCGCGGGGGCTGGAGTGCGCGCCGGTGCGGTCCTCGAGCGCGGGCCAGGTGCCGTCGGCGACCATCTGGCACAGGTCGTCCGCGCAGGACATGTAGGCGATCTCGAGGCTGGAGCGCATCTTGCGGCGCTGGGTATCGGTGTCGCGGCCGAGCACGGCGATGATGTCGTCACCGACCCGCACTGGAATCGCCTCGCGCATGGCATGCACGGGATGCGGGTGATAGACGCCGGTGAGGGCGGTATCGGTTTCGGTGCGAGCGATATCGGCGGTCAGCAGGGCCTCGAACACCTGCGGATTCGCCTCCTTGGTGGCGAGGGTGCCGACCAGATCCTCGAGGTGCACGGTGGGCGCGGTGGTGGGGCGGCACTGGGCGACGCACACCACCTCCGCGCCCGCGCTGACCGGGCCCGTGCCCACCCAGAGCAGCAGATCCGCGAAGGACAGATCCGCCAGCAACTGCCAGTCCCCCACCACCCGCTGCAAATGGTCGACGGCCGCACCCGGTAGATCGGTGTGCTCGGCCAGTAGCTCACTCAGTGTCGACATTCACCCACGCTCCTCTGTTCCCACGTCGCGTGTATGTTCCCACGCGACACGGCAAGGGCGCGTCAGGAGCAGGTCGGGGGGTCGTCGCTCAGGAGATGACGGCGATCAGGTCACCCTGCTGCAGCACCTGGCCGGGGCTGACGTGGATGGAGGCGACGGTGCCCTCGATCTCGGAGATGACGGGGATCTCCATCTTCATCGACTCCAGCAGGACCAGGGTCTGGTCGACGCTGACCTTCTCGCCGACAGTGACCTCGATGTTCAGCACAGTCGACACCATCTCGGCCTTCACTTCCTCAGCCATGTACACCTCTCGCGTTCGCGTGACCCGTAGCCCCTGACGGTACAGCCAACCACACATGAAAGAATGGCGGCCGACTGAAGGGAGATTACCTATGGGTAAGCGTGGACGTAAGAAGCGTGGCCGCAAGAAGAGTGCCGCCAACCACGGCAAGCGGCCGAACGCCTGAGCCGTAGCGAAAAGCTCGAAAACTGCTGAGCGGCACCACTTCCCATCGGGAAGGGTGCCGCTCAGTTCCGTCTCTCCGGGACTTCAGCGGACAGCCGGTTGCCGTTCGCACCCGTGCCGGCGGTCAAGTGCCGAACCTATTTTGGACGTACCCGGTGAGTTACCCGGGTCGCCACCAAATCAGTTCTCCGGCTCCGTAACGACACGCGTTTCCACATGCGTGTAGCTGGTCCGGATCTCCATCGTCAGGCGCTGGCGCAGGGAATCCGGCGCGCGGTCGCCGCCGCATTTGCGATTCAGCAGCGACTTCAGCTTCTCCTCCAGGCCGTAGGCCTCGATGCACGGCGAGCAACGGTCGATGTGCTCACGCAACCGTGCCTTCACGGTGTCGTCGCACTCGTTGTCCAGGAGCAGCCAGACATCGGCGAGCACCGCCGAGCAGTCCAGTTCTTCCATCTCGTCGCTCACTGGGTTACCTCCTCACGCGCCGCATCGCTGCCCGACCGATTGAATCCACGTTCCCGCGCCACGTCGGCGAGCAGGCCCTTGAGCTGCTTACGGCCACGGTGCAGACGGGACATGACGGTACCGATGGGAGTTCCCATGATCTCGGCGATTTCCTTGTAAGGGAAGCCCTCCACGTCGGCGTAGTACACCGCCATCCGGAACTCCTCGGGAAGCGACTGCAGAGCGGCCTTGATGTCGTCGTCCGGCAGCGCCTCGAGGGCTTCCATCTCCGCGGAGCGCAGACCGGTGGAGGTGTGCTCGGCGGTGGAGGCCAGCTGCCAGTCGGTGATCTCGTCGGTCGGATACTGCGCGGGCTGGCGCTGCTTCTTCCGATACGAGTTGATGTAGGTATTGGTGAGGATGCGGTACAGCCACGCCCGCAGGTTGGTGCCCTCGCGGAACGAGCGGAACCCCTGGTAGGCCTTGGCGAAGGTCTCCTGCACCAGATCCTCGGCATCGGCCGGGTTGCGCGTCATGCGCAACGCCGCCCCGTAGAGCTGGTCCAGCAGCGGGAGCGCGTCACGCTCGAATCGCGCGGCCAGTTCCGCCACGGATTCGGTACTCCTGGCACCGGATTCGCTCACCTCGTCATAGTCGACCGCTTGATCGTCGCCGGCGTCGATGCGCTCGCTGTCCGCGTCGTCATCACGCTGGCGATCGACCATGTCGTCGTCGCTCGTCACGCTAATCCCTTCGATCGCCGTAGCAATTGAATCTACCGCGAACAGGGATTCGGCCAGGAAACCGGCCGGGGGCGCGACGTCGGCGGCTCCCCTGCGGAACAGCAGCGGCCCGGTCCGCACCGGGGGCTCTTCGACCAGAACGGTCACCGACTCCTCCTTGGATGAATGGGATGCGTGCGCTCGCGAACCGTGGGCCCTGCGGTTGCTGCGAAGCGCGTATCGCGTGCAACAGGCGTGGCGCTCACCCTGTTCCCAGCACCGGAAATCCGGTTGCGTCGGCTGGATAGGGTGAGCCCATGGCTGCAGCTCCGACCCCGGCGATCAAGGCTCTGATGCAGGCGAAGGTGGACCACCGGGTGCACTCGTATCCCCATGACCCGCGCAGTGATTCGTACGGGGCGGAGGCGGTGGAGGCGCTCGCCGGCGAGCTCGGGGTTACCGCCGGGCAGATCTTCAAGACGCTGGTGATCGAGCTGGGGTCGGGCGGGCTGGCGGTGGCGGTATTGCCGGTGCCGACCACGCTGTCGCTGAAGGCGGCGGCCGCGGCGCTGGGCGGCGGCAAGGCCGCCATGGCCGACAAGGCCAAGGCGGAGCGGACGACAGGGTATGTGCTGGGCGGGATTTCGCCGCTGGGGCAGAAGAAGCGGCTGCCGACCGTCATCGACGAGTCGGCGCTGGAGTGGGATCGGGTGCTGTGCAGCGCGGGTAGGCGCGGGCTGGAGATCGAGCTCGCCCCGGCGGATCTGGTCCGGCTCACGGGAGCGGTGACGGCCGCGGTCGCGGTGGCCTGACCCGCCCCCAAGGGGCGAATTGTCCGATTCTCCCGTGAGCGGAGACACAACCTCCGGAAAAAACTTGCCAAGGGACAACTATGTCGGAATACTTGCGCCGTACAACTAGTTGACGCATACAAGCAGTTGACCGACGCAAGGAGGTGAGACCGACCGTGACCGACGATGACCCGGCGACTACCCCCACCGACATCGACGACGGCCTTGTCGACGCCATCGCCTACGAGATCGCCCGGCTCACCAAACTGCGCGACCGCACCAATGCGCAGATCGCGTCCATGACCCAGGGCGAAATCGAACCGGCCGCGTTCAGCATCCTGTTCCAGCTGATCCATGACGGCCCGAAACGCTCGGGCGCGCTGGCCGAGGCCCTCTATTCCGACGCCTCCACCATCAGCCGGCAGGTCGCGAGCCTGGTCAAGCGCGGACTCATCGAGCGCCGCGCGGATCCGGCCGACGGCCGGGTCAGCGTCCTCGACGTGACCGACACCGGCCGCACCGTGGCCGCCCAGATCCGGGCCCGCCGCAACGACTCGCTGCGCCACATGCTGGTCGGCTGGGATCCCGATGAACGGGAGACCTTCGCCGCCCTGCTGCGGCGCTTCGTCGACGGCTACGAGGAGACCCGGCAGCGCATGCTGGCCGATATCGCGGCCCACAAAGACCTTCAGTCCTATTACGCACCCGCGGAGAGCAATTCGTGACAACACAAACGGAAGTGGCGGAGCCGGAGATCAATTCGGCCGGCTTCACCCACAAGCAGATCCTGGTCATCATGAGCGGCCTGATCATGGGCATGCTGCTGGCGGCCCTGGATCAGACCATCGTGTCGACCTCCATCCGCACCATCGCCGATGAGCTGCACGGCTATTCGGCGCAGGCGTGGGTGACCACCGCCTACCTGATCACCTCGACCCTGGCGACGCCGCTCTACGGCAAGCTCTCGGACATGTACGGCCGCAAGCCCTTCTACCTGGCCGCCATCTCCATCTTCGTGGTCGGCTCACTGGCCTGTTCCATGGCGACCTCCATGTACGAGCTGGCCGCCTTCCGGGCCTTCCAGGGCCTGGGCGCGGGTGGTCTGATGTCGCTGGCGCTGACCATCATGGGCGACATCGTGTCCCCGCGGGAGCGCGCCCGCTACCAGGGCTACTTCCTGGCCGTGTTCGGCACCTCCAGCGTGGTCGGCCCGGTCGTCGGCGGCATCCTGTCGGGCACCGACCAGATCCTCGGCGTCACCGGCTGGCGCTGGGTGTTCCTGGTGAACGTGCCGGTCGGCATCATCGCGCTGGCCGTGGTGACCCGCGTGCTCAAGCTGCCCAAGCGCCCCGTCACCAAGGTGCCGATCGACTGGATGGGCATCTCGGCGCTGATCGTCGGCCTGGTGCCGCTGCTGGTGGTCGCCGAGCAGGGCCGCGAATGGGGCTGGACCAGCAGCCATTCCATCCTCTGCTACGCACTGGGCGCGATCGGCGTGCTGTCCTTCATCGCGGTCGAGGCCAGGCAGGGCGACGCGGCGCTGATCCCGCTGCGCATGTTCAAGAACTCCACCTTCGCCCTCGGCGTGGTCATCTCGGTGGTGGTCGGTGCGGCCATGTTCGGCGGCATCACCCTGCTGCCGCAGTACCTGCAGGTGGTGCAGGGCGCGAGCCCGACCAAGGCGGGTCTGCTGATGCTGCCGCTGGTGGCGGGCATGATGACCGGCTCGATCCTGGCCGGTCAGCTGATCGCCCGGACCGGGCGGTACAAGTACTTCCCGCCGGTGGGCGCGGCGCTGCTGACCTTGGGCCTGTTCCTGCTGCACCTGGTGTCGGCCGACACCGAGCTGTGGGTCGTCATGATCTTCATGGCCATCACCGGCTTCGGCCTCGGCAACCTGATGCAGCCGCTGACCCTGGCGCTGCAGAACGCGCTGCCGCCCAAGGACATGGGCGTGTCCACCGCGGCCGCGACCTTCTTCCGGCAGATCGGCGGCACCCTGGGTGTGGCGGTGTTCCTGTCGGTGCTGTTCACCCAGCTGGCTCCGAACATCACCACCTCGCTGGAGAGCGTCCGGACCGACCAGGCCTACACGCAGGCCGCCGGGGACGCGGTGAAGGGCCCCGACTCGGTCGACAAGAAGGTCGTCCTCGGCCTGTCGAACCAGGAGACCGCGCCGGCGGTCGTGGGCCAGGTGCTCAACGACAGCTCGGTGATCCAGCAGCTGAACCCGACGCTGGCGCACCCCTTCAAGGAGGGCTTCGCCAAGTCCATGGACCGGGTGTTCCTGTCGGCCACCTTCGTGGCGCTGCTCGGATTCATCCTGGTGCTGTTCTGGAAAGAGGTGCCGCTGCGCAGCGCAGGTGGCATCCAGGCCAGAAAGGAAGCCATCGAGACGGCGGACGCCGCCGCGGTCTGACCGGCCGGACGACCATCGAATCGGCAATGCCCCCGACGCGAAGACGCGGCGGGGGCATTGCCCTTTCACAATTCGGCCGAATTTCTGTGAGTTACTTGGGAGCGCGCAGTGAGCTTGTTGTGAACCTTTTGTCCGCAAGGTCCGATACGAACCCGAGGATGTGATGCGGTTTATGTCTCACCATCGGCGAATTCGCACGGCCGTCGCCGCCGGAGCGCTGGTACTGGCACTGGGATCCGCCCCGCTGACGATGGCGCTCGCGACGGCCGCGCCGGTGCACGCCGCTCCGGTCAATCCGAGCTTCCCCGACCCGGGCGCCCCGGGCGGCGGGCAGCAGCCGAAGAAGGACGAGCGCATCGACAAGGCGGAGAAGCTCGGCGGCAACATCATCACCAGGATGATCGACTCGATGGCCGACACCCTGAAGTGCACGCTCAATATCGGGCTGCCGACCGTGAAGTGCGGTTGAGACGAACTCTCGAAGCTCCCGTGCCCCGCCGCATTCCGCGGCGGGGCACGGTGTTGGAACGGGAAGGAAGGCGTTCAGATCAGGCTGATCTGACCGGCCTGTTCGTCCACCTGCGCCAGCAGCTCGGGGCCGTTGTTCTTGACGCTGTTGACCAGCGACGGCACTTCGCGCACCAGAATGTCCGAAACCGCTGCGGGGCAAGGCGTTTCCAGCAGCGATTCGGGAGCGGGGTGGTCCGGGTCCAGCCACGCGTCCCAGTGCTCGCGCGGCATCGGCAGGGGCATGCGGTCGTGCACCTTGGTCAGATCGCCGACCGCATCGGTGGTCAGGATCGTGCAGGACAGCAGGGGCTGCGCCTCGTCGCCCTGGGCGCGGTCACGCCAGACCGACCAGAGACCCGCCATATAGAGGCGTCCCCCGTCGGCGCGGGACATGAAATACGGCCGCTTGACGGCCTTTCCGAGCGCATCGGCCTCGGTGACCCACTCGTACCAGCCGTCCATGGGCACCAGGCAGCGGCGCTTCTTCACCGCATCGCGGAAGGAGGCGGTGGTGGCGGCCTTGTCGGCGCGGGCATTGAACAGCGGTTTGCCCTTGACCGGGATCCCGGGCTCGGCGGCCTTGGTCCAGGGCGGGATCAGGCCCCAGCGCATGGCCCGGATGCGCAGGGTGGCCGGGTCCTCCGGGTGGTCGCGGTCGTGGCGTTCGACGACCGTGAGCACCTGATTGGTGGGGGCCACGTTGTAATTCGGATCGAAGCCCTTGGCGCCGGTCTCGTCGATAGCGTCGAGCTCGACGGCCAGCTTCGCGGGATTCGTCGTGGTCGCGTATCTACCGCACATGACGACCATGCTGCCACCGGGTGCCGACAGTCTCCAGAAGTGAATCGCCCACGATGTGATGGCAATTGACATCACATGGACGGTATGAGACGTTCGTCTCATCACACTCTCATCAAGGGACGCCGCCAATCATGACTGCAACCGAAACCGCCCCGCTCGATCAGGCCGACACGCTGACTTCGGTCAACCCTGCCACCGGCGAGGCCCTCGCCACCTACAAGATCGATGATGAGGCGGCGGTGCGCGCGGCCGTCGCCAAGGCCCGGACCGCCGCCGCCACCTGGGGCGCGCTGACCTACGCCGAGCGCAAGAAGCACATTCTGCGCTGGGGCAGCAAGCTGGTCGAGAAGTCCGACGAGCTCAGTGAGCTCATCCACGCCGAGAACGGCAAGCCCCTCGACGACGCCTTCCTCGAGCTCATGCTGGCCCTCGAGCACATCAAGTGGGCCGCGTCCAATGCCAAGAAGGTGCTCGAGCCCAAGAAGGTCGCGCCCGGCGCGTTCATGGCCAATTTCGCCGCCCACCTGGAGTACCGCCCGCTCGGCGTGGTCGGCGTGATCGGGCCGTGGAACTACCCGATCTACACCCCGAACGGCTCCATCGCCTACGCCCTGGCCGCCGGCAACTGCGTGGTCTTCAAGCCGAGCGAATTCTCCACCGGCATCGGCAATTTCGTGGCCAAGGCGTTCGCCGAGGCGAATCCGGAACTGCCGGACGGCGTCTTCATCACCATCAACGGCTACGGCGCGACCGGTGCGGCGCTGGTCAAGTCGGGCGTCGACAAGCTGGCCTTCACCGGATCCACCGCGACCGGCAAGAAGATCATGGCCGCCGCCGCCGAGACCCTCACCCCGGTGCTGCTGGAGTGCGGCGGCAAGGACGCGGTGATCGTGGCCGCGGACGCCGACATCAAGGCCGCCGCCGACGCGGTCGCCTGGGGCGCCACCGCCAATTCCGGCCAGACCTGCGCGGGCGTGGAGCGGGTGTACGTGGACAAGTCGGTCGCCGACGAGTTCGTCGCCGAGGTCAAGCGCATCCTCACCGACATCAAGCCGGGTTCGGACGCCAAGGCCTCCTACGGTCCGATGACCATGCCCAGCCAGGTCGACATCGTGCGCCGGCACATCGACGACGCGCTGAAGAACGGCGGCAAGGCCGTGCTGGGCGGGCCCGAATCGGTCAAGGGGCCCTTCATCGAACCGGTCGTGCTGGTCGACGTGGACGAGTCCTCGGATGCGGTGTGCGAGGAGACCTTCGGACCGACCGTCACCATCCGCACCGTCAACGGTGTGGACGAGGCCGTGGAGCTGACCAACAAGAGCAAGTACGGGCTCGGGTCCGCGGTGTACTCGAAGAACCAGGGCATGGAGATCGCCCGGCGCCTCCAGGTCGGCTGCACCTCGGTGAACTCGGTGCTGTCCTACGCGGCGATCTCGGGGCTGCCGTTCGGCGGCGTGCGCGACTCCGGCATCGGCCGCATCCACGGTGCGCCGGGCCTGCTGGAATTCTCGCGTCCGCACTCGATCGCGGTGCAGCGCTTCGCGATTCCCGGCATGGCGCTGCTGTCCTACACCCGTACCGACCGGACCATGAAGCTGCTGCGCAAGATCGTGCCGCTGATTCACGGGCGCGCCAAGTAGGGAGAGCGCTCAGCCTGAAATGCCGGGCGCCACAGGCAGTCGATGCCGGTCTCCACCACGGAGACCGGCATCGCGCGTTCACTGAGCCGGTGGCAAGGGCGTGGGGGTGAAGAACTCTTCGAGCGGCGTGGGACCGGTGTAGCGCTGACAGTTGCAGCGCGCCCAGGCTTTGATGCCGACGCCGGTCTTACGGAAGGTCTCGGCGTGGCAATGACCCGCTTCGCGGTCGTGCAGGGCGAGGTCGTGGCCGCAGCCGCAGACGGCCGGGCCGGCCGCGGTGCCGGGTTTGCTGCGGCGGGAGCCGAATCGGCCCGCGAGCCAGCCGCCGCCGACGAGCGCGCCACCGATCATGAGACTGATGGGATCGATCACCCGACCAGTATACGTACTCATATACGTATACGCCCGGGCTTTTCCATGCCCGACGGAACAACCGATCTGGCGAGTCCGGGGTAACTCATCGGGTACGGACTCGGTCGGGCACGGCACCCGACCGCCGGGCCGCAACGCAAGTCCCGTGAGAATTATCGGTCGGTGAAAAGGCTCGGGGAGCCGGGAGTGCGAAGATGGCCATGTGACTTTCTGGCCCGCGCCCCATGTCCGAGTTCCCGTGCACGCGACCGTGACCCTGCCCGGGTCCAAATCCATTACCAATCGGGCGCTGATCCTCGCCGCGCTGGCGGATCGGCCGTCCACCATCACCGGCGCGCTGCGCAGCCGGGACACCAACCTCATGATCGCGGGGTTGCGGGCCATGGGCACCGGCATCGAGGGCGAGGGCGAGACGCTCACCGTCACCCCGCCCGCCGAATTCACCAGCGCCATGGTCGATTGCGGGCTCGCGGGCACCGTCATGCGCTTCCTGCCGCCGGTGGCGGCGCTGGCCCGCGGCGATGTCGCCTTCGACGGCGACGAGCAGGCGCGGGTGCGGCCACTCGGCACGATCCTGGACGCGCTGCGCGCACTGGGCCTCGACATCGACGGCAACCAGCTGCCCTTCGTGGTGCACGGCATGGGCGCGCTGCGCGGCGGTCCGGTCACCATCGACGCCTCGGGCTCCTCGCAGTTCGTGTCCGGGCTGCTGCTGTCGGCGGCGCGGTTCGAGCAGGGCGTCACCGTGAACCACGACGGCGCGGCGCTGCCGTCCATGCCGCACATCGAGATGACCGTGGAGATGCTGCGGCGGGCCGACGTTCGCGTCGACGCGCCCAACGATCCGCGCAAGGCGCAGACCTGGACCGTGGCCCCCGGCCCGATCCGGGCGGTGGACTGGGAGGTCGAGCCGGACCTGTCCAATGCCACCCCGTTCCTGGCGGCGGCGGCCGTCACCGGCGGCGAGGTGAGCATTCCGCACTGGCCGCGGCTCACCACCCAGCCGGGCGACGTGATCCGGGAGATCCTGGTACGCATGGGCGCCGAGGCGCGCTTCTTCGACAGCGTGCTCACCGTGCGCGGGCCCGAGCGCCTGGCCGGCATCGACATCGACCTGCACGACGTGGGCGAGCTGACCCCGACCGTGGCCGCCCTTGCGGCACTGGCGGATTCGCCGTCCCGGCTGCGCGGCATCGCGCACCTGCGCGGGCACGAGACCGACCGGCTGGCCGCGCTCGCCACCGAGATCAACCGGCTGGGCGGCAAGGTCACCGAGACCGAGGACGGGCTGGCCATCGTGCCCAACCCGCTCACCGGCGGGCAGTGGCGCTCCTACGCCGACCACCGGATGGCCACCGCCGGCGCAATCATCGGCCTGGTGACGCCGGGTGTGGAGATCGAGGACATCGGCACCACCGCCAAGACGCTGCCGAACTTCGTCGACCTCTGGGACAGCATGCTCGGCTCGTCGGGAGCAGACCACTGAGGCGGCGCGAGTACGACGAGTCCGATGTCCGGGTGCGCCCGGGCAAGGGCTCGCGTCCGCGCACCAAGACCCGGCCGCAGCACCTGGATGCCGAAGCGGCCATGGTGGTTTCGGTGGACCGCGGACGCTGGGGGTGCGTGCTGGACGGGGATCCGGACCGGCCGCTGACGGCCATGCGGGCGCGCGAGCTCGGCCGCACGCCGATCGTGGTCGGCGATCAGGTGGACGTGGTCGGCGACCTGTCCGGCAAGCCCGACACCCTGGCCCGCATCGTGCGGGTGGTCGATCGGCGAACGGTGTTGCGCCGCACCGCCGATGACACCGATCCGTTCGAGCGCGTGGTGGTGGCCAATGCCGAGCAGCTGTTCATCGTGGTGGCGCTGGCCGATCCGCCACCGCGTACCGGATTCGTGGAGCGGGCCATGGTGGCGGCGTATGTCGGTGGGCTGCAACCGATTCTGTGCCTGACCAAGCACGATCTGGCCGCCGACTCCGAATTCGCCTCGGCCTTCGAGGATTTGGATCTGACCATCGTCTACGGCGGCATCGAGGATCCGCTGGAGCCGGTGCTGGACCTGCTGGACGACAGGCTGACCGCGTTCATCGGGCACTCCGGGGTGGGCAAGTCGACCCTGGTGAACCGGCTGGTTCCGGAGGCGGAGCGCGCCGTCGGCGAGGTGTCCGGGGTCGGCAAGGGCCGGCACACCTCGACCCAGTCGGTGGCGCTGCCGCTGCCCGATGGCGGCTGGGTCGTCGACACGCCCGGTGTGCGCTCGTTCGGCCTGGCGCACATCACCCCCGACGACGTCATCCAGGCGTTCTCCGATCTGGCCGACGCCATCGAGAACTGCCCGCGCGGCTGCACCCACCTGGGCCCGCCCGCCGACCCGGAGTGCGCGCTCGACGAACTGCCCGGCAAGGAGCTCCGGGTCGCTGCCATCCGCCGCCTGCTCACCGCGCTCAATTCGAACGATCCGTGGTTCCGGGGCAGCAGCGACACCTGAAGCTAGCCCTGAGTTAGCTGGAAAATCGCCCATTCGATACCTTTTGTGCATAACCGGCACGAAGGGATGGTCATGAGCGAAGAACTTCCCGAGTTGCGGCACGCCAACGGGCGGCGGCACAGCGATGTCCGGCCCGCACCCGACGAGGCCGATCGATCGGGGCGGGAACAGGACGATTCCGGGCCGCTGGACCAGGACGAGACCCTGCCGTCCGCGCATCCGGACGACCGGTCCCCGGCCGGCGCGCACGATTGGCAGGACGACTGGGATCGGGCGCGCTGGGCGCCCTAGCAACATAATCGGGGCATGGCATTCGCTGAATGGCGGCGCCGGCCCGAGGCGCCCGCCCGCTGGAACCCGCTCCCGCGGCTGGGCCGCGGCCTGGCCCGCCACCGGACCATCATGCGCATCGCACCGGCGGTGTTCGCGCTCGAACGCTTCACGCGGCGAGCAACACACGGCCGCAAGGGAATACTCGATGTCGCGGGCCTGCCCGCGCTGCAGCTCACGGTGGCCGGGCGCCGCACCGGCCTGCCGCGCACGGTCAGCCTGCTCTACGTCCCGGACCCGTACGACGAGAAGCGCTTCCTGATCGTCTCGTCGAACTGGGGCCTGCCCGAACAGCCGTCCTGGTCGGCCAATCTGCGTGGCGCCGAACGGGCCGAACTGCTGGTCCGCGGGGAACGGTTCCCGGTCGAGGTGCGGCAGCTGACGGGCGCCGAACGGGATCGCGCGTGGCGGCGGGCGCTGGAGTTCTGGCCGGGTTACGCCATGGAGCAGCGACTCGCGGGCACTCGCCGGTTCCGGCTGTTCGAGCTCACCCGGACCTGATCCGAAAATTGCTGCTGGACATTAGCTGTCAGCGTTCGCGGCGGCCGGAACCACGCCTCAGTGCGGGCGCGTCAGGCGCATGCCATTGTCGAAGTCGATGCCCCGCAGCTCGGAACGGCTGGTGAGACCGAGCTTCTCGAGAATCCGGGACATGTGGTGCCCGACCGTGCGCGGGCTGACGAACAGTTCCGCGCCGATCTCCCGATTGGTGAGCCCCTGGGCGGCCAGCCGGGCCACCTGGGACTCCTGCGCGGTGAGCGGTGTCGAGCCGGCGCCGGGCTTGGCGCCGGTGCCGGTGAGCTCCAGCTCGGAGCGGGTGCGGGTGGCCCAGGCGGTGGCGCCCATGAGGTCGAAAGCGTCGGCGGCGGCGCGCAATTGCTCGGCGGCGTCGCGGCGGCGGCGGACCCGGCGCAGCCACTTGCCGTAGAGCAGCTGGGTACGGGCGCGGCCGAAGCTGGTATGCCGGGTGTCGCCGACCGCCAGGGCACGGCGGTAGTAGTGCTCGGCGCGGTCTTCGTCGGCCAGCAGCGCCCGGCAGGCATAGGCGGTCGTCAGTGCCCAGCGAGCTCGCGTGCGCCGCGTCCAGGCCGCGATCAGCTCCGCGTACTCGGCCGCCTCGTCGAAACGGCCCACGCGGCAGGCGGCCTCGACCGTGTCGAGGGTGGCCAGCCGGGCCGGCGTGGGATGCGCGGCCTCGTGGCCGGGCAGGTAGAGCGCGCGCAGGCGGCGATAGGCCGACTCGGCATCCCCGGCGGTCAGCGAGTGGAAGCCGTGATGCCAGTACGCGCCGCCGATCAGCGCCGACACCGCGTGCGGGCGGGCCAGGGCCAGCGCGCGATCCACGCTGTCGGCCACCGTGTCCGCGTCGCCGCGCTGGGCGGCCAGCCGGGCCCGCAGGTTCCAGCACTGGGCCAGGATATTGCCCGCGCCCGCGCCCGCGGCCAGGTCGAACGCCTCGGCCAGGGTGCTCTCCCCCGCCTCCCAGTGACCGGTGGCGAACTGCACCACGGCCAGTTGCGGCAGCACGCCGAGCGTGGCCGGCCGGCCGGCCGAATCGCGCAGGCCCCCGGCCACTCTGAGGTACGGCTCCAGCGCCCGCTCGGCCAGACCCCACTCGAGCAACTGCCCGGCCGGCGGCAGCAGACGTGCGGCCGCGATGGGCGAGGACGCGGCCCCGGCCGCTTCGAGCTGACCGTCCAGCGGCAGGTCCGCGGCGCGGCCCACCGACCAGGCCGCCCGGTCGGCGAGCAGCCGCAGGCCGGCCGCGAGGCCGGTGCCGCCGCCCTGCCATCGCGAATCCGGGCTCACGGCAGCGGTTTCCGGCCTCGCGGCGGATGCGCGGACGGCCTCGGCATCACGCAGCAGCAGGATGTGCGCCTGGGCCGGGTCGCCGGTGACGAATTCCAGCAGGCCGGGCAGGCCGCCGCTGGCCGCGGCGATGGCGGCGGGCGTGGTGCGGGTCTCGGCGAGAGCGAGCAGACGCTGCGCCGACTCGATATCACCGCCCTCCCAGGCGAATCGGGCCGCTCCGGCCAGCCGCACTCCGGCGGTGTCCGGGTCCGGGGTGATGGCCGCGGCGCGGCGCAGCACCGCGGCCGCGGCCAGCGTTCCGGCGCGGGCCCGCACCCGCTCGACACCGTCGGCGAGCGACTGTGCCAGCGTGGGATTCGGGCCATCGAGGACGGCGGCCAGCTGCCAGGTGCGCAGGTCGGCGTTCTCGGGGCCCGGCAGGGCATCGGCCAGGGCCAGGTGGACGGTGCGGCGCTCGGCCGTGGACGCGGCGTCGTAGGCCGCGCCGCAGAGCAGACGGTGCCGCATTTCGACGCGCCCGTCGGTGACCGTGAGCAGCCCGGCCGCCACCGCCGACTCCCAATCCGCCGCGGTGACACCGAGTTCGGTCGCGGCCGTCGCGACCGGGCACAGCGTGCCCCCATCCGCCGCGGCCACCACGGTCAGCAGGATCCGCACCCGCGGCTCCAGGGCGGCCAGCCGATCGGCGAAGGCGGCACGCAGCCGCGGACCGAAAGGCGCCGGTCCGCAGCCGATTCCGGCGCCGTCCTCGGAGTCGATCGGAAATTCCCGCAGCGCCAGCGGATTGCCGTCGGCCAGTCGCAGCATGCGCGTCGCGCGCGGCTCGCCGATGCCGCCGGAGCGCAGGGCCAGCAGCCGTCGCGCGTGCTCCTCGGTCAGCGGTGCGACGGGCAGCACGGGCAGCGCCTGCCACACCGTGGTGGCCGGGCATTCACGCATGGCGGCCAGCAGCGCCACCCGGACGGCGCCCAGGCGGCGCAGCGCGAAGGTGAGCGCCTGCCCGGTCGCGGCGTCCACCCACTGGGCGTCGTCGACGATGAGCAGCAACGGCCGTTCCCGGGCGACCGTCGCCAGCAGTGTCACCAGGGCCGCGCCCACCAGGAAGCGATCGGCCGGCCCGGCGTCCCGGCCGAGAGCCGCGGCCAGGGCCCGCGCCTGCGGGACGGGCAGCGCGGCGACCCGATCGATCAGCGGGAGCAGCAGTTCGTGCAGCGCGCCGAAATCCAGCTCCGATTCGGCGGGAAATCCACGGCAGGTCACCACTCGAAAATCGGTGGCACGTAGCTCGGCGTCGCGTAACAGTGCGGTTTTTCCGATTCCCGGTTCACCCCACAAGAGCAATCCCCCGCCGCGACCGGCGCGCGCCTCGCTCAATACACGAGACAGTTCGGCCTGTTCTCGCTCCCTCCCCTGGAGCATCCGGATATCGCGCACATTGCAAGCTACCTCGATGCCCGAGAGCCGGACAAACTCGAAGTCGCCGCTGTCCCATCGGCTGAGATCACCTGGGAGATATGCGATTCCGAGTCTTTCATCGATGACCGATACGATGACCGATACAGCGACCGATTTTGATTCGTATACTGTCGGCTAAAATGCTGCACGGATTCGATCCAAAATCGGGCGACTCGCCCAATTCGATATCCATTGCATTCCCATAAGATTGCGTGCTAAACACTCGCCATCAGCTGAATTTCCGCTGATCGATTGATTCCAAGGAGATTTCATGCGCAAGATCCGTGTTCTGGGTGTGGCCGCCGCTGCCGCCGGTCTGCTGTTCGCCGGTGCGGGCCTGGCTTCCGCCGACGGCACCGCCCCGACCACGCCGACCACCGGATCGGCCGAGATCCTCACCAACGTCATCAAGGCGCTGATCACCGGTAGCGCCTCCACCCCGGGCACTACGCCGCCCGCCACCACCGGAAACTGATCCGACCGGTTCCCACGCCGTCCCGGATCGACGCCGAAGGGCGCCGCCGATCCCGGCGGCCAGGGTGCGGACACCGCCGGAAATAGTTAGCCTGCCGAGGTGGAAGACCGTGAGCGCAAGGAATTTTCGCCGCTCCTCGACGACGCCCTCGGACCCGGCGCGCCCGTCACCCCGGAAGTCCGGATAGGGCGCAACGATCCGGAAGGCGTGCTGCCGGAATGCGTGCGCTGTGGAAAGCCCGCCGCCCTACACCTGCGGGCGGTGTGGCTTTCCACCCGCGCCGTGCTCGCCGGAGACACCGATGTGGACAACCTGATCCAGGTACACGCCTGCGGTGGCTGCGCGGGCAGCGTGGCCGGGATGATCCTCATCAACTGGGACCCGCGCTACTGGGGCGAGTCGGTCCACCTGGAATAGTGCCCGGGAGCGTCACTCCGATACGAGAACGTCAGCGCGGCCGCACAATTCGCATGCCATTGTCGAAATCCACGTCGACCAGATCGGTCCGGCCGCTGAGCCCGAGCTTGCCGAACACCCGAGACAGGTGATGGCCCACCGTGCGCGGGCTCAGGAACAGGTCGGTCCCGATCTCCCGGTTGGTCAGGCCCTGCGCCGCCAGCCGCGCGACCCGCAGCTCCTGCGCCGTCAGCACCGAGGTCTCGCCGTGCGCGGTGACCGGTGCGGCCCGGCGGCCGGTCAGCTCGAGTTCCTGCCGGGCGCGCAGCACCCACTGGGCAGCACCCATGCCCTCGAACGCCTCGGCGGCCGTGCGCAATTGCTCGGCCGCGTCGGCGCGCCGCCGGGCCCGGCGCAGCCACTTGCCGTAGAGCAGCTGGGTGCGGACATGATTCAGATCGTGGCGGGTGCGCCGGACGGCCAGCGCACGCCGGAAGTAGTGGCCGGCCCGATCGCCGGAGCACAGCAGGGCCCGGCAGGTGTAGGCGGCCGAGAGCGCCCAATCCGCGCGGGACCGCACCGCCCAATCCCGGATCTCCCCGTAATATTCGAGCGCGTCGGCCTGCCGGCCGACCCGGGTGGCGGCCTCCACCAGCTCCACCGCGGCCAGCCGCGCGTAGGTCGGATGCCGGGCGTCGTGCCCCGGCTGGGCCAGGGTCCGCAACCGCAGGTACGCGGTCTCCGGATCGCCGAGGCTCAGCGCGTGGAAGCCCAGATGCCAGTGCGCCGACGCGATGAGCGCGTGCGACCGGCGCGGCCGCGCCAGCGCCAGCACCCGGTCCGCACTGTCCAGCACCGTGTCCGAATCACCGTGCAGCGCGGCGATCTTCGCGCGCAGGGCCCAGCACTGGGCGAGCACGTTCTCCACCCCGCCCGCAGTGGCCAGTTCGAACGCCTCGGCCAAGGTCTGCTCGGCGGCCGCGAACCGGCCATTGGCGAACTGGATGATCGCCAGCTGCGGTAGTAGCGACACCGCGGCGGGCGCCGAACTGCCCCGCAGGTACGCCGCCGCCTGCGTGTACGGCTCCAGGGCCGCGTCCGCCATTCCCCACAGCAGCACCAGCGGCGCCGGCGGCAGCGGCCGGATCATGGTGTGGAAGCGCGAAATACCCTCCCGCACAGTTATTTCCGCGGGATCCAGATCGAGGACGCCGTGCCCGGCCACCCAGCGCGCGCGTTCGGCGTCGATCCGCAGGAGCACGGCCGTCTCGGGATCCACCAGCTCGGCATCGCGCAGCAGCAGCCGGCTCGCCCGCTCCGGTTCTCCCGCAACGAATTCCAGCAGCCCGGCCAGCCCGCGCCCGGCCACCGCGGCCCGCTCCGGCCCGAGCCGGGCGGTGGCGCGATCGAGCAGGCCGTGCGCGGAGGCGATATCGCCGCCCGCCCAGGCGGATCGACCGGCCGCGGCCAGCCGCTCCCCCGCCCGCTCCGGATCCGGCGTGATGGCGGCGGCCTGCCGCAGCATGGCCGCGGCGGTCATGTGCCCGTGATCCGAGCCGGCGGCAACAGCGGTCAAGGCCGCGGCCAGCTCCTCGTCCGGGCACTCGGCGGCCATGGCCCGGTGCCAGATGTGCAGATCCGCCGTGCCCGGTCCGGTCAGCGCGTCCGCCACGGCCAGCTGCGCGGCGCGGCGCTCGGCGGCCGTGGCGGCATCGTGAACGGCGGCGCACAGCAGGGCGTGGGTGCGTTCCACCCGGCCGTCGCCGACCGTGAGCAGGCCTGCGGCCGTGGCGAATTCCCACGCGGCGTCATCGACGCCGAGGGCCGCCGCGGCGGTGGTCACGATACCCAGCACGCCGCGGGTCTCGGTGGCGGCGACGATCAGCAGCACGCGCACCCCGGCGGGCAGCGCGGCGACGCGATCGCGGAAGGCCGCGCGCAGTCCGGGCCCCAGCGCCATCGGCTCGGGCGCGGTGCCCGCGAGATCACCGACGACATCCGGCAATTCGTGCAGCGCCAGCGGATTGCCGCCGGCTACGTCGAGGATCCGGGCCAGCCGCAACGCGCCCAGCGGGCCGTGCCGCTCGGCGACGAGACGGCGGGCGTCGGCCTCGGGCAGGCCGGTGACCGGCAGCGCGGGCAGTTCCCGCCAGAGCGTGTCGGCCGGATCGTCGCGCAGCGCCACCAGCAGCGTCACCGGCGCCGCGGTCAGCCGGCGGATGGCGAACACGAGCGCCTGCGCCGACTCCGGATCCACCAGCCGGGCCTGGTCCACGACCAGCAGCAGCGGGCCCTCGGCCGCGAGCGCCGACAGCAGCCGCACCAGGGCGGCGCCGACCAGGAAGGCGTCGGCCGCACCGGCGTCCAGGCCGAGCACCACGCCCAGAGCCCGGGACTGGGCGGTGGGCAGCGTCGGCAGCCGGTCGGCCACCGGCAGCAGAAGTTCGTGCAGGGCAGCGAAATTCAGTTCGGATTCGGTGCTCATGCCCTGACAGCGCAGCACCCGGAAATCGGCGGCGCGATCGACGGCGGTGCGCAGCAGCGCGGTCTTGCCGATGGCCGGATCGCCGTACAGCACCAGCGCCGATCCCCGCCCCGAACGGGCCGCCGCGAGAGCGCGATCCAACTGGCTCCGTTCATGTTCCCGCCCGTAAAACCTCAGGTCCTCCCACACATCCGGGAATTTAGCCCAGCTAATAGAGCGCAACCAAGCTACCGCCGAGTAAATGGCACAAAATGTCTCGAATGACGCACATCACAAATTTGAGGGGAGTAATTCAATTAACGCGCAGCCCGGTTCGCGCGATAAAAATGGCCTTGATTGCGATCCCAGCGAAGCTAAAAGGGTACGAATGAGATTCGGATCGGCGACAGGCCGCAACGACCGCGCCCAGAGACCGAATACCCGTTGCCGGGCCGCCGAAACACCTGAGCGGCAGGAAATTTCACCGAAGGCCGACCCGAGCGACCCTGCCGTCGTCCGAATTGTCCGCTTCCTTCGGAATCAGCCCTCTGATTCATTCCCGAAAACGACAGTGCCCCCGGCGATTTCGCCGAGGGCACGGTTTCCGTTCGAGCCGGAGACCGGCGTTCGATCAACGGAAGATGGTCATGTACCACAGGCCGTCGGCGCCCTGATCGCACCGCCACTGCCAGCCGTCCTCGCCGCGCAGCTGCACGCCGCCCGCCTGGAACTGGCCGCCATTGCCGTCGGCGGCGCAGGCGTCGACGGTGGCGTAGTTACCGTCGACCGTCAGGGTCTCCGCGTGCGCGGTCGCGGCGCCCAGCCCGGCGATGCCCAGAGCCATGGCGGTGAGGGCAAAAGTCTTGCGCATGATCGTGATTCCTTCCTGCTCGGCCGCCCCACGGCGACCGGACTGGAACCCATTTCAGCGAACCGATCGTGACTGTTTCATGACCACGCGAAAACCGCTGGTCCAGAGCGGAAAACACTGCGCCCCGGGTGTGAACACCCGGGGCGCAGTGGGTTTCGCTTCGCTCAGTGGCGGCGCTTGGCTCAGTGGCGGCGCTTGGAGCGCGGGGCGCGGTCGGCCTTGCCCTGGGCGCGGGCCGCCTCCCGGCGCTCGCGGCGGGTGCCGCCCTGACCGTCCTCGAGCCCGTACTCGTCACGGTCGCTGCGGATGGCGGCATGACCGCCCTCGTCCGGACCGGAGTAGGACAGGCCGCGCGGACCGGACTCGTCGATGCCCTTGGCGCGCAGGGCCGCCGGAGCGCCATTGCCGTTGGCGGCCGCGTCCTCCTCGGTGGGGAGCGGGCGGTTGCCGACCGGCGACTGCAGGCCCGCGGCCACGTTCACGCCGACCGGCTGCGGCTGCTGCACCTCGACCTGGAGATTGAACAGGAAGCCGACCGACTCCTCCTTGAGGCCGTCGAGCATGGCCGCGAACATGTCGAAGCCCTCGCGCTGGTACTCGACCAGCGGGTCGCGCTGCGCCATGGCGCGCAGGCCGATGCCTTCCTTGAGGTAGTCCATCTCGTAGAGGTGCTCACGCCACTTGCGGTCCAGGACGCTCAACAGGATCTGGCGCTCCAGATTGCGCATGCTGCCCTCGCCCGCGAGGCCGTCGATCTCCGACTCGCGGTTGTCGTAGGCGGCGTGCGCGTCCTCGAGCACCGCGTCCAGCAGCTCCTCGCGGGTCAGCTCGCCCACCTCGCCGCCGTCGCTCTCGCCGGTGAGGTCCTTGTAGTCGATGCCGATGGGGTACAGCGTCTTCAGCGCGCCCCACAGCTTCTCCAGATCCCAGTCCTCGACATAGCCCTCGGCCGTGGCGCCATTGACGTAGGCGGTGATCACGTCGGTGATCATCTCCTGCACCTGGCCCTCCATGTCCTCGCCCTCGAGGATGCGGGCGCGCTCGGCGTAGATCACCATGCGCTGCTGGTTCATGACCTCGTCGTACTTGAGGACGTTCTTGCGGATCTCGAAGTTCTGCTGCTCGACCTGGGTCTGCGCGGACTTGATGGCACGCGAGACCATCTTGGCCTCGATCGGCACATCGTCGGGCAGGTTGAGCCGGGTCATGATCGACTCGAGCGCGGCGCCGTTGAAGCGCCGCATCAGCTCGTCGCCCAGCGACAGGTAGAACCGGGACTCGCCCGGGTCGCCCTGACGGCCGGAACGACCGCGCAGCTGGTTGTCGATGCGCCGCGACTCGTGCCGCTCGGTGCCCAGCACGTAGAGGCCACCCGCGTCGCGGACCGCCTCGGCGTCCTCGTCCACCTGCTCCTTGACCCGCTCGAGGGTCGGGTGCCAGTGGGCCTCGTACTCGTCCGGGGTCTCCACCGGGTCCAGGCCCTGCCGGCGCAGCAGGATGTCGGCGATGATGTCCGGGTTGCCGCCCAGCACGATGTCGGTACCACGGCCGGCCATATTGGTGGCGACGGTGACCGCGCCCGGGCGACCCGCCTCGGCGACGATCTGCGCTTCCTGCTCGTGGAACTTGGCGTTCAGCACGTTGTGCGGGATACCGCGCTTGGTTAGCAGCTTGGACAGGTACTCCGAGCGCTCGACCGAGGTGGTGCCGACCAGGACCGGCTGACCCAGCTCGTGCTTCTCCTGGATGTCGTCGGCGACCGCGGCGAACTTGGCCTCTTCGGTCTTGTAGATCAGATCGGACTGATCCTGACGGACCATCGGCTTGTTGGTGGGGATCGGCACCACACCCAGGCCGTAGGTCTGGTGCAGCTCGGCCGCCTCGGTCTCGGCGGTACCGGTCATGCCCGAGAGCTTGTCGTAGAGACGGAAGTAGTTCTGCAGCGTGATGGTGGCCAGCGTCTGGTTCTCCGGCTGGATCTCCACGCCCTCCTTGGCCTCGATGGCCTGGTGCATGCCCTCGTTGTAGCGGCGGCCCACCAGGATTCGGCCGGTGAACTCGTCGACGATGATGACCTCGCCGCTGCGGACGATGTAGTCCTTGTCCTTGGTGTAGAGCTCCTTCGCCTTGATGGCGTTGTTCAGGTAGCTCACCAGCGGCGAGTTGGCCGCCTCGTACAAGTTGTCGATGCCCAGCTGGTCCTCGACGAATTCGACGCCCGCCTCGTGCACACCGATGGTGCGCTTCTTGATGTCGACCTCGTAGTGCAGGTCCTTCTTCAGCAGCGGCGCGATGCGCGCGAACTCCGCGTACCACTTCGAGGAGGCGTCGGCCGGCCCCGAGATGATGAGCGGGGTGCGGGCCTCGTCGATGAGGATGGAGTCGACCTCGTCGACGATGGCGAAGTTGTGCCCGCGCTGGACCAGATCGTCCAGCGAGTGGGTCATGTTGTCGCGCAGGTAGTCGAAGCCGAACTCGTTGTTGGTGCCGTAGGTGATGTCCGCGGCGTACGCCTCGCGGCGCTCGGCAGGGCTCATGCCGCCCAGGATCACGCCGACCTCGAGACCGAGGAAGCGGTGCACGCGGCCCATCCACTCGGCGTCGCGCTTGGCCAGGTAGTCGTTGACGGTGACGACGTGCACGCCCTCGCCGGAGATGGCGTTGAGGTAGGCGGGCAGCACACAGGTCAGGGTCTTGCCCTCACCGGTCTTCATCTCCGCCACATTGCCGATGTGCAGGGCGCCGCCGCCCATGATCTGCACCTTGTAGTGCTTCTGGTTCAGCACTCGCCAGGACGCTTCCCGCGCGGTCGCGAAGGCTTCGAGCAGCAGTTCGTCGAGGCTCTCGCCGTCGGCGTAGCGCTGCTGGAACTCCGCGGTCTTGGCCTGCAACTCGGCGTCGGTGAGGGCCGTGTACTCCTCGTCGAGGGCGATGACCTCGTCCGCCAGACTTGCCAGCCGCTTGACCGTGCGACCTTCACCAATCCGTAGCAACCTTGAAAAACTCAGCGCAGGCACGGGTCTTGTAGTCCTCTGGTCGGTGTTGTCGGTAGCCCCCACCATGGCGGGAAGCCTGCGCGCGGGCGCGCAATCACTAGCCATGGTAATCCGGAGCCCATCGTAGGTGCTGAACTGCGCGGGCGAGGGCGTGCGTGCTGAGGGAAAGCTGTGAAACCGGGCCGCCCGCAGGGTTGCCCGGGAGCCGATCGGGGCCGCCAGCGACCGTTCAGCGAATGATCTTGCGTCCGAGGCTGATTCGTTACCCCTGCCGTAGGATGTAGGGGGTCCGGCGTGCGGAGGCCTGCGCCCGCGCACCCGGAGCTGGGGACACCGCTGACGGTGTGTGATCTCGGGCAGTGCCGCCCATCCATTCCCCCAGGTGATCGGATTGCGATAGCTTGCCTTCGAAGAATGCCACGGCAACATTTGATGGAAGAACCGCCGGCGCCTAGGCAGGGGGACACTGCGGGCGCAGGCAGGGACTAGGGAGTAGCGGGCAGCGTGATCACCAGACTGACGCCGCAGGACGCGTCGTTCTACCGGCTGGAATCCAGCAGCAACCCCATGCACATCGGTTCCCTGGCCATCCTGCGCAATCCCGCGCCGGCCGGAAACGCGGGGCACGGGCCGCTGGATTATGACCGGCTGGCAACCCTGGTCGAGTCGCGGCTGCCGCTGGTGCCGCTGTACCGCCGCAAGGTGCGGGAGATCCCGTTCACGCTGGGCCGCCCGGTGTGGGTGGACGACAGCCACTTCGACATCACCTATCACATCCGCCGCTCCGCCCTGCCCGAGCCGGGTACCGACGAGCAGCTGCTCGACCTGGTGGCGCGGCTGGCGTCACGCCCCCTCGACCCCTCCCGGCCACTGTGGGAGATGTACCTGGTCGAGGGCCTGTCCGAGGGCCGCTGCGCCATCTTCACCAAGACCCATTCCGCCCTGGTCGACGGGGACAGCGCGCTCGAGATCGGGCATGTGATCCTGGACACCTCGACCGCGCCCCGCGAGGTCGCCGACGACGCCTGGATCGCCCATCGCGAGCCCGCCGACCTCGAACTGCTGCTCGGCGCGGTGCTGCACCTGGCCACCCAGCCGCGTGAGGGCCTGGAGGTGGCCCGCCACCACGTGGCCGAGGCCTTCGCCATGGTCGACGCCACCGGCAAGGCGGTGCAGAAGCTGGTGTCCATGGTCCGGACCGCGGCCATCGGCGCGCCCGACAGCCCCCTGAACACCCGCACCTCGCGCAATCGCCGGTTCGAGGTGGTGCGCACCGATCTCGAGGACTACCGCAAGATCCGCAAGCGGTTCGACTGCTCCATCAACGACGTGATCCTCGCGGTGGTGACGGGGGCGCTGCGCAATTGGCTGCTCTCACGCGGGCAGGTGCTGACCGAGGCCGACGCGCTGCGGGCGGTCGTCCCCATGTCGGTCTATGCCGACGGACCGAACGGTGAGCTCAAACCCGCGGGCCAGGTCACCTCGCTGCTGGTGGATCTGCCGGTGGGCGAACCGAATCCGGTGATCCGCATGGAGCACATCAAGCACGCGACCGAACCCCATTCCCGGCATCAGCTCGGGGTCCGCGCCCGCACGCTGATGCACATGGCCGGATTCGCTCCGGCGAGCCTGCATGCCATGAGCGTGCGGTCGGCGAGTACTTTTGCAGAGCACACGTTCAATCTGGTGATCACCAACGCGCCGGGTCCGCAGCAGCCCATGTACATCGGCGGCGCGCGGATGCTGGAGATGTACCCGGTGTCGCCGCTGCTGCGCTTTCAGGCTCTGAGCATCGGGCTCACGTCCTACGACGGACGGGTGTTCTACGGACTCACCGCCGATCGCGACGCCATGGCGGACATCGCGGTGCTGACCGCTTCGGTGCACGAGTCGATGGAGGAGATGCTCGGTGCCTGCGTCCAGTGAGTCGTCCCGCGTCTCGAAGAAACTACGGGTCTACGTCCCGGCCACGATGCCGATGCTGCGGGAACTGGTCGCCGACCGCGAGATTCGCGCCCTCAACGACACCGCTTTCGCGGTGACGCCGGCGCTGCGCGAGGCCTATGCCTCCGGCGACGACGAGGAGCTGGCCGAGGTCGCCATGGCCGAGGCCGCACGCGCCTCGCTGCGACTGCTCGCCGAGGAACAGGCCGCCGCGGAGGTCCGCGGCGATCGCGCGGGCGACGAATCCGGCGACGAATCCGATCCCGCCCCGGCCGGACCGGTCTTCCGTCGCGCGGTCATCGCCGCCGATGTGGACGGCGCGACCCTGCGCCCGGATCTGGACGACGCCGTGGTGCGGCTGTCCGGCCCGATCGCCTACGACCGCATCGCGTCCATCCACGTGGACCTGGCCGAGGCCGAATCCGAGGTCGCCAAGGCCGTCGAGGTCATCGACGCCGCCGACATGGGCGACGCCGACGCCGAATTCGTGCTCGGCGACGCCGAGGACCACCAGCTCGCCTGGTACGCAGCGCAAGAACTCCCCTTCTTGCTCGATCTCCTGTAATCCCACAGGCAGGTTCGCGTAAACCCACAGGTTCGCGGCCGTCCCGATTCTGGACTGCGGCTGGAATCGACCTCCGCCTTGGAGCGGGGGAGCGAAGCGGAGGAGCGGAGGAGGGAAGAATCGAGACCTCAGGGCCGCGAACCCGCGCCCCGGCGCGAAGCGGAGGGGCAATCCAACACAGCCCCCGTAACCTACGATGCCGTAACCTGGCTGTGATGGTTGCTCATCACATGGGCGACAGGCGTACGACGACGCGCTGACCAGCGCGCACGACGACAGGAAGCGTTCCGGGATATGGCATCGAAGAGTGGTGGGTTCTCCGTGCGAGGACTGCGGGACTGGCTGGAAGCCCCCGTGGCCGAAGGCGGCACCGGCGGGCGGACTCCCCTCGACGCACTGCGCGGCGCCGCGGCGCGCATCACCACTCCCCTGCTGCCCGACGACTACCTGCACCTGGTGAACCCGCTGTGGTCGGCGCGCGAGCTGCGCGGCCGCGTCGTGGAGGTGCGCAAGGAGACCGCGGATTCGGCCACCCTGGTGATCAAGCCGGGCTGGGGTTTCGACTTCAAATTCGAGCCGGGCCAGTACATCGGCATCGGCGTGCTGGTGGACGGCCGCTGGCACTGGCGCTCGTATTCGCTGACCTGCCCGCCGGATTGGACCGGCGACAGCGCGCACAAGGGCAGGCGGCTCATCTCCATCGCGGTGAAGGCGATGCCGGAGGGCTTCCTGTCCAGCCATATCGTCTCCGGGGTGCCGGCCGGGACCATCGTGCGGCTGGCCGCGCCGCAGGGCGGGTTCGTGCTGCCGGATCCGGCGCCGTCCAAGGTGCTGTTCCTGACCGCGGGCTCGGGCATCACGCCCGTCATGGCCATGCTGCGCACCATGGATCGCCGCAATGCGGTCCCGGATCTCATGCACATCCACTCCGCCCGCACCCCCGACGACGTGATGTTCGGTGACGAGCTGCGCGACATGCACGACCGGCACCCGGGTTTCACCGCGCACCTGCACCTCACCGGCGAGCAGGGCAAGTTCGCGCTCGCCGATCTGGACGAGGTGGTGCCGGACTGGCACGAGCGCGAGGTCTGGGCCTGCGGCCCGCTGCCCATGCTGGACGAGATCGAGAAGCATTGGGCCGCCGCCGGTCTGGAGTCCAAGCTGCACGTGGAGCGCTTCGAGATCGAGCGCAACGCCACCGCTGAGGGCGGCACCGTCACCTTCGCCAAGGCCGGCCGCTCGGCCGAGGTGGACGGCGCGACCACGCTGCTGCAGGCCGGTGAGGGCGCGGGCGTGCAGATGCCGTTCGGCTGCCGCATGGGCATCTGCCAGACCTGCGTTGTCACGGTCACCGAGGGCCATGTGCGCGATCTGCGCAACGGCAAGGAGCACCGCGCCGGGGACAAGATCCAGACCTGCATCTCGGCCGCGGCGGGTGACTGCACCCTCGAAGTATGACGCGCACACCGTGTGAGACGACCCCGCCCGAGAACGGCTACCCTCGATGACAATCGAGCCTGAACACGGTCCCATCGGGACCGACCACCCGCGCAGCGGTGCGAGGCAGATCAACCACGGAAGGACCGCCGGTGGCCATCACCGACATCAAGGCATTCGCTCATCTGACGGCGGCCGATATCGAGACCCTGGGTCAGGAGCTCGACACCGTTCGACGCGATATCGAGCACTCGCTCGGTGAACGCGATGCCCGCTACATCCGGCGCACCATTGCGGCGCAACGGATTCTGGAGGCCGCCGGCCGCGCCACGCTCTTCGCGTCGAAGAAGCGCTGGGCGTGGCTGACCGGCACCGCACTGCTGTCGGTCGCCAAGATCATCGAGAACATGGAGCTCGGGCACAACATCAGCCACGGGCAATGGGATTGGATGAACGACCCGGAGATCCACTCCACCACCTGGGAGTGGGATATGACGGGCACCTCGGCGCAGTGGAAGGCCGCGCACAACTATTCGCACCACATGTACACCAACATCCTCGACATGGATGACGATCTGGGCTTCGGCATCCTGCGCATGACGCGCGACGAGGAATGGAAGCCGATCAATCTGGCGCAACCGGTGGCGAATCTGTTTCTGGCCGCGCTGTTCGAGTGGGGCATCGCGCTGCACGATCTGGCGGCCACCAAGGAGCAAATGGGTGTGCCCCCGAGCCGGCTCTTCCCCCCGCGCCACATCGTCAACGAACCGAA
The DNA here is from genome assembly GCF_042754245.1 of Nocardia sp. NPDC059228. Lineage (NCBI taxonomy): Bacteria > Bacillati > Actinomycetota > Actinomycetes > Mycobacteriales > Nocardiaceae > Nocardia > Nocardia sp. NPDC059228. The sequence continues at coordinate 295,057 of NZ_JBHZAL010000006.1, read as the reverse complement.
CAAGGCGTTCTGGCGCAAGGCCGGTAGACAGGTCGCCAAGGATTTCGTGATCTATCCGGCGCTCACCGGTCGTGCCTGGAAGTCGACACTGAAGGCGAATGCCACCGCGAACCTGATTCGCAATCTGTGGGCATACGCGGTCATCTTCTGCGGCCATTTCCCGGACGGCGCCGAGAAGTTCACCGTGGACCAGTTCGAGAACGAGACGCAGGGCGAGTGGTACCTGCGCCAGATGCTGGGCAGCGCCAATTTCGATGCCGGCCCGGTGATGGCGTTCATGAGCGGCAATCTCAGCTACCAGATCGAGCACCACCTGTTCCCGGATATTCCGAGCAATCGGTATCCCGAGGTCTCGGTGAAGGTGCAGGAGCTGTGCGACAAGTACGACCTGCCGTACACCACCGGCTCGCTGGGCAAGCAATACCTATTGGCGTTCCGCACGATTCACAAGCTGGCGCTGCCGGACCAGTGGCTCAAGCGGACCTCCGACGACGCGCCGGAGACCTCCTCGGAGCGCAAGTTCGCGGGCATCTCGCTGCCGTCCATGCCGACCTGGAACGGCAGTGAATGGCTGGCCGAGCACAGCGCGAGCGAGTGGCTGGCCGAGCACCAGCCGCGCTGGGGCCTGGACCCCGAGACCGGTGAGCGGCGCGGGCTGCGGTCGGCCATGCAGGAGGCCAAAGTAGCGCTCAAGGAGAAGGCCGCGCACGAGAAGCAGGTGTTGCGCGAGGCCAAGGCCGCACTGCAGGAAAAAGCTCGGACGGAAAAGGCCGCGTTCGCCGATAAAGCACAACGCGGAGGCTGGTTCTCGCGTAAACTCCGACGCAATCGTTAGCAGATTCGAGTCACGAAAACAATGCGGTATTCGACACGTTAGAGATTCGATCTTCGCCAACCTACGGGACCGTAACCTACGGTAGTGTAACCGCCATGGCGATCTCGGATGTCAAGGAATACGCACACCTCACCCCGGAGGACGTCGAAGCGATCGGGGCGGAGCTGGACGCCATCCGCCGTGAGGTCGAATCGTCCCTGGGCGAGCAGGATGCCCGTTACATCCGCAATGTGATCCGTCTCCAGCGCGGCCTCGAAATCAGTGGCCGCGCAGTGCTTTTCGCGAGTCTCTTCCCGCCTGCGTGGCTGGCCGGCGTGGCCCTGCTGGGCACCGCCAAGATCATCGAGAACATGGAGATCGGCCACAATGTGATGCACGGGCAGTGGGACTGGATGAACGATCCGGAAATCCACTCCACCAAATGGGAATGGGACAACGCCGGCCCGTCCGAACACTGGAAGATCACCCACAACTTCCTGCACCACAAGTACACCAATGTGCTGGGCATGGATGACGACATCGGCTACGGCCTGCTGCGCGTCACCCGCGATCAGCGCTGGTCGCCGTTCTATCTCGGACAGCCGGTCTACAACCTGCTGCTGCAGATGTTCTTCGAATACGGTGTCGCCATCCAGCATTTGGAACTGGGCAAGGTCGCCAAGAAGAAGTGGGCCCCGGGTTCGCCCGAGCGCATCCAGTTCGAGGAGGACCGCAAGACCGTTCTGAAGAAGATCGGCAAGCAGGCCGCCAAGGACTACCTGATCTTCCCGCTGCTCACCGGCCCGGCCTTCCTGGGCACGCTGACCGCCAACCTGGCCGCGAACATCGTGCGCAATGTGTGGACCAATGCGGTCATCTTCTGCGGTCACTTCCCCGACGGCGCCGAGAAGTTCACCAAGTTCGACTGCGACAACGAGACGCAGGGCGAGTGGTACCTGCGCCAGATGCTGGGTTCGGCCAACATCTCCGGTGGCCCGCTCATGCATTTCATGACCGGCAACCTCTCGCACCAGATCGAGCACCACCTGTACCCGGACATCCCGTCCAACCATCTGTCGGCCATCGCGGTGCGGGTGCGGGCGCTGTGCGAGAAGTACGACCTGCCCTACACCACGGGTTCGCTGCCGGTGCAGTACGCCAAGTCGTGGCGCACCATCATGAAGCTGTCGCTGCCCAACAAGTACCTGCGCCGCTCCACCGACGACGCTCCGGAAACCAAGTCGGAGAAGATCTTCGGCGGCGAGTCCACCATCGACCCGATGACCGGACGCCGCCGCGGCCTGCGCACCGCGCTGCGGGAGGGCCGCCGCAAGCTGTCCCGGCGCGAACCGGCCCTGGTCGGCTGAGCCACCCGGCATCCCGAAACGCCCCCCGCCGAGTTTCCGGCAGGGGGCGTTTCGCGGGAATGGGCCGATGACCCCCGTCGACCTCCGGCCTGGTTCACTGGACGCCGTGTGTTCCGAAGGTCCTGTCAGCGCCACCGAATGTCTGAGCGTCTACGACGCCATCAAACTGCGTCGTGATGTCCGCGCCGAATTCACCGGCGAGGTGGTCGACGACACCACGCTGCTCCGGATCCTCGAGGCGGCGCATCGGGCGCCCAGCGTCGGCAATTCGATGCCGTGGGATTTCGTGGTGCTGCGAGATCCGGCCACGCTGACCAAATTCGCCGATCATGTGGCCGAGAAACGGCAGCAGTTCCACGACTCGCTGCCGTCCGATCGCGCCCAGACCTTCAATCCGATCAAGATCGAAGGAATTGTGGAGAGCGGCACCGGCATCGTGGTGACCCACAATCAGGCGCGCGGCGGCACCCACGTGCTGGGTCGCGCGACCGTGCCGGAGACCGGCATCTACTCCACCATCCTGGCCATCCAGAACCTGTGGCTGGCCGCCACCGCCGAGGGCGTGGGCGTGGGCTGGGTGAGCTTCTACGACGAGCCGTTCCTCACCGACCTGCTCTCGCTGCCGCCGGGCGTGAAACCGGTCGCCTGGCTCTGTGTCGGCCCGGTCGACGAGTTCCAGCCGGTCCCGGACCTCGAGCGCTTCGGCTGGCGCCATCGGCGGCCCCTCGAGTCGGCCGTGCACTGGGAACGATTCACGCCACGCACGGACGATTAGCCACGGACCGGCAGTCCCTGGACCAAGCCGGTCTGGTTACGCTCCCGCGACCGGACGACAGTCGTGGCCATGACGACTTCGACCGGTATCGCCCTCACCCCCGGCCTCTGGACCCTGGACGCCGCGAACTCCACCGTCGGCTTCTCGCTGCGCAACTTCGGACTGCTGCGCGTGCGCGGTGAATTCCGGCGCTTCGACACCGGATTCGTGGTGGACGACGCCGGGGCGGCGGCCATCGAGGCCACCATCCACCTGGATTCCTTCCACACCGGCAATGCCAAACGCGACGACCACGTCCGCCACGCCGACTTCCTGGATGTGGAGCGCCGGCCGACCATGACCTTCCGGACGCCCGGCCCGATCCGGATCGGCGAATCCTTCGACGTGAACGGCGAAGTCACCTTCGGCGAGCTGACGCGGCCGCTGCCCCTGACCGTGTCCTGGAACGGACTGCGGCCGCATCCCGTGACCGGCCGCCCGTCCATCGGCTTCACCGCCACCGGCAGCCTGGACCGCGGCGACTTCGGTGTCGGCCCGTCCTTCGGCGGCATGATCGGCCGCATCCTCACCGTCGACCTCGGCATCCAGTTGAACGCACCGGCCTGATCCGTTCAGATTCCCAGCGACTCGATCACCAGCTGAGCGACTTTCGCGCCGGAGTACTGCTGTTGACCGGTGATGAGGTTGCCGTCGCGGACGGCGAAGGCGCGGAACAGGCCACCGGTGACGAAGTTGGCGCCCAGCGCGCTGGCCTCGTCCTGGATTCGGAACGGCATCACGGTACGGCCCAAGGCTTGATCCGAGAAGTCCTCCTCGACATTGGCGAAGCCGGTCATGGTCTTGCCCGTGATGAACGGCGTGCCGTCGTCGGCGACAACGTCCAGCAGCGCGCAGGTACCGTGACACAGCACCGCAGTAGGCTTCTCGGCGGCGTGGAATGCCCCGATCGTGGTGGCCAGATCCTTGCGGCCCCGGAAGGTGAACATCGGCGACTGACCGCCACAGACCACGATGGCGTCGAAGTCGTCGTGGTCCAGATCAGCCAATACGGCGGTATCGTCCAGCAGAGCAGCCAATTCGGGGGTGTTGACGAAGCCCATGGTGATCAGATCGTCTGCCGACCACTTGCTCGCGTCGCGCGGGTCGGACATGGCGTCCATCTCCACTCGCCCGCCGTCGGGGCTGGCTATGGTGATCTCATAGCGGGCTCTGGTGAATTCGTAATAGGGATGTGTGAGTTCGGCGGCCCAGAAGCCCACCGGAATGTTCAGCGTCGTCGAGGTCGCCGGGTTGGCGACCACCATCAGCACTCGGGGACGCTGGGCACGGGTCACATCGATGATCTCGTGATGCTCGGTCGGCTGCGCGATGGCCATTGTCGGTCCTCGGATGGTAGGGAAGGACTTCTGACTGCGCACGCCATCCTGCTGGCGCGACGATCAGGTGACGGGTTCGCTCTCGGTGCGGGGGTTGAGGTAGCCGAGCTGGATCGGCCGCAGATCGCCGCGCATGAAGCCTGCGCTGGTGACAGGTTCATCGGCGATGATGCGCTGCGCGGCGGCCTCGTCATCGGCGGTGAAGATCCCTACGCCGGTATTGACACTGCCCAGGGTAGGCCCGGCCACCAGCAGCACACCGGCGCTGTCCAGGCGCGCCAGCCATTCCCTGTGCGCCGCGAACGCCGATCTTTCGTCTGTGGTCATGGTGGCGATGAAATTGTCGCGGGGCGGATGCATCAAAAAGATCCACTCGGCCATTTGCCGAGTATACGTTCGCCGTGGCAGTTGCCAGGTCGTTGCTCGGTGGCTGTGAATAACCGCCGTCGCGTGCGCCGCAGATCCGATAACCCCAGACCCGCCCCGGCCACCAGCACGAGCGTGTTCAACGGCAGCCGCAGTTGCCAGAACGTGTCCGCGAACCCATCCGGGTCGGCGGTCGCCGCACCGCGCAGCCCCGCGACCCCGATCCAGGTCAGGGCCGAGGCGGCGAACCAGAATTGGCCGCGGGTGACCGGGCGCGCCAGCGCCACCGTGATCAGCGGAGCGACGTTCACCGCGATCAGCAGAACCGACAGCACGATCTCGTAGACCATTGCGGGACCGCTCAATTGACCGGTGTATCCGCGGCGGTCGCCCGCGTGCTCGGCGATCGCGTGGACGATGACGAGCGCGAGACCCCCGGCGACTGCGATCACCAGCGCCGCCCGGTGGAGCCAGTCGTTGTCCCACACCCGCGCGACGTGCGCGCACAGCAGGCAGACCGCGACCAGCAGCGCCACATCCGAGACGAGGCCCGCCAGACCACGGGTGACGAAGACGGAATCGACGCCGTCCCGCCACTGCGGCGCTATGAAGATCGCACCGGTCGCCAGCAGCGACAGCACCACGGTGATGGGGCGGGTCCGCGGCGCGTCACACCACAGGGCGAGCCGGGCCAGCGCCACGGCGGCCGTGATCGCGAGGGCGATCGCGAAGACACTCTCCATCCGCTCCTCCGGCGGCCGCGCGCGATTCGTCCAGCAATCCACGCCCGAGCCGTTCGCATCGTGTTGTCTTGGATCGGTATTCGGATCGCTGCTCGGCGCGGGGGCCGGCCGCCGGGCCGCCTTCGGCACGGCGGCGCGCTGCGCATCCGGCGGATCCGGAAATCGGGCCGCGATCAAACCGTCGATCGGACTCACACCATAGGTGCGGCCGACGGCGATGACCCGTTTCCACGATCGGCGAGTCGCTGCTCAGATGACGGGATACCCGCACGGCGCTACGGTCCGTCCGGGTGTCAGCGCAGCGCCTCGGCCGGGCGATGGCCGATGACCGCGACATCGTCGAGGGTCACCACCGGATCCCCGGAGTCGCGCTTGCCGGTGATCGTGATGGTCCCGGTGAACACGTCGCCCTGCACCACAGTGCGGCCCGCCGGTGCGGCGAGCTCCACCCGGGCGCCGTCGATGGTGTAGTAGTCGGTCGGCCCGCCGCTCACGAACGCCAGAGTCCACACCGCCGCATCCGAATACACCAACCCGTACACGGGATACCGTTCCCCCGAGTGCTGTTCTGCATTGCGCAGCCGCAGATACAGGTCGTGGTCCGCCACCGGTTGCCCGCCCTCGGACCCGGTCACCGGAAGTGGCAGCGCCCCAGCGCTTCCCATACCGACCGCAGCGCTGCCCACGCCACAGCCGCCCGCCGCGACCACGAGTGCCGCGGCGCCGACCATCGTCCTCGCGACCATGACCTACCTCCGCTCATCTCGGTCACCCCGGGAATACCCACTCGACATCACCTCACCACCAACCATTTCCGCACAGCACGCAAAAGACCCCGGCCCACATCCGCGAGCCGGGGTCTCACCTGCACGAAGTCGTGTTCGCGCCGATCCTCACCGCGGCGGCGCATTCGGGTAACCGCCGCCGGCACCGATGGCACCTCCGACACCCGCGGCGGCCGGCGCACTGCCCCGGAAATCTCCACCCGCGCCGTTCGGGGTGTCGATCGGAATGCCGGTCAACCGGTCGCGGCGCGACTCCGGCCGCGTCGGCGAACACCATCCCGATCTCCCCGGCACGGCACGGGCGTCGGCGAGCGCGGCCCGGATGACCCGGGCCAGCGCCGGTGGCCGCGGCGAGCCGGGCCGCGGATCGAAACCGCTGGCACACCCGCCGACCCCGATCGAGCCGGTTCGAATCCTCCTGGCCTGCGGGAACCGGCTGGGCGACGGCTGCCGAAACCCGTTGGCACAGAAGCGTGTCGGCTAGACCCGCTCCAGTACCGCCGAGGCCCCGATGCCGCCGGCGGCGCAGATGCCGAGCAGGGCGGTGGACTTGCCGGTCAGGGCGAGTTCGTTGGCCATCGTGGTGACCATGCGCGCGCCGGTCGCGCCGAAGGGGTGGCCGAGAGACACCGAGCCGCCGTGCACATTGAGCTTGGCCGGGTCGATCGCGCCCACCGCGGCGTCGCGGTCGAGGCGGGTCTTGGCCCATTCGTCGCTGGCCAGCGCCGAGACCACGGACAGGGTCTGGGCGGCGAAGGCCTCGTGGATGTCGACGAAATCGATGTCCGCGAGCGACATTCCGGCCCGGTCCAGGGCTCGCGGCATGGAGACGGCCGGGCCGATCAGCACCTGGTCGCGCGGGTCGACGCTGACGAAACTCCAGGAGCGGAAGGCGGCGAGGGGCTCGTAGCCGAGCGCGCGCGCCTTCTCCTCGCTCATCAGCAGCACCGCCGCGGCACCGTCGGTGAGCGGGCTGGAATTGCCGGCGGTGACGGTGCCGTTCTCGGCGAAAACCGGTGCCAGCTTGGAGAGTTTGGCCAGGCTGGTGTCCGGCCGCACCAGTCCGTCCCGCGACACCGCGGTCCCGTCGGGCGTGTGGACCGGCACCACCTCGCGGTCGAAGCGGCCGGAGGCGATGGCCGCGGCGGCCCGGTGATGCGAGGTGGCGGCGAAGTGGTCCTGTGCGCCGCGCGAAATCCCGTGTATGCGCGCCATTTTCTCGGCCGACTCGCCCATGACCTCACCGGTGGTGCGCTCGGCGATCTGGGGCCGGCGCGGCATCAGGTCGAAGAACGGGGCCAATTGGGTTGCGGCGGTGAGATAGTCCTTGGCCTTGGGCTTGCCCAGTGCCAGCGGCGCGGCGGCGTGCACAAGCTTCTGCGGCAGCTTGATCTCGGCATTGCTGGTGGAGTCGCTGCCGCCGGCGACCATGATGTCGTACTCGCCGCGTTCGATGGCGGCCGCCGCCGACACCACCGCCTGCAGCCCGGACGCGCAGGCGCGCGTCACCGTGTAGCCCTCGCAGCCCGGATCCAGTTCCAGGTCGAGCGCGATCTCCCGCGCGATGTTCGGTGCGCCGCTGGGCAGGATCACCCCGCCCCACACGATGGCCTGGACGTCCTGCTTGGCCAGCCCGGTCCGTTCCAGCAGCCCGCGCACCGCGCTATCGGCGAGGTCGATGGAGTCCATCCGCGTGAATTCGCTGAATGCCCGCACGAACGGGGTCCGAGCCCCGGCGACGATGACAGCACGGCGAGCGCCCTTGGTAGCCATGGCACAGTTTTAACTGATACGCGCCGTAACAGCAAGAGGCCCCTGGACACAACAGGCGACCGGGGTCCTGTTCGTGACCCCGGTCGAAAGGTGGATGTTCCCCAGCCGCTGGTTACGCGAGCCTGATGAGCCCGTAGTCGAAGGCGTGGCGGCGGTAGACGACCGACGGTCGGTCGGTCTCCTTGTCCTGGAACAGGAAGAAATCGTGGCCTACCAGCTCCATCTGGTAGAGGGCGTCGTCAACCGTCATGGGGATCGCGGAGTGCTGCTTGGTGCGCACCACATGGCCGGGGCCGGCGGCTTCGTCCATCTCGTCGGCCGCGTGCTCGTGCGCGATGGATCCATTGGCGGAGAACAGGGATTCGTCGATGAGATCGGCGGTCGCCTCGGACACCGAGATCGGTGTCTTGTCCCCGTGGTGGACGCGACGGCGGTCCTTGAGCCGGCGCAGTCGGCTCTCCAACTTCTCGACCGCGAACTCGAGGGCCGCGTAGAAGCTGTCCGCGCGCGCTTCGGCGCGGACGACCGGGCCTTTGCCGCGGGCGGTGATCTCTATCCGCTGGCAGTTCTTGCGTTGACGACGGTTGCGTTCGTGGGTGAGTTCCACGTCGAAGAGGTAGATGGTGGGGTCGAACCGCTCGAGCCGAGAGAGCTTGTCCGCCACGTGAATTCGGAAATGGTCGGGCACTCCGCCCTCACCGAGGGTCCTGCCCTTGACCACGACATCCGCGATGGTGGCCCGAGTGGATGAATCGTCTGAGATGACCTCGTCATCGAGCAGCACCGTGGTGTCTGCGTTCTTCGCTGAGAGTCGTGAAGTAGTCGTCACGCGTACCTCCCGGATCTGGCCGCACAAGCCGCTCGTGCGGCGGGATTGAAACGTGTGCCGATCGATGAACTCGCTCGGCACAAATGTCCGAGGCGCCACCTCCAAACTTGCGGTTCGGGTGTCTGATCGCCAACCTAGTGCGCCAGCGACCCGTCCGCCAGTGTTCACGCAAATTTCGGAGAATCAAGCCGCGCAAGTAACCAGCACGGCACGGACCCCCACCCGCGCAGCAGCCAGCGCACGTACCGATTCCCGCACCGTGACGCCCGTGGTCAACACGTCATCGATCACCACTACCTCGGCATTTGCCGGAAACAGGCTACTCGGCGGGCGGGTGGTGGCTACTATGATCCGCCCGTGCAGATTGTGCTGGCGATCGCGGTGTCCCAGGCCCACCGAGTCGCGCACACCTGGCCGCATGCGCAACAGACGGACCAGTCGGCAACCAGGTAGCGAACTCGCCGCGACGTTCGCGGCACGCACCACCGGATCTCCCCCGCGCCGCCGGGCGGCGGACCCGCGGCTGGGCGCCGGCACCAGCACCAGCGGGCGGGCGGTGTCCCGCAAATGATCCAGCCCCCTGGCCAATCCGGCGCCGAGCGGCCGCGCCAGGTCCCGGCGGCACTGCTCCTTGATCGCCAGCACGGCCCGCCGCGGCGCGCCCGCGTAACCGGCCAGCGCCCAGCACGGCACCCCGGGATCGGCGCGCGGACGAATCCGGATGGGCGGACCCGACAGCGCGGCGGCGCAGTCCGCGCACCACCCCGTCCCGGCCCGCCCGCACCCGCCGCAGGCGCGCGGCAGGATCAGATCCAGCAGTTCCCCCATGCTCCTCAGTGTGCGCCTAGCCGGGCAGCACCGGAACCGCGTTGGCCCCCAGGCCCGGAACTTCGCGCCAGTAGTCCTCGCGCCCTTCGGGATTGCGGGTCAGCTCCAGCACCGCGCGGGAGTCGGCCACGTACTCCTGGTCCGGTGAGGCGCTCAGCACGCGCACCGGCGGGGTGAGGTTCTGGGAGGTCTGGGCGCGGAACTCGGAGCCGTCCACCAGCACCCCGGCCACCGGGTCCACATTGCCGTCGCGGCCCACCACGACCTTCTCGTCGCTGAGCCAGTCGATGGACACCGCGGGCGTGCTCAGCCCGACGGCCAGCGGCAGCGGCGAGGACAGCGAGAACTTCCCGTTCGGCTGCGGCACCACCACCGCCACGTACACCTTGCCGTTGGCGATGAGGGCCGCCCGCGCCCCGGACGGCGAGATGCGCAGCTCGGTGATGGGCGGGCGCGGCGAGGTCGAATTGGCCGCCGCAGCGGTCAGTTCCGCGATGTCGACGTCCTGCACCGAGACATTGCCGGTGGTGCGGTCGTGCACGGCCCGGATCACCCGGTCGCCGTCCACCACCGACCAGGCCGAGCTGCCGTCGGCGGGCCAGGTGGGCCGGGTGAAGGTGCCGCCGGTGGCGACCGGGAAGCCCTGGCCGTCATAGGTTCCGATGATCAGCGTGCGCTCGGGCTCGGGGTCCGGGCGGCCGGACTTGGCGACGGCGGCGACCAGCTGCCCGTCCGGCGACAGCCCCACCGACTGCAGGGTGTGGGTGGCTCCGAAGAAGCCCGGGGCAGCGGTGATTCCGCTGTCGGTGATCGCCACCAGCGACCCGTCGCGCACGGCGTGCATGCCGGCCCGGTTGCGGGCGATGGCGTCGGGGCTGCGGGCATCCACGTCAGCGCGCTGCCAGCCGCCTACGTGCCTGTCGTCGAGCGGTTTGCCGTCGGCGTTGAGCAGGTAGGGCCCGGGCACGTCGGCGCCGGAGAGGGTGAGCACGATCTGGGCGGCCATCACATCGCGGGTGGGCGGGTCGAGGGCGGTGGCGCCGGAGAAGTCGGCGCCCAGCCCGCCGCCGCCGACGCCGACATTGCCGACATCGCCGTTGGCCCTGGTGATCGGCCCGCGCAGGGTGAGCGGCGCGCCCATGGGATTACGCACGGCGGGTGCGAGCGCGGACTGGGGTCCCTGGGCGAGCAGGCCGAGCAGCCGCTGCGCCAGCTGGTCCTTGCGGGCGGAGATCCAGCGCAGGTCGGGCACCATGGCCTGCCCGGCCAGGTTCGGGAAGAACAGCGAATACCGGTGGTAGGACTTGGCGAAGGCGGCCTGTTCGACGATCACGCCGGGCGGCAGATCCTTGATCCGCCACTCGCCGTCGATCTTCTCCATGTCGACCTTGGTCTCCAGGGTGCCGTCACCGGGCCGGTAGGAGCCGTCGGCCGCCAGCTCGCCGATCTTGCGCGCCCGGATCACATAGGTGGCGGAGTCGCCGTTGCGGGACTCCCGCAGCGTATTGGGCTGCGAGTCCACGATGCTGGTGGACGCCGCGTCGTCCCACTGCGCATTCGCCGCGGGCGAGAGGAACTGCCGGGCCGCCTGATGCCGGTCGGACGGATCAGCCGTGGCGGCCATGAAGTCCAGCAGCAGCTGCTCGGGTTCCCGCCCGGCGACGGGTGGCAGCGGCGAGGCGCTGGTGGGCTGGTGGTCCAGGCTGCCCAGCGCCTGCGGCGCCGAGGAGTCCGGCAGGCTCGCGCACGCGCTGACACTGAGCAGGCAGCCGACCACCACCAGGGCCCGGCGCAGGCCCGCGGACGGCCTCATGATTGGCCGTCCCCCTGAGCGGCCGGAACCGAGCCGCCGGAAGTGTCTCGGCCGGAACCGCTTCCGCCGGAACCGGCGGAATCACTGTCGGCGGCATGGTTTTCCCCGTTGGCGCCGGCCGCGGCGGCGGTGCCGTTGTCGGGTCCACCGACAGTGCCGTTGTCGGACCCAGCAGCGGTGCCGCTTTCCGGCCCAGCAGCGGTGCCGTTCTCGGCCCCTGCGGCAGTGCCGTTTTCGGTCCCGGCGGTGGTTCCGTCACCAGCCCCGGTGGTAGAGGGGAATTCCGGGGCGATGGCCTCGAATCCCCGTTCCTCGTCCCCGGTTTCCCCGGTCGGCGCTTCGGGGCCGGGCTCGGCCCCGAGGTCGTCCGGGCCCGTGGCGCCCGGTTCCACTGCGCCGGGCGCGGATTCGAGCACCGACGCGACGGAGGTGACGGCCGCCGGGCCGGCGTCCGAGCCCGCGATGTCGAGGGCCAGCTGCTCGGGCGAGACCGCGCCGCGAATCTTGGGCGGCTCCAACGAGAGTGGGCTGGTGCCGAGCTTGCGGCCGCGCACCAGTGGCAGGGTGAGCCGGAAGCTCGCGCCCACACCGATCTCGCCCCACGCCTCGAGCTTGCCCTCGTGCAGGTTGGCGTCCTCGACGCTGATGGACAGGCCGAGGCCGGTGCCGCCGGAGCGGCGCATGCGTGAGGGGTCCGAGCGCCAGAAGCGGTTGAACACCAGCTTCTCCTCGCCCGGCCGCAGGCCCACGCCCTGGTCGCGCACCACGATGGCGACGGCATTGGCGTCCGCGTCGCCGCGCATGCGCATGAGCACGGGCTTGCCCTCGCTGTGGTCGATGGCATTGGCGAGCAGGTTGCGCAGCACGCGTTCGACGCGGCGCGGATCCACCTCGGCCACCAGCGGTTCCTCGGGCAGGTCCACCACCAGTTCGACGCCGGACTCCTTGGCCAGGTGCCGCACCGTGGAGACCGCGGCCCGCGCGCACATGCGCACGTCCAGGGATTCCACCTGCAACTCGGCCACACCCGCGTCGTGGCGGCTGATCTCGAGCAGGTCGTTGAGCAGTCCCTCGAAGCGGTCGAGTTCGTTGACGAGCAGTTCGGCCGAGCGCGCCAGCGCCGGGTCCAGGTCGTCGCTGGATCCGTGGATGAGGTCGGCCGCCATGCGCACCGTCGTCAATGGCGTGCGCAGTTCGTGGCTGACGTCGGAGGTGAAGCGGCGCTGCAGATTTCCGAACTCCTCGAGTTGGGTGATCTGGTTGGACAGGCTCTCGGCCATCTCGTTGAACGACATGGCGAGCCGCGCCATGTCGTCCTCGCCGCGCACCAGCATGCGCTCCTTGAGCCGTCCGTCGGCGAACCGACTCGCGATCCGCGCCGCGGATCTGATGGGCAGCACCACCTGTCGCGTCACCAGCGCCGTGATGGCGGCCAGCAGCACCAGCAGCACGATGCCACCGATGAGCATGGTCCCGCGCATGAGCGACAGACTCCGTTGCTCATTGGTGAGCGGGAAGATCAGATAGATCTCCAGCGAGTCGATATCGGCCGAGGGGCTGCCGATGATCAGCGCCGAGCCCTTGTACCCGTCCGGGCTGGAGACCGTGGCGAACTGATAGGAGACCTGCCGCTGCTTGACGAATTGGCGCAGCTCGGCGGGGATCTCCTGGATGGCGCCCGAGGTGATCTCCTGCCCGCTGTCGCCCGTCATGGCCAGGGCCGCCTCGTAACTGCCTGCGGCGCCGCCGGTCTGGGTCCCGCCGGCGCTGCTGAACAGCGCGCGGCGGGCGTCGTCCAGGCGACTCTGCTGAGTACCCGAATCGTGCACACCGGTCAGTTGATTCTGAACGGTGTTGCGGGCGCGACCCATTTCCTCGACGGCCGCGTTGATCTTCGCGTCCAACAACCGGTCGGTGATCTGACTCGTGAGCACGACGCCCAGAATCGTGATGACGATCAGCGACAGGGTGAGCGTGGACACGACAACACGCAACTGCAGCGAACGCCGCCAGACGTGGCCCAGTTGCTCGCCGAGATTGCGGAACCAGGCCACCGCTACCGCCAGCCACCGCTGAACGCGGTTTCTGGAGCCAGCGATCACGGCGGTCCGGCCTTGTAGCCCACACCTCGGACGGTCAGCACGATCTCGGGGTTCTCCGGATCCTTCTCCACCTTGGCGCGCAACCGCTGGACGTGCACGTTGACCAGGCGGGTATCGGCGGCGTGCCGATAGCCCCAGACCTGTTCCAGCAGCACCTCACGGGTGAACACCTGGCGCGGCTTGCGGGCCAGCGCCACCAGCAGATCGAACTCCAGTGGAGTCAGCGAGATCTGTGCCCCGCCGCGAGTCACCTTGTGCGCGGGCACGTCGATGACGATGTCGGCGATGGACAGCAGCTCCTGCGGCTCCTCCTCGGTGCGGCGCAGGCGGGCCCGCACCCGGGCCACGAGTTCCTTCGGCTTGAACGGCTTGACGATGTAGTCGTCCGCGCCACTTTCCAAACCCAGGACGACGTCGACCGTGTCGGTCTTCGCCGTCAGCATCACGATGGGCACTCCCGAATCGGCTCGCAGCACCCGGCATACGTCGATGCCGTTCATGCCGGGCAGCATGAGATCGAGCAACACGAGATCCGGACGCAGCTCCCGGACCGCGGTCAGCGCCTGCGTGCCGTCACCGACGACGTGGGGGTCGAAACCCTCACCCCGCAAGACGATCGTGAGCATCTCCGCGAGAGCCATATCGTCGTCGACGACCAGAATCTTCGGCTTCATAACGTCTAGTTTGTCACCTCTCCGGCTCTGATTCGGCCGCCACGCCAACACTCGTGACCTGTCGGCGCACATCCAACCCTATCCAGCAATAATTTCCGCGAGGCGCGCGGCCAGTGTTGCCGGATCGTCACCGGTCCGATGCACCCACCACGGTCCGTGCCAGTTGATTTCGGCCAGCTCACGGTAGACAGTACCGGTGCGACGCTGCAGTCCCCCGTCTTTCTCGTAAGCGTCCAAAGCCCGTGCGGCATCGGCTTCGCCGCGCAGGCGCGCGCGTTCCTCGGCCACATCGACCGGAACATCCAGCAGAATCTGGACATCTGGGGCGGGCAATCCGAAGCGCTCGAACTCCAATTCCTCGATCCAGGCCACGATTTCGCCGTGCGCGTCCTGCTCCAAGCGGGCCGCGGAGTACGCGGCATTGGAGGCGACATAGCGGTCCAGTAGCACGATGTCGTTGTCCGCCAGCAGTTTCGAGAGCTCGTCGCGCGCGTCGGCGCGGTCGAGCGCGAACAGCAGCGCCATGGCATTCACAGACCGAGCGGTATCTCCATGACCGCCGCGGAGCGCCTCGGCGGCGAGGTCGGCATGCACGGAGACGCCGTAGCGCGGGAAGGCCAGGGTGGCGACCCGCAGCCCGCGGGCGCGCAGACCGGTGACAACGGCATCGGTGAGCGTGCGTTTGCCCGCGCCGTCGAGCCCTTCCACCGGAACCAGTGCACCCATGCCGCGAGAGTACCGAATCGGCCGCCGTCCGCCCCGGCGGGATCCCGTTTGTTCGAAAGGCCCAGATTTTTGTAGCCATTCGATTGCTATAGTCCGGCCATGACTGCTGGATACGCCAGGTCAACGCAGCTCGAGAGCGCTTTTGCGATCCTCGCGGTAGTGATTGCCGCCATCGGCCCAACGGCCTGCGGCAGCAACTCCAGCCACACGAACCCGGCCGCCGTGGCCGATCCCCACCGCCCCTTCGATCTACAGGCCCACCGCGGCGGCCGCGGCATGACCATCGAGGAGTCGCTGCCCGGCTTCGCCAAGGCCATCGAACTGGGTGTCACCACCCTGGAACTCGACATCGTGCTCACCGCCGACAGGACGCCGCTCATCTGGCACGACCCGGTCATCCAGGCCGAGAAGTGCGCCGACACCGCCCCGGCCTTCCCCGGCGATCCGCGGTTCCCCTACGTCGGCAAGCTGGTCCACGACCTGACCTACGACCAGGTCCACACCCTCGACTGCGGCAGGAAGCTCGCGGAATTCCCAGTGGCACAGGAGCTTCCGGGCAACAGGATCGCGACGCTGCCGGAACTGTTCGATCTGGTGAAGAGCCACCCGGGCGCGTTCGGCACCGTGCGCTACAACGTGGAGACCAAAATCGAGGCCGCCCACCCCGAACAGTCCGCCACTCCCAGGGAATTCGTCGACGCCATCCTGGGCGCCGTCGAACGGGCCGGGGCGATCGGCAAGGTCGAGATCCAGAGCTTCGACTGGAGCAGCCTGCCGCTGGTGAAGGCCCAGAACGCGAACATCCCCACGGTCGCGCTGTACGACGAGACCACCTTCGCACCGAACAGCCCGTGGCTGGGCCCGATTCGGTACGAGGAACACGCCGGGGACCCGCTGGACGCGATCAAGGCCCTGGGCGCGGACATTTCCTCCCCCGCTTACGTCGACCCCTGGAACATCGACGCGAAGGTCGGCGACAAGTACTTCAAGCTCACCACGACCGCCGAGTACGTCCGCGAAGCGCACGGTTTCGGCATCCGGGTGATCCCCTGGACCGTGAACGACAAGGCCACCATCGGACTGGCGCTCGACCAGGGCGTGGACGGCCTGATCACCGACTATCCGAACCGCGCGCGCGACGTCATGCAGGAGAAGGGCTACCCCCTCCCGAGGTCCTTCCACAAATAAGCCGCGCAAATCAGAAACGCGCGCCCTTCAACTCTTGTAGGGTCCCGGGCAACACTCCCCCTGCAAGGAGCGCAACCCTGATGAAGTCCCATCTCGCACACCACGGTCCGCGGGCCGCCCTGGCCGCCGTAGCGATCACCGCCGCCGCTCTTTCCACGGCCGGTACCGCCACCGCCGCCCCCGTCACCCTCGAACCCGCCGGCGCCGACCAGGCGGCCCCCGTGGCCGACTCCGGCTCGGCGTCCTCCCTGTCGAGCAGCTCCGGCTCCAGCAATGTCGCCGGCACCGGCTCCAGCGCCAGTGAACTCCTCAGCGCCGCCATCTGCACCATCCAGGGCGGCAAATGGGTCCCCCTGATCGACATCTGCCTCAAGTAGCGGACGCACGCCAACGAAATCCGGCCGGTCACCCTCTCGGGTGACCGGCCGGATCTTCGTGCGCTACAGGCGGTTTCCGCTCAGTAGCGGTAGTGGTCCGGCTTGTACGGGCCCTCCACGTCCACGCCGATGTATTCGGCCTGGTCCTTGGTGAGCTTGGTCAGCGTGCCGCCGAGCGCCTCGACGTGGATGCGGGCGACCTTCTCGTCGAGGTGCTTGGGCAGGCGGTAGACCTCGTTGTCGTACTCGTCGGGCTTGGTCCACAGCTCGATCTGCGCGATGACCTGGTTGGAGAAGCTGTTCGACATCACGAACGACGGGTGCCCGGTCGCGTTGCCCAGGTTCAGCAGACGGCCCTCGGAGAGCACGATGATCGACTTGCCGGACTCCTTGAACGTCCACAGGTCGACCTGCGGCTTGATGTTCAGTCGGTCGGCGCCCGAACGCTCCAGAGCGGCCATGTCGATCTCGTTGTCGAAGTGGCCGATGTTGCCCAGGATGGCCTGGTCCTTCATCGCCTTCATGTGGTCGAGCAGGATGATGTCCTTGTTGCCCGTGGAGGTGATGACGATGTCGGCCTCACCGATGGCCTGTTCCACGGTGACGACGTCGAAGCCGTCCATCAGCGCCTGCAGCGCGTTGATCGGGTCGATCTCGGTGACCTGCACCCGCGCGCCCTGCCCGGCCATCGACTCCGCGCAGCCCTTGCCGACATCGCCGTAGCCGCAGATCAGCACCTTCTTGCCACCGATCAGCACGTCGGTACCGCGGTTGATGCCGTCGATGAGGGAGTGACGGGTGCCGTACTTGTTGTCGAACTTCGACTTGGTGACCGAGTCGTTGACGTTGATCGCCGGGAACACCAGCTCACCCGCGGCCGCGAACTGGTACAGCCGCAGCACACCGGTGGTGGTCTCCTCGGTGACACCCTGCACGCTCTCGGCGATCTTGCCCCACTTGCCCTTGTCGGTCTCGATGCCGGCGCGCAGCAGGTTCAGGAAGACCTTGTACTCGGCGGAGTGGGTGTCGTCCTCGGGCGGGACCACGCCGGCCTTCTCGAACTGCGCGCCGCGCAGCACGAGCATGGTGGCGTCACCACCGTCGTCGAGGATCATGTTGGCCGGCTCGCCCGGCCAGGTCAGCATCTGCTCGGCGGCCCACCAGTACTCCTCCAGGGTCTCGCCCTTCCAGGCGAAGACGGGAGTGCCCTTGGGCTCGTCGACGGTGCCGTGCGGGCCGACCACGACCGCGGCGGCCGCGTGGTCCTGGGTGGAGAAGATGTTGCAGGAGGCCCACCGGACCTCGGCGCCGAGGGCGACCAGGGTCTCGATCAGCACCGCGGTCTGCACGGTCATGTGCAGCGAGCCGGAGATGCGGGCGCCCTTGAGCGGCTGCACGTCGTGGTACTCGCGACGCAGCGCCATCAGGCCCGGCATCTCGTGCTCGGCCAGGCGAATCTCCTTGCGGCCGAAGTCGGCCAGTGACAGGTCCGCCACCTTGTAGTCGATGCCATTGCGGACGTCAGGGGTCATGTTGCGGGACACTGCTGTCGTCATCTGCCTCTCCTGGTCGGCTGGTTCCCCCAAACCCTACGCGGCGGCCTGGTACTCGTACTCGGCGAGGATGCGCTCCCGCTTACGGGGTTGGATATTGGCCCGGCTCACGTCGCCCGCGTAGTGGGCGAGCAGGCGCGGATCCATGACGTAGCGCCACAGCGGCGGGAACAATGCCAGCAGAATCATGGTGGCGTACCCCGCTGGAAGCTGCGGCGCCTCCTCGGAGGTGCGCAGCGTCTGATACCGCCGCCCCGGATTGGCATGGTGGTCGCTGTGCCGCTGCAGGTGGAACATGAAAATATTGGTGACCAGCCGGTCACTGTTCCAGCTGTCGCTCGGCGAGCAGCGGGCCCAGCCGCCATTGGGCCGCTTGCGTCGCAGCAGGCCGTAATGCTCTACGTAGTTGACGGTTTCGAGCAGGCCCGCGCCGATCACCGCCTGCAGCAGCAGATACGGCAGCACCCGCCAGCCGTAGACCGCCAGCAACCCACCGAACAGCACGATGGTCATAGCCCAGGCCTGCAGGATATGGTTGTGGACACTGAACCAGCGGTGTCCCTTGCGGCGCAGCCGTTCTCCTTCGAGATGGATTGCCGACCGGAAGCCACCGACCACGCTGCGGGGCAGGAACTCCCACAGCGACTCACCCATGCGGGCGCTGGCCGGATCGTCGGGCGTCGCGACCCGGGCATGGTGGCCCTTGTTGTGCTCGACGAAGAAGTGCCCGTAGGCCGACTGCGCCAGCGCCATTTTCGACAGCCAGCGCTCCAATCGCTCGACCCGGTGGCCGAGTTCGTGGGCGGCGTTGATGCCGATGCCGCTGACGAACCCGAGAGTGGCCGCGAGCCCGAGCTTGTCGACGACGGACAGATCGTCGCCGGCCCACATGTAGGCGGCGATGATCAGGCCGACCACCTGGATCGGCAGGAACATGTAGGTGCACCACCGGTAGTACCGGTCATTGGAGAGTAACTCGTAATCCTCGTCGCGCGGATTGGTGCCGTCTTCCCCGACGAGCCAGTCCAGGACCGGAATGGCGATCAGAATGATGATCGGTCCGATCCACCAGAACACCTCCAGCTTGGTGTGCAACACCAGCTGCGAGGGCAGTAACGCACACCCGGGCGCGATCAACCCCAGCACCCACAGGTGTCGTTTCGGATCCGGCGAACCCAACCGTTTGCCGACCATTTGCACGTTTGCCCCGCTAATCAATACCTCGAAGAACTTCGCAGCTACATATCTTGGAACCTAGTCCCTGTTACAGCACCCGGCCGGACCGAAAGGTGGCCACCGTTACATCATGAGCAGTCGGTTCTGCCGCAACCGACCGCGTGGTTCCCGTCATTGGGCCTCGAACGCAAACCAGGAGCGAAACCGGGCTCAGCGAAACCACACATATCGAACCTGCGGGCGGCCGGTCCGACCGTAGTCGGTCCGCCGCTCCACCACGCCGTCTTCGGCCATCCGCTCCAGATACCGCCACGCCGTCACCCGGGACACCCCCACCGCGCGCCCCGCCTCGCCCGCGGACAGCCCGTCCGGCGCGGCCCGCACCGCCCGCGACACCTCGTCCATCGTCTGCGGCGCAATGCCTTTCGGCGAGGTGGGTCGCTGATCCGGAGTGCGCAGCACACCGAAGGCGCGATCGATGTCCTGCTGCGACACCGCCGTCTCCCCGGCGGGCAGCGCCGCCCGGTATTCGACGTAGCGGTCCAGTTTCTCGCGGAAGGCCGCAAAGGTGAAGGGCTTCAGCAGATACAGCACCACGCCGTGCGAGACGGCCGAGCGCACCATGGCCAGATCGCGCGCCGAGGTGACGGCGATGACGTCGGGCCGCGGCCGCAGTCCCGCCAGCGCGGCGGCGACGGCGAGCCCGCTCATATCCGGCAATCCGATATCCATCAGCACCAGATCAATGGGGACACCGGAAGATTGTGACCTTTTCGCGATCGAGATGGCGTCGCGACCGGTGTGCGCCACCGCGACCACCGTGAAACCCGGCACCCGCTCCACGTAAGAGCGATGTGCCGCAGCGATTTTCGGCTCGTCCTCGACGATCAGCACGCGGATCGCCGATGCCGGCGCGGCATTCATCGCGGAAACCTCACGATCACCGCGGATTCCGGTTCCCGCTGGGCCCGCAACTCGCCGGCATGCCTGGCAACCAACCGGCGTACCAGCGCCAGGCCCAGCCCGTGGTGGTCGGTCTTGGTGGAATAGCCGCGTTCGGTGGCACGGGTGAACAACTCCTCCGACATGCCCGGGCCGCTGTCGGCCACCCGGACGTACAGCTCCGGCTCGTCCCGCCGCACCGTCACCTCCACCCACGCGTCCTCGTCGTGCCCGACCGCGTCCAGGGCGTTGTCGACGAGATTGCCCAGCAGCGTGACCATCTCGTGCGGCGTCAGCGGGTCGGTGGTGTCGAGCAGCGTGTCGCCGGTGACGGTCAGCTCCACCCCGTTCTCCGCGGCCTGCTCCACCTTGCCCAGCAGCAGCGCCACCACCGCGGGTTCGGCCACCGCACCGGTGAGCCGGTCGATGAGGGCCTGGGACAGTTCGAGTTCCGCGGTCGCGAAGTTCACCGCTTCGCGCGGGCGGCCCAGCTCCACCATGGTGACCACGGTGTGCAGCCGGTTGGCGGATTCGTGCGCCTGGGCGCGCAGCGATTCGGCGAAGCCGCGCACCGAATCCAATTCGCCCAGCACATCCCGCAATTCGGTGTGATCGCGCAGGGTGAGCACGGTGCCGATGCGGCGCCCGGCGTGCTCCACCACGTCCTGGTTGACGACCAGCACCCGGTCCGGGGTCACGTGCATCTCGTCACGGACCACACCGGTTCCCAAGCGCTGCAACGACACCGGCAGATCCGCGCGCGTGATCGGCCCGTCCGGCAGATCGAGCAGCAGCCGCGCCTGATCGTTGACCACCTCGGCGCGCTCATCGGATCTGTCGAACACCAGCAGGCCCTCGTGGATGGAATGCAGCACCGCGTCGTGATGCTCGTACATGGCTCGCAGCTCGGCGGGCCCGAGGCCGTGCGTCTGCCGTAACAGCCTGCGCCGCAACAACAGCGAACTCATCATGGCCAGCGCCAGGCCGCCGGCCGCGGCGGCCAGGATGAGCGGTAGCTGGGCGCGCACCTGTTCACCGATGTGGGTGCGGGTGACGCCCGCCGACACCAGCGCGACGATGCGGCCGTCGGCATCGCGCACCGGGGTGACCGCGCGAATCGACGGGCCCAGCGTGCCGGTGAAGGTCTCGGTGAAGGTCTCCCCCGCGAGGGCGCGATCGATGTTGCCGCTGAAGGGCTTTCCGATCCGGTCGGTCTCGGTGTGGGTGTAGCGGGTCCGATCGGGGGCCATCACCACGATGAAGTCCATACCCGTCGCCTTGCGGATGGCCTCGGTCACCGGCTGCAGTGCGGCGGTCGGATTCGGGCTCCGCACCCCGGCCAGCGTCGAGGGCGACTGCGCCACCGCGATCGAGGTATCGATGACCTCCGCACGGGTGGCGTCGTCCTGCACCCGGCGGGTCTGCAGGAACGCAAGCATCGACGCGGCGGTGATCACCACCGCCAGTACCAGCACCTGCACCACGAACACCTGCCCGGCCAGCGTACGGCGGGCCCGGGTTCTTCGACCTCTCACGATTCCTCCGGGTACTTCATGAACATAATTTACGAAACAGTGACCCAGGTCACTACCCGGATCATGATTCTCTCCGAACACCCGCGTGGAGCAAACGTCATGCGGGCACTGACCCGGAGGCACCAGCGAGATGAGCGACACGACAACCCGGCAGCGCCGAGACCGTACCCACTGGCTCTATCTGGCCGTCATCGTGGCCGTCGTCGCGGGCGTCCTGGTCGGCTGGCTGGCCCCGGGCGTCGGCAAGAGCGTCGGCGAGCTCGGCACGATCTTCGTGAACCTCATCAAGATGATGATCGCCCCGGTCATCTTCTGCACCATCGTGCTCGGCATCGGCTCGGTGCGGGCGGCCGCCAAGGTCGGCAAGGTCGGCGGCCTGGCCATCGGCTACTTCCTGATCATGTCCACGGTGGCGCTGGCCATCGGCCTGCTGGTCGGCAACCTGCTGCACCCGGGTTCGGGGCTGAACGTGGCCGCCCACGCGAAGGAGATCAGCAAGTACGCCACCGACGCCAAGGCGGCGGGCGGCACCTGGCAGTTCCTCGAGGACATCGTGCCGACCACCCTGCTGTCGTCGCTGACCTCGGGCAAGGTGCTACAGGCGCTGTTCGTGGCGCTGTTGGTGGGCTTCGGCATCCAGGCCATGGGCACTGCGGGCGAGCCGATCCTGCGCGGGGTCGCGTCGGTGCAGAAGCTGGTCTTCCGGATTCTGACCATGATCCTGTGGCTGGCCCCCATCGGCGCGTTCGGCGCCATGGCGAATGTGGTGGCGCGCACCGGGCTCGACGCGGTCAAGCAGCTGGCGCTGCTGATGGTGGCCTTCTATCTCACCTGCGTCGTGTTCATCTTCGGCGTGCTGGGCCTGCTGCTGCGGCTGGTGGCCGGGAACTCCATCTTCAAGCTGGTGCGCTACCTGGCGCGGGAGTACCTGCTGATCTTCGCCACCTCGTCCTCGGAGTCGGCGCTGCCGCGGCTCATCGCCAAGATGGAGCATGTGGGCGTGGACCGCACCACCGTGGGTGTGGTTGTCCCGACCGGGTATTCGTTCAACCTGGACGGCACCGCCATCTACCTGACCATGGCCACCCTGTTCGTGGCCGACGCCATGGGCAAGCCGCTGGCCTGGCACGAGCAGATCGGCCTGCTGCTGTTCATGATCGTGGCCTCCAAGGGCGCGGCGGGTGTCACCGGCGCGGGCCTGGCCACGCTGGCCGGCGGCCTGCAGAGCCATCGCCCGGAACTATTGGACGGCGTCGGCCTGATCGTCGGCATCGACCGGTTCATGTCGGAAGCCCGTGCGCTGACCAACTTCTCGGGCAATGCGGTCGCCACGCTGCTGATCGGCACCTGGACCAAGACCATCGACCCGGCCCGCGTCCGCGCGGTGCTGGATCGCGAGATCCCCTTCGACGAGCAGGCCATGGTGGAGGACCACCCGGCCCCCGCCGCCCCGGAAGCACCGGGCCCGCAAGAGAAAGACCTGGTTCCGGCCTGAACCCAACCCCCAGGCCGAACCCGGACCGTCGGCGCGTTCTCCCCCCGTACGCGCCGGCGGAACCCGCACCCTGCCCGCACGACCAGCCGCCTCCGGCTCGTGCGGGCAGGGTTTCCCTTTTGTCCAGGCGGCGACCGCGTTGTCTACGCCCCGACCGCGTCCAGGGCCAGGGTGGCGGCGATGGCATTGGCCAGCTCCGCGCCCTTCACCTCGAAATGCCGCGCGAAATAGGTCAGGTGCTCGCCGTGCTCGTGGAAGTGGTGCGGGGTCAGCACGGCCGAGAAGACCGGCACATCGGTCTCGAGCTGCACCCGCATGAGCGCGTCGACGACCGTCGAGGCCACGAAGTCGTGCCGGTAGATGCCGCCGTCCACGACGAGCGCGCAGCCCGCGACCGCGGCGTAGGAGCCGCGGGTGGCCAAACGCTTGACCTGCAACGGGATTTCGAACGCACCGGGCACCTCGATCACGTCGACCTCGGTGTAGCCGCGCTCGAGCAGCCCGGCCCGGCAGGATGCGAGGGCCTTGTCGACGATGTCGCTGTGCCAGCGCGCGGCGACGAGGGCGATGCGAGTGGAAGTGGGTGACATGGGGATTCCTCCTGTTCGCGATGTCACCCAGGGCAAGACGCGAACAGGCCCGTCCAGCGGTGCGGACGTGCCGGTGCCGCGTTCTCTTTCATCCGGACTGTGACCGTCGGCTCCGGGATCACACCGGAATCTGCTCGACCCACACTGCCGATGAGAGACACTGTGGCGCTCGCGGGCTCGTGCACTCCGGATCGGTCCGGATGCCATTACCGCCGGTGGGGAATTCCACCCCGCCCTGAGAACGTGTACGTAGCGGACAGTAACACGGGGATTCCGGCATCCGGAACCCCGTGTACCGCACAACACGACAGCACGGCCGGGTCTCAGCGCACCAGCACGTCGGAATCGGCGGGCAGCCCGTCCACCGGCCACCAGCGCAGGTCGGTCGACTCCGAACTGCGCACCGGCACAGCGCCTTCCGGCGCCTTGATCTTGAACAGCAGGTCCAGGTGCCGGGTCGGCACGCCCAGCGAGCAGGTGATGGGGTGCGCCTGAGCGCCGTAGAGGCCGGGCTCGAGCACCAGCCCGTCGATACCGGACTCCTCGGTCGCCTCACGGAAGGCGGCCGCCGCGACCGAATCGTCGGATTCCTCACAGTGCCCGCCCAATTGGATCCAGCGGCCCACCCGCGGGTGCAGGGTCAGCAGCACCTCGCGCTCGTCGTGGGAGAACACGATGGCAGAGGCGGTGATGTGCCCGGCCGCATGCTCGCGCAGGCAGCCGCGCGGCGCGGAACCCAGGAAGGCCAGCATGGCCTCCCGGATGGAGCACTCCGGACCCGTTGCCGGGGACCAGGTCTCCAGCAGCTCGGTCGCCGATTTGTGCAGCGACTCCGCGCTCACAGCTCGACCAGCCCGAGGCCGGGCTCGCGCGCCTCACGCGGGGCGATCTCGTCGAGCGGGTACCCGATGGCGATGGCGCCCAGCGGATTCCAGTCCGCCTCCAGGCCCAGCACGTCGCGGGTGACCTCGGGCGCGAAGATGGTCGACCCGATCCAGCAGCTGCCCACACCCCGCACGGCCAGCGAGACCAGCAGGCCCTGCACGGCCGCGCCCACCGCGACGGTGAACATGGTCTGCTCGGCGGCGCGGCGGCGCTCGTCCGGATAATCGTGCGCGCCGTCGGGCACGCAGAACGGGATGATCATCTCGGGGGCGTCGAAGAGGATGCGCCCGCGCGCGACCCGCTTCTCCACGCTCTCCGGGGTGCGGCCGTCACCGGTCAGGTCGGTGCGCCACTTCTCGGCCATGGCCTCGAGCAGCTGCTCGCGCAGGCCACGCTTGCGGACCCAGACGAAGCGGACCGGACGGGTGTGGTGCGGCGCGGGCGCGGTGAGCCCGGCGGCGACCGCCTCGCGAATGAGCTCCGGCGGCACCGGCGTCTCGGCGAACCGGCGCACCGAACGCCGCAGCGGCACCGCCTGTCTGCGGCCGAGCTCGACGGATTCCTCGGTGCCCAGCCAGAACAGATCGTCCTCGCCGCTCCGCAGCAGATCCCCGGCGGTGGATCCGTCGTCGGTGTAGTCGAGCCCGCGCACCACCGCGACCGGGACCCCGCCCAGCTTGCCCTTCACCAGGTCCGCGGCCGCGGCCAGCTCGTCGGCCACCGCGACCAGGGTGACGTGCAGTTCATTGCCCTGTCCGTCCACCGCGCCGTCGTAGTCGTGCAGCACCCGGATGCCCGCCGACCCGATGGCGGCGTCGATCTGGCCGTTGCGCCAGGCCCGGCCCATGGTGTCGGTGATGACCACGGCCACCTGCACGCCCAGGCGGTCGGCCAGCGCGGTACGGAGCGCCTTGGCGCTGGCGTCCGGATCCTCCGGCAGCAGGACCAGTTCGCCCTGTTCCACATTGGAGCCGTCGACTCCGGAGGCGGCCTGCACGATGCCGAGCCGGTTCTCGGTGATGAGGGTGCGGTTCTTGCGCGCCAGCACCCGCACCGACTCGTCGAGCACCAGTTGCCGGCGTGCCGCGTCGCGTTCCTCGGGGTCGCTGGGCACGGTCACGATGCGGCCCTCGGCCTTGGCGACGATCTTGCTGGTCACCACCAGCACGTCACCGTCCTGGAGCCAGGGCGCCCGTGCCGCGATCGCGTCGGCGACATCGTCGCCCGGGCGGAATTCCGGCAGGCCCGGAACGGGCAGGATGCGCAGTTCGCCGCCGGACGCGTGATCGCCCAGCGCTTCGATGGAATCCGTTGTCACGGTTTGACTCCCGCGATATCGAGGGCTTCGCGAACCATCTCGGCGGTCGCGGCCGGGTCGGTCATGAGCAGTGGCACGCTCCGGACTTCGACGCCCGGAATGTCGGCGGTGTCGCCGGTGTGCACGAGCCAGCCGTCGAGAATGCCGGTACTCGAGCGCGCGCCGTAGTAGTTGCCGACGGCCTCGGCGGAGGTTTCGACGCCGATCACCGACAGGCACTCATCGGCCATGCCGCGCAACGGTTTTCCGCCGATCACCGGGGACAATCCGATCACCTTGGCATCGGTGGTGCGCAGTGCGCCGCGAATGCCGGGAACCGAGAGGATGGCGCCCACGCTCACGACGGGGTTCGACGGAGCGAGCAGGATCACATCCGCTGAGTCTATGATTTCGATCACACCCGGGGCTGGTTTCGCAGCATCTGCCCCAATAGTCACGAATCCATGGGTCTCTACGTTCGCCCGGTATCGAACCCACCACTCCTGGAAATGGATCGCGCGGCGTTCGCCAGGGTTCTCCGGGTCACCGATTACGACATGTGTTTCGCATCGGTCGTCGGTTGCCGGAAGCAGTTTCACACCCGGTTGCCACCGATTGCAGAGCGCCTCGGTGACCGCCGAGAGCGGGTATCCCTGACGCAGCATTTCGGTGCGAATGAGATGCGTGGCGATATCCCGGTCGCCCAGCCCGAACCAATCGGGCTGAGCCTTGTATTTCGCCAGCTCCTCCTTGGCGCTCCAGGTCTCGTTCGCGTGCCCCCAGCCCCGTTCGGGGTCGATGCCGCCACCCAGGGTGTACATGCAGGTGTCCAGGTCAGGACAGATGCGCAGCCCGTGCATCCACACGTCGTCGCCGACATTGACGATGGCCGTGGTGTCGGCTCCGGGCAGCAGTTCGCGCACCCCCGTCAGGAACCGCGCGCCGCCGACTCCGCCGACCAGGACGGCGATCCGCAGGCCGGTGCCGGGCGCGGTGTCCGCTTGTTCTCGAGTCACATCCGCACAGCCTATGCGTTCGAAGCGGAAAGTCGTTCCGCAGCTCATTTGCTGCGAATTTGCTATTTGAACTGCGGGAACACGTCCCGACGGGGTCGCAGATGGTAACGGAATCGCTTCGGCAGCTTGACCATCGCCGCTCCCGGCGTGTCTAATCACAGGCATGTCATTCCGGGTCCGCGTGAGAGTGCAAGGCGCGGACGGGTTTTCGAACAGGCGTTCGCACCGGAGTGACGCCAAGCTCGGGGATGGCCGCGGGACTACGCCGCGGTGTTGGGCCGTCGGTGGGATCGGCTCCGACGGATTAATCATTCTGCGCTAACACACAGTGAGGAGGCGGAGCGATGGCCGAAGAGCTGGCCCCGTCGGGCATTCCGGGCGGTGTATCGCAAACCGATTCCACGACTGGCGCAGCACCTGACTTCTGCGCCGACGATCGGAACGGATACGAGGGGGGTGAACCGATGACGACTGCGCGACCGGGGGGCGGACAGTGGGCGCGAGCCGCCTACCAGCCCGAACCGCCGCGGCTGAGCCTGATCGTCACCGGTGCCGAGGATATGTACGACACTTTCTCGCGCGGCGGTCGCACGATGACCGAGGCCGAACAGTGGCAGGAACGGGCGCTGTGCGCCCAGACCGACCCGGAGGCGTTCTTCCCGGAGAAGGGCGGCTCCACCCGCGAGGCCAAGCGCATCTGCATGGGCTGCGAGGTCCGCGACGAGTGCCTCGAATACGCCCTGGCCAACGACGAGCGCTTCGGCATCTGGGGCGGACTCTCCGAGCGGGAGCGCCGCCGCTTGAAGCGGGGCATCAGCTGACGCTCCCGCTCCCCCGCCTCTCCGAGCCTTCAGCGGGGGACTTGGGAGCCGTTGAGCGCTGGCAGCCCGTGTCGGCGGTTGGGTGCCGAGACCACCGTGGAGGTACCCGGCGAGTTACCCCGAACTTACGAAATCAGTTGTTGCGAAACGTAGTTCGGGGTATGCGGTTGCATCCGGCTACTCCGGGTCGGGATCGATGATGTCGGGTTCCACACCCAAGTAGGTGGCGATCTGTTGCACGAGGACCTCGCGCAGCAGGTCGACCAGGTCGTCGGGGTCGCCGGCACGGAGCTCCAACGGCTTGCGGAACAAGACGACGCGGGCGCGGGTGGCCATGCCGTAGCGGTCCACACCGGCCGGGATCAGGCGGGACAGCGGCACCGGGCCGTCGGCCACCACCTCTTCCGGCCAGGTGACCGAATCCGGGTGCAGCGGACGGATTTTCGGCACGTCGTCGACGGCGATGTCGAGCTTGGTGAGCTGCTCGTGCCAGCGGGTCTCCAGCGGCGCGAAGGCCTCCAGCACCAGACGGTCGAACTCCTGGCCCCGGGTGCGCCGGGCGGGCACGGTCGGTGGCAACATCGGCCCGCGCACACCCCGCCCGCGGCGGATGACCGACCGCGCGGTGGGCGGTCGCCTCTTACGTGAACGGGTCATACCTTGAATCTAACCCCTACCCCGGGCGGGTGTGAGCACCCGCCTCGCCGGGCCGCCCGGCCGGTGCGGCGGCCCGCCGCGACGGCATTCCGGAGACCCGGCGACCGCGTTCCGGGGGCCGTCGCGACGCGCCCGCGGCACGAAAGCGCACAGCTACCCGAGGCCCTCGTGGCGCGAGTGAGACGGGCTTCATTGAGCGTGTCTGTGTCCACGAGGGCGTGAGGGGGGTTACCCTGCATGGCGTGATCCCCATGCGTCGTTGCTGCCGTCCAGGCTGCAAGAACCCGGCCGTCGCGACGCTGACCTATGTGTACTCCGACTCGATGGCAGTCGTGGGTCCGCTGGTCACGGTGGCGGAGCCACATTCCTGGGACCTGTGTGAAACGCATGCTTCCCGGATCACCGCGCCCAAGGGATGGGAGTTGGTCCGCCACGAGGGCGGGTTTTCCTCCTCGACTCCGGACGACGACGATCTCACCGCGCTCGCCGAAGCCGTCCGCGAGGCCGGATTGCGCCGCCGCACACCGGAACCCGATCCGCGCGGCTACAGCGACTACGCTCCCGCCCCGCAGCGCCCGACCCGCACGGGTCGTACCGGCAGACGCGGCCATCTACGCGTCCTGCCGGACCCGCCGGGCTAGCCCGCCTCCCCGCGCCTTCGGCGGACGGTTGAGAGCCGTGAACCATCGACATCCCGTGCCGGCGGTTGAGTGCCGTCACCAATTTGGACGTACCCGGCGAGTTACCCTCGCCTCACGAAATCAGTTGTCCGGTTGGCAAGGGTCGGGGGAAGTCTCTCATTGTCGCGGTCAGCTACTAGGGTGGTGCGCATGACAGTCGCCCGGTCCGCCGAGTCCGTTCAAGCAGTCATCAAGGCATACGACGTTCGCGGAGTTGTCGGCGAACAGATCGACGCGGACTTCGTCCGGGATGTTGCCGGTTCCTTCGCCCGGCTGATGCGCGGCGAGGGCGCCCGGCGCATCGTCATCGGTCACGATATGCGCGACTCCTCACCGGAATTGGCCGCCGCCTTCGCCGACGGCGTGCTCGCCCAGGGACTCGATGTGGTGCACATCGGCCTGGCCTCCACCGACGAGCTCTACTTCGCCTCCGGCCACCTGGACTGCCCCGGGGCCATGTTCACCGCCAGCCACAATCCCGCCGAATACAACGGCATCAAGCTGTGCCGCGCCAAGGCGCTGCCGGTCGGTCAGGACACCGGGCTGGCCATCATCACCGAGGAGGTCGTCGCGGGCGTCCCGGCCTTCGACGGGCCGCGCGGCACCGAGACCCGGGAGGACCTGCTCTCGGCATACGCCGACTTCCTGCACAAGCTGGTCGACCTGAGCGGTTCGCGTCCGCTGCGCATCGCGGTGGACGCCGGCAACGGCATGGGCGGCTACACGGTGCCCGCCGTGCTGGGCACGCTGGCGCAGTACACGGTCGAGCCGCTGTTCTTCGAACTCGACGGCAGCTTCCCCAATCACGAAGCCAATCCGCTGGATCCGAAGAACCTGGTGGATCTGCAGGACCACGTCCGCAAGACCGGCGCCGACCTCGGCCTGGCCTTCGACGGCGACGCCGACCGCTGCTTCGTGGTGGACGAGAAGGGCGACCCGGTCTCGCCGTCGGCCATCACCGGCCTGGTGGCCGAGCGCGAGCTGACCAAGGAACCGGGCGCGACCGTCATCCACAACCTGATCACCTCCCGGGCGGTGCCGGAACTGGTGACCGAACTCGGCGGCACCCCGGTGCGCACCCGGGTCGGCCACTCGTTCATCAAGCAGCAGATGGCGGCCACCGGCGCGATCTTCGGCGGCGAGCACTCGGCGCACTACTACTTCCGCGACTTCTGGGGCGCCGACTCCGGCATGCTCGCGGCCCTGCACGTGCTGGCCGCGCTGGGTGAGAAGGACCGGCCCATGTCGGAACTGGCCTCCGCCTACGCGACGTACGCGGCCTCCGGGGAGATCAACTCGACGGTGGCGGATGCGCAGGAGCGGACCCTGGCCGTACTCGAGGCGTTCGGCAAGCGGGCGAAATCGGTCGATCGGCTGGACGGCGTGACCGTGCAGCTGGCCGACGGCGCGTGGTTCAACCTGCGCGCCTCCAATACCGAACCGCTGCTGCGACTCAACGTCGAGGCGCGATCGCAGGATGAAGTAGACGCACTCGTAACCGAGATCCTGAGCATCGTCCGCGCCTGACTGGAATAGTGGAATCACAGAGCTTGGATTCACCGTCTGGTGACCCGATGAGGGGAGGTGGCAACGCCCGATGATCGCTGGGACACCGGTAATCGACCTCGATGACGTCGCCTCGCTGGAGGCGGCGGACGCCGGGGGTGTACTCCGCTCCGCCGCGTCGGGGGGAGCCCAGGTAAGGGCAACCGCCGCGGCACTTTCCGAAGATGCGCTGACCCGGCTGACCGATCTGCGGCCCCGCAGTCTGGTCCTGGTGTCGGGCAGCGGGCGCGCCGCACGCGCGGCGGCGCTGTTGATCGCAGCCCTCGGTGACCGCACGAGTATGCCGCTGGTACCGGCGACTTCGATCCCGCCGTGGGTCGGGCCGCTGGACGTGGTGCTGGTGGCGGGCGACGACGCGGGTGATCCGCGGTTGTCCGAAGCGGTGGACCGAGCACTTCGACGGGGTGCCGAAGTGGTCGTGGCCGCGCCGGACGAGGGACCCATCCGGGCGGCCGCCGCCGGGCGCGCCACCATTCTCGCGCCGCGGGTGCGGGTCCTCGACCACAACCGCATGCTGCGCTATCTGGCCGCGGGCCTGGCCGTGCTGACCACCATCGACCCGCACCGCATCGGGCCGCTGGTGCCCGAATTGAACGCTCTCGCAGACCTGCTCGACGGGGAGGCGCTGCGCGACGGACCGCAGCACGAGGCCTTCCACAATCCCGCCAAGACCCTGGCCACTCGCATGCAGCAGCGCAAGCGCCTGGTGCTGGCCGGTGATTCCGGCGCCGCCACCGTGCTCGCCGAGCACGGCGCCGAGGTGCTGCTGGCCACGGCCGGGCAGACCGCTGCCGCGGTCACGCTCTCGGAAGCCGTTGCGGCGCACGGCCGGTTGGTCGACACCGCCGGGGTGGCCGCCCCCGGATTCGATCCGCTGTTCCACGACGAGCAGCTGGACGGGCCGGCGCCAGTGGAGCAGGTGCGGGTGTTCGTGGTGAGCGCCGATCCGGACGAGGTGACGGTGCGCCGGCGACTGGCCGTGTTCGGTTCCGCCGCAGGGCTGGTCGACACCGACCTGATCACCGTGGACACCGAGGTGGCCGCCGCAGCCGCCGTTGCCGCCGAGGCGGCGGGGCAGACCGCACCCGCCGTCCAGGGTGGTGAGCTGGAAAAGCTTGCGGTACTCGCACTTCGGCTGGAGATGGCGGCCGCCTATCTCCGACTACTCGGTTCCCGCCCGGCCACCGGACCGGGACGCTACGACGGGGGCAACTACTAGTGCACGAACTCGTTGGTGCGCTGCGTTCCTACGCTTGGGGTTCGCGCACCGCGCTCGCTCAGCTGTGCGGACGACCGGTCCCCTCCGCGCACCCGGAGGCCGAACTCTGGTTCGGCGCGCATCCCGCCGATCCGGCGCGGGTGCAGATCAACGGGCACAGCGAATCCCTGCTGGAGCTGGTCAGCGCCGACCCGCAGCGCGAACTCGGGCCGGTGTCGGGCGAATTCGGCGGAAAGCTGCCGTTCCTGCTGAAGGTCCTGGCCGCCGAGGAGCCGCTCTCGCTGCAGGCGCACCCCAGCGTCGAACAGGCCCGGGCCGGGTTCGCGCGGGAGAACCACAACGGGGTCGCCATCGACTCCCCCATGCGCAACTACCGCGACGAGAACCACAAGCCCGAACTCGTGGTGGCGCTGCACCGTTTCGAGGCGCTGGCCGGATTCCGCGATCCGCGCCAGACCGTGCGGCTGCTCAATGCCCTGGACGTGCCCGAACTGAGCCAGTACGCCGAACTGCTTGCCGCCCAGCCCGACTCGGCGGGGCTGCGCACGCTGTTCACCACCTGGATCGCGCTGCCGCAGGGCAGTCTGAGCATGCTGCTGCCCAAGGTGCTCGACGGCTGCGTGCGGTATCTGTCGGAGGCCCGAAGCGGCGGCGCCGGCAAGGAATTCGTGGCCGAGGTGCGCACGGCGCTCGAGCTCGCCGAGGCGTATCCCGGCGACGCCGGGGTGCTGGCGGCGCTGCTGCTCAACCGCATCACCCTGGAGCCGGGCGAGGGCCTGTTCTTGGACGCCGGGAACCTGCACGCGTACCTGCGCGGGGTCGGTGTGGAGATCATGGCCAACTCCGACAATGTGCTGCGCGGCGGGCTCACGCCCAAGCACGTGGATGTGCCGGAGCTGCTGCGGGTGCTGGACTTCGAGCCGCTGGACCTGCCGGTCGTGACGGCGGAGCGGGTGTCGGACAGCGTGTTCCGCTATCACACGCCCGCGCCCGAATTCGCGCTCAGCCGTTTCGAACTGGCCGCGGGGGCCGAGCCGGTGCCGGTGCTGCGGTCGGGACCGGGGATCGCGCTGGTCACGCACGGGCGGGTGAAGCTGTCCCAGGGCAATCACGAGCTGATCGTGGAACGCGGGCGCGCGGCGTGGATCTCGGCTGCCGACGGCGGGATTCGCGCGCAGGCGATCGCGGTGGACGAGGATGGCGACGGGGACGCGGACGGCTCGGCGCAGCTGTTCTGCGCGGCCGTCGGCGAGGAGTGACGCCCGGGCTCTAGTAGGCTCTCCCGGTCACAGGCGTTTAGGACAAAACGGACATAGATTCGGGAAGGGGCGGTTCATTGTCTGCGGGCGGCGGTAAGAAGGCCATCCTGGCGGCGCTGAGCGCGAACGCCGGTATCGCGGCGGCCAAATTCGTGGGCGCGGCGATCACCGGATCGGCGTCCATGCTGGCCGAGGCCGTGCACTCGGTGGCCGACACCTCCAACCAGGGGCTGCTGCTGCTCGGTCAGCGCCGCGCGGAACAGGAGGCCGACCAGCTGCACCCGTTCGGCTACGGGCGCAACCGGTACTTCTATTCGTTCGTGGTCGCGCTGGTCATCTTCGCGCTCGGCTCGCTGTACGCGATCTGGGAGGGCATCCACAAGATCCAGCATCCCGAGGAACTGTCCAATCCGATCGTCGCGATCGTCATCCTCGGCCTCGCCATCTGCCTGGAGGGCTTCAGCTTCATCACGGCCATGCGGGAATCCAAGCCGCTCAAGGGCAATTCGAGCTGGTGGCGGTTCATCCGCAACTCGCGCAATCCGGAGCTGCCGGTGGTGCTGCTGGAGGACTCGGGCGCGCTGATCGGCCTGATCTTCGCCTTCGCGGCCATCAGCCTGACCATGATCACCGGCGATCCGGTGTGGGACGGCGTGGGCACCCTGGCCATCGGGCTGCTGCTCGGCGCCATCGCCGTCATCCTCATCATCGAGATGCAGAGCCTGCTCATCGGCGAGGGCGCGACGCCCGAGGAGGACGCCGCGATCCGCACCGCGCTGGTCGACAACCGGCACATCGACCGGGTCATCCACCTGCGCACCCAGTACCTGGGTCCGGAGGAAATGCTGGTGGCCGCAAAGGTTTCCATCGTGCCCGGCCTGACGATCGCCGATATCGCGACCGCGATCGACGACGCCGAGGCGCGGGTGCGCGCCGAGGTCCCGGCCGCCCGGGTCATCTACCTGGAGCCGGATCTATACCGGACACACTCCCCCGCCTCCCCGAGCCTTTAGCGGACGGCTCAGGTGCCGTTGACAGTTGGGAACCCATGCCGGCGGATGGCAGCCCAACCGATTTCGGAGGTACTCGACGAGTTACTCCAACCGGCACGAAATCAGTTGTCACTTACCGGTCGGCGAGGCGGATGACGAACCGCAATCCCGACCAGGTGTCGTCGATGGCGGCGACCTTGTTGTCGACCAGCCCCTGAGCCAAACCGTATTCCCGAGCGGCGTTCTCACCGAGATCGGTGGGCACGCCGCTC
This sequence comes from Nocardia sp. NPDC059228, assembly GCF_042754245.1. Classification (NCBI taxonomy): domain Bacteria; kingdom Bacillati; phylum Actinomycetota; class Actinomycetes; order Mycobacteriales; family Nocardiaceae; genus Nocardia; species Nocardia sp. NPDC059228. The sequence goes on along the minus strand of NZ_JBHZAL010000006.1, from coordinate 260,566 downwards.
GCCTTTTTGGGCCAGGCCAGCCACAGGCCGCCGTCGACCGCCAGCCGCTGCCGCCAGCCGGGGAATCGGCGCGTCAGGGTGGCGCGGTCCGGACAGAACCCGAGGATCACGTCGTAGGGCCCGGTGGCCGCACGGCGATGCACCTCGACCCCGCCGGGCAGCTCACCCAGCTCGAAACCCGCCGGCGCACCGGCCAACAGCACCCGGCTCTCGGCCTTGATGCCGAGCTTGCGCGGCAGGGGCGTGCCCGAATATCCGGCCATGCCCCGGAGCGTAGCAATCAGATGCGCCAGTGGTCGGTGAGTAGTTCGAGGGGGTCGGTGCGGACGTCGAATTCGGTGCGCAGGGCGTGGCGGGCGGCGAAGTAGCCGTTCATGCCGTGCACGCCCGGGCCGGGCGGGGTGGCCGAGGAACACAGGTAGACCCCGGGTAGCGGGGTCGAGTACGGATTCCAGCGGGGCGCGGGGCGGAAGACGGTCTGGCGCAAGGTCATCGCGCCCGCCGAGATGTCGCCGCCGATGTAGTTCGGGTTGTGGGCGGGCATGGTGGCGGCCGTGCGGACATGGGTGGCGAGAACGAGGTCGCGGAAGCCGGGGGCGAAGCGTTCGACCTGGGCGGTGACGGCCTCGGTGAGATCCTCGGCGGAACCGTGGGGGACGTGGGCGTAGGTGTAGAGGGTGTGCTTGCCCTCCGGGGCCCGGGTCGGATCGACGACGCCGGGCTGGATGGCCAGCACGTAGGGGCGATCGGCGTGCCGCCCTGCGGCCACGGCCTTTTCGGCGGCGACGGCCTCGGCGCGGGTGCCGACCAGGTGCAGGGTGCCGGCGCGATCACAGCCGGTGGCCTGCCACGGGACGGGTCCGGCGAGCGCGAAGTCCACCTTGCAGGCCGCGCCGCCGTAGCGGAACCTGTTGAGCGCGAAGTTGTATCGGGCGGGCAGGGTCGCGATGCGCTGGAGTTCGGCGGGCGCGACATCCAGCAACACGGCCCGGACCTCGTCGAATTCGTCGAGGGAATCCACGCGGTGGCCGGTGAAGATGCGGCCGCTATGGGTTTTCAGATCATCGGCGAGCGCGTCCACGATGGCCTGGCTGCCGCCGCGCGGGACCGGCCAGCCACTCACATGGGCGAGGGTGCCGAGCAGCATCGCGACGCCCGCGCCCGGCACACCGCGCGGGGGCCGGATGGCATGCGCGGCCACGCCGGTCAGCAGGGCGGGTGCGATGTCCTCGCGAAAACGCATGTTCCACAACGGCGTCGACTGTTCGAGCAGCCGCCTGACGAAGCGCAGTTCGATGCCCGGATCCAGGTGCAGCAGGCCGGCCGGGTCGATCGGCGGATGCCGCAGGTCCGACATGGCCAGCCCGACCAGGTCCTCCCACTTGCGCACCAGCGGGCCGAACAGCCGCCGCCAGGAACCACCGTCGCGCCCCAGGCCGTCGGCCGTGCGGTCGAGATCGAGCCAGGCCAGACCGGCATGCCCGCCGTCGAGCGGATGCGCGTAGGAAACCTGCGGGGTGAGCAGTTCGACACCGTGCGTCTTCAGATCGAAAGCCCGGAAGACCGGGGACGCCACCGCCATGGGATGCGCGCCCGCGCACAGGTCGTGGTGGAAGCCCGGCAGGGTCACCTCGCCGGTGCGGCAGCCCCCGCCGATGTGGTCGGAGGCCTCGTACACCTCCACCTCGAGCCCGGCCCGGGCCAGGATCACCGCCGCCACCAGCCCGTTGGGCCCGGATCCGACCACCACCGCGTCAGCCATGAATTCAGCGTAGGCCGGGCACGGCCGGTAGTGGCGCAACCATGGGGTCAGTTACCGCGAACCCATTGCGCGACCAGGATTTCCAGCCGCTGGTCCCGGAAGCCGGGCCGCAGGCGGCCACTGCGATCCAGGGTGGCCAGCCCGTGCAGGCTGCTCCAGCCGACCTCGGTGAAGGTCTCGGGGTCGTGGGGCGGGGCGAAGGGGGCGAAGGTCTCCAGCAGCTCGCCGAAGGCGTCCTTCAACTCTTGCGGCGCCTCGGGACCGAATTTCAGGTCGGTGTGCAGCAGGAACATGGCGTCGTAGAGGGCGGCGCTGTCGCGGGCGAAGTCGAGGAAGCCCTGGGCGACCGCGCGCAACGCCTCTTCCGGGGTGGCGGCGGAGGCGCGCAGTTGCTTGACGACCGCCGCGAATTCGGTACAGCCCGCCTCGGCGACGGCCGACACGATGGCGTCCTTCCCCGCGAAATGGCTGTACAGCACAGGCTGGCTGTATTCGATGCGCTCGGCGAGCTTGCGCACGGTGACCGCGTCCCAGCCGTCGGTCTCGGCGATCTCACGTGCGGTGTCGACGATGCGCTGCCGGCGCTCGGCGCGCTCACGTTCCTTACGGGTCTGGATGACGCTCATAGGAAAACTCTAGCATCGCTAGACAAACTACCGATGAATGATTTAGCGTTGCTTCATCAGTTAGCATCGCTAGAACTTGGAGCACCGGACATGATCGCCTCGCGCCTCACCTCCCGCATCGCCACCACCCTCGCCGTCGCCGGAGCAGGGTTCATCGCCTACATCGGGTTCCGCTATCTGACCGATCCGCAGGCCATGGCGCCCACCTTCGGCATGCGGGTCTCCCCCACCGGCGAAGCCGCCGACTTCCTGAACGTGAAGGGCGTCCGCGATGCGGCCTGCGCGCTGCTCATCGTGGCCCTGCTCGCCGCCCGCCAGCGGTACGCACTCGGCATCGTCATGCTGGTCATGGCCACCATCCCCACCGGCGACATGCTCACCATCCTGCGCCACGACGGCTCGACGGCCACGGCCTTCGGCGTCCACGGCGTGACCGCCGCCCTGGTCGCCGCCACCGGCCTGCTCCTGGTCAACGAGCGCACCGCCACCGCAGGCCGCGCCATCACAGCATGACCCGCGTCACACCGCGATGAATTCGCCCGCGCCGCACCGTCGATCCCTTCGACACCACAGCGCAAGGAGATGATCATGGCGACCACCAAACCCCACGGCCCGGCCTCGTACTTCCCCTCCATCGAGGCCAAATACGGCCGCCCCGTGGACGAATGGTTCGCCGCACTGACCACCTCGGGCCGCACCGGCCACAAGGACCTGGTCAGCTGGCTGAAGACCGAACACGAGCTGGGTCACGGCCACGCCACCGCCCTGGTCCAGTTCCACCTCAACCCCGGCAAGTGGGAGCGCTGACCCGCCCTACCCGGGAAGGTCACGCACCTCGGCCACCAGCAGCGGCCCGAGCGACACCGCGGCGAAGGCGAATCCCCCCACCAGCGTCACCGGCGACGCACCGAAACGGGCGGCCAACGGCCCCACCATCAGCTGCCCGGCCGGGATCGCCGCATAGGACAGCAGATCGCCGTAGGCGGTGACCCGCGAGAGCATGTCACGCGGAACATGCTGCTGCAGTGAGACTTCCGAAGCGATATCGAGGGCGGTGAACCCCACCCCCGCCAGGAAGGCACACCCCAGCAGCATCGGCAGACCGGCCCCGAAACCCAGTGCCAGCAGCCCGAATCCGCCGAACACCCCGAGCAACTGCCCGGCGCGCAACAGATATCGGAACGTGAGCCGATACATGAGCGCACTCATGGCGAGCAGTCCGAGCGCCCGTACGCCGAGCACCAGTCCCCAGGCCGCGTCCCCGGCCCGCTGCTGGGTCAGCGCCGGGCCGAGTATCTGCCAGACACCGGCATACAGCAGGTTGATCAGGCAGAACGACACCGTGATCATCCACACCCAGCGGATGCCCCGGAAGGTCCGCCACCCGGCCCGCAGCTCCCGCCACAGCCCGGCACCCGGCGGGGTGGTGGCCGGGGCGAGCCGCAGCCGGGTCAGCAGCGTGGCGGCGACGAGGAAGCTCGCCGCGTCGACCGCGATCGCCCAGCCCCCGCCGACCGTGGCCACCAGCACCCCCGCCACCGTCGGCCCGAGGATCTTGGCGGCATTGCGGGTCCCCGCCAACAGCGAATTCGCCCGTTGCAGAGCATCATCCGCCACCAGTTCCGGCACGATCCCGCGCAACGCGGGCGCGGCGAACGCATTGGCGGCCCCATTGAGCAACTCCAACCCCGCGATCACCGGCAGGCTGTAGTGCCCGCCGATCAGCACCGCCGCCACCCCGGCCTGTGTCACTCCCGCACACAGATTGGCCCCCACCAACACCGCCCGCCTGGACCACCGATCGGCGGCCACCCCGCCGACCAACAGCAAGCCGATCTGCGGAATCACCTGCGCCGCAAGCACAATCCCCAGATCCCCTGGCCGCCCCGACACCCCCAGCACCGCGAGCGCCAACGCCACCGGCGTCATCGCACTCCCCGCCAGCGAGATCGCACGGATCAGCAGGAACCGCCGGAACGGCGGCGACAGACGGGGCTGAACGGAAAGCGAGACCACGCTCCGATATTCATCAGGCGGGGGCTCGCTAGGCTAACGCTTCGGAGAAAGGCGAAACATGACCTTGCTCAGATTGAATGCGGTCGCGCTGACGCGGTGCCGCTTCGCCCTGTCACCCCTGGCCGAAACGCTCGGCACGCTCATCGCCCTGCACCGGCCGAACACCGATCCGGCCTACTCGGACCGGCATGCCCGCCTCCGGCCCGCTCTTTCGGAATGGCTGGATCGCGATCCGGTGGCCGCCGGGCTGGTGCCGCTGGTCGCCGCCACCAAATGGTTCCCGTCCTTCGTCGCCATCCCGCCCACCGGTGGGATGAACACCCGCCTGGCCGACGAATTGGCCTCGGTCGCAGCCTATTCCGATGATCTGGTGCGGGCCGAGATCCGCGATTCACTGACGGCGTGCTGGGCAGAACCGGACACCGGCTGGCTGACGCTGGACAATCTGGGACCGCGCGTCGCCGCCGTTTTCGAGCACGCGTGGACCGCGCTGGTCGCCCCGGACTGGGCGCGCCGGCGCGCGATCCTGGACCGCGACATCACCTTTCGCGCCGGACTGGTCGCCGACCACGGCTGGCACGAGGCCATCGCCTCACTGCGCGCCAAACCCATCTGGTCCGCCGCCGAAACCGCCATCCGCTTCAGCAACCAGGACTATCCTGACCTCGACATCACCGGGGAAGGCCTGATCTTCGTCCCCCGCACTACCCCGGGCGGCTGGTGGACCTGCGACAATCCGCCCGCCTACGCCCTGGTCTACCAGGCCCGCGGCACCGCCGCCCCCATGCCTGCCCCCGATTCCGACCCGCTCGCCACCCTGCTCGGCCCCGGTCGCGCCCGCGTCACCCGCGAACTGACGGCCCCCGCCACCAGCACCCAGCTGGCCGCCCTGCTCGACATCTCCCTCGGCACTGTCGGCGCCCACCTCGCCGTACTGCGCGACGCGGGCATCATCGCCGGCGCCCGCACGGGCCGAAACGTCGTCTACCACCTCACGCCGCGCGGCGAATCCCTGCTGGCCGCACTCGCTTCGGAGTGATCGCGGTCCGCGATCGGACGTTATCGTCGCCCGCGATGGACAGTGTATGGCGACCGCTACGTGGCGAATGTCGAACTGCCGGAACGTGATCGGCCGTCCGCCTCGGGAGGTGGACGGCCGGTAGGGTTGGCGGGGTCAGACGTCGGTGGAGAAGCGGATGCCGCCGTCGGGGATGTCGACGCCGGGCCAGATGCGGGCGCCGCGGAGGAGTTCGCAGCGGGCGCCGACGTTGGCGCCGTCGCCGATGACGGCGTCGCGGACCAGGGCGCGCGGGCCGATGCGGGCGCCGAAGCCGATGATCGAACGCTCCACGGTGGCACCGGCTTCCACGCGCGCGCCGTCGAAGAGGATCGCGCCGTCGAGGCGGGCGCCCGCGCCGACCTCGGCGCCGCGGCCGACGACGGTGCCGCCGATGAGGAGGGCGCCGGGGGCGATACCCGCGCCGGGGTGGACCAGGGATTCGCCGCGCTGGCCCGGCAGGGCCGGGGACGGGGCGATGCCGCGGACCAGGTCGGCCGAGCCGCGGACGAAGTCCTCGGGGGTGCCCATGTCACGCCAGTAGGAGATGTCCACGTGACCCTGGATGTGCGCGCCCTCGGCGAGCAGGGACGGGAAGGTCTCCCGCTCGACCGAGACCGGACGGCCGGCGGGGATCTTCTCGATGTACTCGCGGCGGAAGACGTAGCAGCCCGCGTTGATCTGATCGGTCGGCGGATCCTGGGTCTTCTCCAGGAACGCGGTGACCCGGCCGTTCTCGTCGGTGGGGACGCAGCCGAAGGCGCGGGGGTCGCTCACACGCACCAGGTGCAGGGTGACATCCGCGCCGGAGGTGTGGTGGGTCTCGAGGACGCTGCCGAGGTCGGTGCCGCCGAGCACGTCGCCGTTGAACACCAGGACGGTGTCGGCGCGCAGCTTGGGCAGCACATTGCGGATGCCGCCGCCGGTGCCCAGCGGTTCGGTCTCGGTGACGTATTCGAGCTCGAGGCCGAGGTCGGAGCCGTCACCGAAGTGCTCCTCGAACACCTCCGCCTTGTAGGAGGTGCCGAGCACCACGTGGGTGATGCCGGCATCGGCGATGCGGGCCAGCAGATGCTGCAGGAACGGCAGTCCGGCCGTGGGCAGCATCGGCTTGGGGGCGGACAAGGTCAGCGGACGCAGGCGGGTGCCCTGGCCTCCGACCAGGATCACCGCGTCCGTCGACCCGGCGGTACTACCGCTGTTCGCCATCTTCTCCCCTGTTGTCAGGTTGTCAGGAATGCGCGCCCGCGATGTTAAACACTCTCGTTTCGATCACGTTCGCGCAGTGCGGATCGAACCGCAAGCCGGCATCGGATCGCAAGTCCAGCCTTCAGCGCGATGCGCAGCGGAGCCTGCCACCAGTGCGGATGCCGGTCGGCCTGGAAACGATAGGCGCTGGCGTGGTGCGCGGGCAGCATGGTCTCCGGGTGACGACCCGCGGCATGCCCCTTGGCGTGCGTGACCTCCGCGGACGGCACGAAGACATTGTGCCAGCCGGCCTTGCCCATCCGATCACCGAAGTCGACGTCCTCCATGTACATGAAGTAGCGGGAGTCGAAACCGTCGATGGAGTCGAAGGCGGCCCGGCGCACCAGCAGGCACGAGCCCGACAGCCAGCCGACCGAACGCTCGGAGATCTCCTCGTTGTCCTGGCGGTAGCGCAGGGTCCACGGGTTCTTGGGCCAGATGCTGCCCAGGATGGCGTGGCCGGCGCCGTCGGCGATGCCGGGCACCGAGCGCGCGGACGGGTAGGTGCTGCCGTCCGGCTCGAGCACCATCGGGCCCAGGGCCCCGGCGCGCGGCCAGCGGCGGGCCGCGGCCAGCAGCTCGTCGATGGAGTCGGTGCCCCAGCGTACGTCCGGGTTGGCGATGACGATGAATTCGATGTCCGGGTCGATCTCGGCGACCGCGCGGTTGATGGCGCCGCCGTAGCCGATATTGCCGCCGGTGCGCAGCAGGCGCACGTGGGCGTTGGCCTCGGCGGCCATTTCCGGGGTGCCGTCCACCGAGCCGTTGTCGGCCAGGATGACCTGCGGCTTCTCACCGGTGGCGGTGGCCAGCGTGCTGATGAAGTGTTCCAGGTGCTCGCCGGGCGAGTAGGTCACCGTGACAACGGCCAGCTGCGGTTTTTTCTCCGCGGCGGGGGGTTGTCCGACAGAATCCGAGGGGCTCACGGGGGCCCAGGATAGTCGGAGATGGCGGTCAGTGCGTCGTTCAGTGCCTGCTTCCAGTGACGCAGCGGCGCCAGGCCCGCGGCGGACCACGAATTGCCCGAAAGGACCGAATATGCCGGGCGCGGAGCGGGTCTCGGGAAATCCTCGGTGCCGCAGGGCAGTACACGTTCCGGGTCCGCGCCGAGACCGGCGAAGACGGCCCGGGCGAGCTCGAACCAACTGGCCTGTCCGGCATTGGTGGCGTGCAGGATTCGGGGTGTCGTGGGATTGCCGGGCCGGCTCGCCAGTTCCAGCAGGCCGGCCGCGAGATCGCGCGCGTAGGTGGGCGACCCGATCTGGTCGCGCACCACGGTGATGGTGTCGCGCTCGCTTTCCAGCCGTCGCATGGTGGCCACGAAGTCGGCGCCCGCGCCGGTGTAGACCCACGCGGTGCGCACGATGTCCGCCTCGGGCGCGAACTCCAGAACCGCTTGCTCCCCAGCCAGTTTCGACCGTCCGTAGACGGTGGCCGGGCCGGTCGGATCGTCCGGTTCGTACGGGTGCGTGCCGGTGCCGGGGAAGACGTAGTCGGTGGAGACGTGGATCAGCCGCGCGCCGTTCTCGGCGCACACCCGGGCCAGCACGCCCGGCCCGGTGGCATTCACCGCGAAGGCGGCGTCCACGTCGGTCTCGGCCCGGTCGACGGCGGTGTAGGCGGCGCAGTTGATCAGCACGTCACCGGGATTCACCAGCTTGCGCGCGGCATCGGCGTCGGTGATGTCGAGATCGGTGTGAGCCACGCCACGCGCGCCGGGTGCGAGCCTCATCACTGCGCGCCCGAGCTGACCGCGCGCCCCCGTCACCAGCAGTCGCGCGAAATCCGGGCGCGGTCGGCCGGTGGTCGGGCTCACGTCATGGGCGGTCACGGCTGCCAGTCTGGCACGGACCCCGCACGACTCACGGAGCCGGCGATACGGCAACATCGCCGCTACCGCCACTAGCCTGACTGACGGGGGCTTCCCATCGACGCGACCTCGCTCATCGGGGTCCGCTCGGCCGAAGACGCGAAAGGGAGATCGGGTTGCCGGACCGCACCTGGGCATCCGCGCCGTTATCGCCGCGCTCCGGTACGGGATCGCGCGAGCTATGGGGCGGCGGTCCGGGCCGCGTGCTGGCCGCCGTGCTCTCGGCGCTGGTGCTGACGGTGACCGGATTGGGCTGGCACAGCGTGGATCAGCTGGTGGCGGGCATCGAGCGGATCGGCAATCTGGGGCTCGGCGGCGACAAGGCCGACGGCGCGACCGACATCCTGATGGTCGGCATCGACTCCCGCACCGACGCCCACGGAAACTCGCTCACCGCCGCTGAATTGGCCATGCTGCACGCCGGCGACGACGGCGAGGGCGGGCTCAACACCGACACCATCGTGCTCATCCGGGTGCCCAACGACGGCAGCTCCGCGACCGCCATCTCCATCCCCCGCGACTCCTACGTCGACATCCCCGGGGTGGGCATGGGAAAGATCAACTCCGCCTACGGCATCACCAAGGCGACCACGGAGCAGAAGCTGATCGACAAGGGCACCGATCCGGCCGAGGCCGATCGGCAGTCGACGGAGGCCGGGCGGCAGGCGCTGGTCAAGACGGTGGCCAACCTCACCGGCATCAACGTCGACCACTACGCCGAGGTCGGGCTGCTGGGGTTCGTGCTGCTCACCGATGCCGTCGGCGGCGTCGAGGTGTGCCTGAACAATCCGGTGGACGAACCGCTTTCGGGCGCGGACTTCCCCGCCGGGGAGCAGAAGCTCGATGGCGCACACGCTTTGAGCTTCGTGCGCCAGCGCCACCAGCTGCCACGTGGCGACGTGGACCGGATCGTGCGCCAGCAGGTGTACATGGCGCAGCTCGTGCACCAGGTGCTCAGCGCCAAGACGCTCACCAGTCCCAGCCGGCTCGAGGATCTCAGCGACGCCGTCGGCCGCACCGTCGTGCTCGACGACGGCTGGGATGTGCTCGGCTTCCTGCACGAGCTGCAGGACCTGTCCGGCGGCCAGGTGAAGTTCGAGACCATCCCGGTCAAGGACCTCAACGGCTGGACCGAGAACGGCGAATCCGTGGTCCGGGTGGATCCGGCGGCGGTGCGCAAGTACGTGGCCAGGGCTGTCGGCGACGACGCCCCGAACGAGGGCGGGGTGGACCCGTTCACGGTGACCGTCGACGTCTACAACGCCTCGGGCACCGCCGGCCTGGCCGCGCAGGCGGCGCAGGCATTGGCGGCCAAGGGTTTCCGCACCGGGACGGTGGACAACTGGATCGGCGGCCCGATCCAGAGCAGCCGGGTGCTGGCGGCCTCGGGCGGCGACGCCAAGGCGCGGGCGGTGGCGCAGGCGCTGGGCGGGCTGCCGGTGATGGCGGAGTCGGGATTGCCCGAGGGGGCGGTTCGCGTGGTGCTGGCGACTGACTACGCTGGTCCGGGTTCGGCGACCGGCAGCGCCTCCTTCGACTTCTCCGGAAGCAGTACGACCGCGACGCCGGTGCCGCCCGCCCCACCCATCGACGCCGGTACGAACGGACCGAAATGCGTGAATTGAACGAGACCCTCACCGAAGCGGTACTCGACCCCATCCTCGCCCGCGACCCCGCGGGCCCGCGCATCACCTACTACGACGACGCCACCGGCGCGCGGATCGAGCTGTCCGCGCTGACGCTGGCCAACTGGGCGGCCAAGACCGCCAATATGATTCGCGACGAATTCGGGCTGTCCTCCGGCGCCCGGGTCGCGGTGCTGCTCCCGGCGCACTGGCAGACCGCGGCCGTGCTGCTGGGCTGCTGGTGGGCGGGTGTGGAGGTGGTGCTGCACGCCGATCCCGACGCCGAGCTGGCGCTGGTCACCGCCGACCGCATCGACGAGGCCGACGGGATCGCGGAGGTCGCCGCCCTCTCCCTGGATCCGATGGGCATGCCGGTGCGCGATCTGCCGATCGGCGTCACCGACTACGCCACCGCGGTGCGCGTGCACGGCGACCAGTTCCATCCGCGCGGCATCGGCTGCGCGCTCGACGGCACCTCGGTCTCCGCCGTCCTCGACGAGGCCCGCAAATCCGCTGCCCGCCAGGGCTTCACCGCCGAGGACCGGGTGCTGTCGACCGCGTCCTGGGACACCCCGGCCGAACTCGTCGACGGGTTCGTGGCGGTACTGGCCGCGGGCGCCTCGCTGGTCCAGGTCGCCAATCCCGACCCGGCCGCGCAGGAACGCCGCCTGACATCGGAGCGGGTGACCGCCCAGCGCCGCTGAGCACGCCTTTCCGAGTAAGGCCCTCCTACCGCGGTAGGAGGGCCTTTTCCCTCCTCGGGATGTTTCTCGTCCGCGGCGGTTTCCGTACGGTGGAATCATCCGACGACGAGGGAGTCCCGCGATGATGAGTCCGCGATATTGGACCCGGTGGCTGGTCGAGCACGGCGCCCCGCGGTGGGCGCTGCGACTGCAGGCGCGGCAGGACAACCCGTTCGCGAAACTGATCACCACCTCGGACGCGCTGCACGACCCGTATCCGCATATCGAGGAGATTCGCCGCCGCGGCCGCCTGGTGCACAACCCGTACACCTGGGCCAGCGCCGACTACGAGCTGACCCGGGCCATCCTGCGTGACAATCGCTTCGGCGCATTCGGGCCCGATGGCGTGGATATGCCGGCGTGGCTGCGCGATCGGCTGAAGCGGGCGCAGACCCCGCCCAATCCGGTCGAACCGCCGTCGATGCTGATGATCGATCCGCCGGATCACACCCGCATCCGCAAGTCGGTGTCGGCGGCCTTCACCCCGCGCGCCGTCGGCCGGCTGCGCGACCGGGTGGAGTCGGTGACCGCCGAGCTGCTGGACGCGCTGCCGCCGAACGGCTCCGCCGACCTCATCGCGGATTTCGCCCAGCAGGTACCGATCGCCATCATCACCGAGATGCTGGGTTTCCCGCAGGCCTCCCGCGACGAGTTCCTCAGCTGGGGTGACGCGGCCAGCCCGCTACTGGACATCGGCATCTCCTGGCGGTCGTGGCGCGATGCCTACACGGCCATGGGTGTCATGGACAGCTATCTGAACGAACACCTGGCCGAACTGCGGCGCGCGCCCGGCGAGGACATCCTCTCCAGCCTGGTGACGGCCGGGGAACTGAACGAGCGCGAGCTCAAGGCGACGGCGAGCCTACTGATGGGCGCGGGGTTCGAGACCACCGTCAACCTGATCGGCAACGGCATCGTCCAATTGCTCTCGCATCCCGAGCAATTGGCCATGCTGCGCGCGGACCCGGACCTGTGGCCGCAGGCCGTGGACGAGATCCTGCGCTTCGACCCACCGGTCACCATGACCGCGCGAATCGCCCTGTGCGACGCCGAGGTCGGTGATTTCCGGCTCGCGGCGGGCACGGTGCTCGTGATGTCGCTGGCGGGCGCGAACCGGGATCCGAAGAAGTTCGAGGACCCCAACCGCTTCGACATCACCCGCGCCGATGCCCGCGAACACCTGACGTTCTCCAGCGGCATCCACACCTGTCTGGGTGCGAGCCTGGCCCGGATGGAGGGCGCGTACGCGCTACGCGCGCTGTTCGACAACTTCCCCGATCTCACCCTGGCGAGCACGCCCGAACGCCGCCGGCTCTACACCCTGCACGGCTACGCGCACATGCCCGCCCGGCTGGGCCGGCGCGCCACCGCCACTGTGTGATCGATTGTGCCCACCGTGTGATCCGTTGTGGCTCAGTAGAACCCGACCACGTCGTCGCCCCACACGGTATTGCGATCGCGGTCGGGGTCGTCGATGACCCGGTCCATATTGTCGATGACCAGGGTGGTGCGGGTCGCGGCGCTGTAGGGCGGCCAGTGCTTGGAGCCGTCGATGGCGGCGGGCACGCCGTATTCCGCGAAGGCCAGCCAGCGGCGCATCATGCGGCCCGAAACCTCCTGTGCCGCTTTGCGTCCGCCCAGCCAGAAGGTGGGGTCGTAGTCGAAGGAGCCGAAATTGCCGAAGACATAGGGCAATTCGGTGGCATGGCCGGCGCCGACCCGGGCGGCCTTGAGCATCGGGGTGGCGTGGTCGAAGCGGTACATCCAGGTCGGCGAGTGCGCCGAATGCGCGTCGGCCACCCAGTGCGAGGGCATGCGGAAGGCGGCGTCGGTGGACATGGTGAGCGCGCCGCGCGGGGTGCTGGATTCATAGGCGGAGGCGATCTCGGCCAGCCGCTCCGGTGACAGGCCGGGGTGTTCGGCGGCCACCCCGCGCAGCATGGCGTTCACCGCGTCCGGGGTGACCGGCATGATGGGCGAGCGGAACAGCCGGAACAGCGAGGCCTCGTCCTTGTTGGTGCCGATGATCAGCGGCACCCGGTGCGAACGGCCCTGCTGGAAGCGCTCGCTCGGGTACGCGGGCAGCAGGTTGCCGTCCACCACGGGCGCGGCGGCCAGCCGGCCGGGTTCGCGCAGCGGCACCTCGTCGAGCAGGGCGCCGGCGGCGGTCACGATGCGTTCGATGGGCATGGTGAGCAGCTCGGCCGAATGGTCGGGGGTCAGCTCCAGCAGTTCCAGATAGCGCTTGGCCACCACGGCGGCGCGTTCGGGCCCGAAAACCGTGGTGGCGGGCGGGGATTGGGCGATGGCGCGATGGAACAGGCCCGCCGACAGCGGTGAGGTGAGCAGCGCGGTGACACAGCCCGCGCCGGAGGATTCGCCGAAGATGGTGACATTGCCCGGATCGCCGCCGAAGGCCGCGGCATTGTCGCGCACCCACTGCAGGGCGGCGATCTGGTCGTGCAGGCCCAGATTCGGGACGAATTCCTCGCCGAGCGAGGACAGGTCGAGGAAACCCAGTGCGCCGAGCCGATAGTTGACCGCGACCACGATCACGTCACCGGTCTCGGCCAGCCGCCGCCCGTCGTAGATGGCCTGGGCGGCGGTGCCCAAGCAGAAGGCCCCGCCGTGCAGCCACACCAGGACCGGGCGGAGTTCGTCCGCGTCGGCGACCGGGGCCCAGAGATTGAGCCAGAGACAGTTCTCGCCCATGCGCAGGTTGGCGTCGACGGGCACGAAGCCCGGGGTCTGCGGTGCGACGTCACCGACACGCACGCATTCGCGGACGCCGGTCCAGGATTGCGGGGGCTGGGGCAATCGGAAGCGATTGGGCCCGGCCGTGCTGGCGCCGTAGGGAATGCCGCGCCACAGCGCCACCGCACCGTCCAGCACACCGGACACCTCGCCGTTCGCGGTCCGCGCAACCGGCGCGCCATTACGTTCCGACAGCCTGTCGAAGAATCGAGTGCTCACACCACACCTCCTCGTACTCCGTAAATCGAGGGTACTGGGTGGTCCCGGGTGCACCGCGGGATCGACGTCAGCGCGCCGCCGGTACGCCCGGGCGTCGTTTACGCTGGGCGGGTGCCGAGCTATGCGTATCGATGCCGCAGCTGCGGCGACACCTTCGACCTGACCCGTCCCATGGCCGAGGCGTCCGCCCCTGCGAGCTGCCCGGAGGGCCATGACGACACCGTCAAACTCCTGACCACCTTCGGGACCGTGACTCGCGGCGGCACCGCCCCCGCACCCACGCCGGCCCCGTCGAGCGGTGGCGGCTGCTGTGGGGGCGGCTGCTGTAGCTGAGCCGGCGGCCGGCGGGACGCGGCGGGCATTATATATGGGCCAATGCTATGTCTTCTGGAGTTCAGCGAAACCGCGTAGACTTCCAGCAGGTCGGGACAGCATTTCTGGAGCCCTATCATGACCGAGAGAAAGAGTTCACGCACAAGGTTCACCCGGCTGGCGGCTGCCGCCGGTATAGCCGCACTCGCCGCGATTCCGGTCGCCGCAGCCGCGGCAAAAGCGCCTACCGCGCAAGCAACCACGCCAACGTCTGTAACCCAGCAAGTCGACAGCCCTGGTTGGGGCGGCGGCCATGGCTGGGGCGGCGGCCACGGCTGGGGAAACGGCCCCGGCTGGGGCGGCGGCCACGGCTGGGGCGGTGGCGGCTGGGGTTGGGGTGGCGGCGGCTGGGGTTGGGGTGGCGGTGGCTGGGGTTGGGGTGGCGGCAACGGCTGGGGATGGAATCCCGGCTGGTGGCTACCCGGTGGCTGGGGCAGCTTCTAGCGCTGGTGATCGAGCCCGGACACGCACAGCGTGCCGGGCTCGGTCGCATCGAGTACCACCCATGTGAAGCCAGGTTCGACCAACTCGGCTGGAGCCGGTGACGAGATGAAGATCGTGTGTGTCGGTGGCGGGCCGGCCGGGTTGTACTTCGCTATTTCGATGAAGCGCCGCGACCCGGCCCATGACATCACGGTGATCGACCGCGATCCTCCCGGGTCCACCTATGGCTGGGGCGTCGTGTATTGGGACGACCTGCTCGACATTCTGTATCGGAATGACCCCGACAGCGCCCAGGCGGTGCGTGCCGGGTCGGTCGTATGGCGTGAACAGGCAATCCATGTGGGCGACAACGAGACCGCGCATTTCGGGGGCTACGGGTTCAGCATGGGACGCGCGGCCTTGCTCGACGTACTTTCGCGACGGGCGAGGGACCTGGGCGTCGATGTCCAGCACGGGCGAAACGTGGATGATCTGTCCGGCTTCGACGATTTCGATCTCATCGTCGCCTCCGACGGCGCGAACAGCCGGATACGACAGCTGGGTGATCATCGTTTCGGCACGTCGGTCACACTCGGCGAGAATCGATATATCTGGCTCGGCACGGACAAGGTCTTCACCCGATTCACCTTCGCCTTCGAACACACCTCGGCCGGTTGGATCTGGTTTCACGCCTACCCGTCGATTGCCGGGAGAATCAGCACCTGCATCGTCGAATGCCAACCGCGGACTTGGCATGGACTGGGATTCGATTCCCTGGACAATCTGGAGAACGTGCGGGTTCTGGAGAACATATTCGGCCGCCCTCTCGACGGTCACTCGTTGATCAGCAAGACACGAGGCGAATTCGCAAGGTGGAGCCGCTTTCCCGAGGTGACCAACAAGACCTGGTATCACGACAACGTGGTGCTGCTCGGCGATGCGGCGCACACGACGCACTTCACCATCGGCTCGGGCACCCGGTTGGCAATCGTCGACGCTGTCGTGCTCGCACAGAACCTGTACGAGCATGCCGAGGTCGCCGACGCACTGAAGAATTACGATGCGCAGCGGCGCGCTGCACTGCGCCCGATACAGGCCGCCGCCCGTACCAGCATGGTCTGGTTCGAACACGCCGACCGGTATCTCGATCGCGGCGCCGTGCAGTTCGCCTATGCGATGTCGGTCCGGCACGGGCGGCAAATGCCGTGGCGGTATCAGCTGCACCTGCTCACACAGGTACCCAGTGTGCGCAAGATCAGGCGTGCCATCGACTCCGGACAGCGGTGGCGGCGGGCTGCCCGCCGTGGGGAGCTCGCGATGGCGCCCCGCTCGAGCCGCTAGCTCGCCGGTTCGGTGTCCTTCTTGTCCGCGTGGCCGAGCGAGCGGCCGGGCGCCACCCGGTCGCGGACGCGCTGCTTGAGGATGGCGATATCGGGAAAACCGCCGTCGGCCTTGCGTTCCCAGATCTGGTCACCGTCGACGGTGATGCGGAAGACGCCGCCCTCGCCGGGGATGAGGGCGACCTCGGACAGGTCGGTGGCGAAGGTGGTGAGCAACTCCTGAGCCATCCAGCTCGCGCGGAGCAGCCAGCGGCACTGCGTGCAGTATTCGATCGCGACGCGGGGCATGTCCGCGACCTTACCGGGCCGGCCCCGCGCGGCCGTTGGAGCGGGCCCGCTCGTGGTTGTTGGAGCGGGCCCGATCATGGCCCGGATCTGTCGGTGCCCTCGGATACAACTTTGCTCAACCGAGGAAGGGGGGATGGATGACCACCGCTTGGACCGCCGATCACGTCGGATCGCTCGCACCGGACGCCGCAGCGCTGACCGCCGCGCGCACGTTGCGTGGCAAATGGAGCGGCACCGGCATTCACGACACCGCGCTGTGGGGACTGTGCCAGGGCAGCGGCAGCCGACCGTATCAGACCATCGTGGATCTGTCGGGGCCCGCGTACAAATGCACCTGCCCGAGTCGCAAGTTTCCGTGCAAACACGCACTGTCCCTTTTGTTGTCGTGGAGTGCGGGTGACGTGCCCGCCGCGGACACAGCGGCCGATTTCGCCGCCGACTGGCTGGCCGGCCGGGCCGCCCGCGCTGAGAAGCAGGCCGCGCCCGAGGCCAAGCCCGCCCGCGGCGCCGGGGCTGCCGCCGATCAGCGCCGCGTCCGGGTCACCGCGGGTCTGGCCGATCTGGACATCTGGCTCACCGACCAGGTGCGCACCGGCCTCGCGCAGTCGGATCGCTCGATCCGGGCCTTCGAGACGGTGGCGGCCCGCATGGTCGACGCGCAGGCTCCCGGCATCGCCGCGACCCTGCGCCAGTTGCCGCTCGCCACCACCCATTCCGAATGGCCTCGGCTGCTGCTGCGCGAATACGCCCGCCTGCACTTGCTGACCGCCGCGCACGCCCGTCTCGACGCCCTCTCCCCCGGCCTGCGCGCCAGCGTGCGCACCCACATCGGGTACCCCACGCCGGCCGACACGGTCCGCGCCGAACCGGCGGTTCGTGACCGCTGGCTGGTCCTGGGCATCCGGATCACCACCGAAGACGGCCTCTACACCCGCCGAGTCTGGTTGCGCGGCCGCGCATCCGGTCGCTGGGCTCTGCTCGTCGACCACCACTACGGCAGCCCCGCCTTCCCGAACGACACCCCGGCCCCCGGCTTCCAGGTGGACGCGAACCTCCACTTCTACCCGAGCGCCGCACCCCTGCGCGCCCTCTGGGGCGACCGCCACGAAGACATCCCAGAACCCTTCACCACCATCCCGCTGCACATGGCCGGTTCCCCGGACCGGAACGGCACCATCGCCGCCGCTCTCGCCGAGCAGGCGCGGGCGTTGGGGGCCGATCCGTTTCTGCGGTCGTGGCCGGTGCTGCTGGCCGAGGTCGTGCCCGTTCGTGGTGAAAAGGGCTGGTACATAGCGGAATCCGGTGGCGACGCACTGCCGGTGTCGACAGCCGAAGGTGAGCCGTGGCGACTGCTCGGGCTCTCCGGTGGGCATCCGGTCACGGTGATCGGCGAGTGGACGGTGGACGGGTTGGTGCCGGTTGCGGCACTCGCCGCCGGGACCATGGTGGATGTCGGTGTGGCACAGGGAAATCCGATGCCGATCCGAGGTGGCGTCGAGGATACCGCGAGTGCCGAGCTGGTTTCGGCGGCGCTCGTCGGCACGGCGCGACGTCAGGCCGACCTGTCGGGATTGGCGTCGCCGGTTGCCGCCGCGACGACCGCGTTGACCGGGGATCGGGCCGCGGTCCTGCTGGAATCGATTGCGCTGCAGGACTGTTTCGCACGCGGCGGCGTCTCGGCCACCTCGGCGGAGCGCAGCGCGGCCGCGGCCGATGACGAACGGCGGTTGCTGCCGGTCGCGGCGGGTGCGCGGCTGACCCACCTGCTGGCCGACAATTCGCCGTTCCTCGACGAGTGGTTCGCGCTGGCCGGGCCGCGGGACTTCCGCGCTCCGGACGCAATGGTCAGCGGCCTGCTGGATCGGGCCAAGGCGCTGGCGTCGCATCGGGAACCGCTGCTGCGGCTGGCGGGTGCGCGGGGTCGCTGGCTGGCCGCGCAGCATCCCGGCTGGAAGTCGCTGGTGCGGGCCGCCGCCGAGGACGAGAGCGTGTGGTCGCACGGCCGGGCCGCGGAGCGGCGCAGCTGGCTGTCGCAGCTGCGACAGCGGGATGCGGCGGCCGCGCGGGCGGCGCTGGCGGCGTCCTGGGGCACCGAGTCCGGGCCGGGCAAGGCCGAACTGCTGGCGGTGCTGGCGGACGGCCTCTCACTCGATGACGAGGCGCTGCTGGAGACCGCCCTCGACGACCGGCGCGCTGAGGTGCGCCGGCTGGCCGCGGATCTGCTGGGGCGGCTGCCGGATTCGGCCTTCGCGCGGCGGATGGCCGGCCGGGCCGCGGCCTGGCTGAGTTTCGGTTCCCGTCCGGTGCGGCCGCAGCTGGTCACCACCGGTCCGGGCGTCCTCGACGAGGAGGCCCGGCGCGACGGTGTCGGAGACTCCTTCGGCTACACCGCCTATCGCGCCGACGGCGCCCCCGATCTGTCCACCGAATGGCTGCACCGGGTGGTGGCCGCCACGCCGCTGCGGCACTGGGAGCGGCTGCTCGGCCCGGCCGCGGAGGCGGTGCGGGTGCCCATGGCCGAGGGCATGCGCGGCCCCATGATCGCGGGCTGGTCGGATGCCGCGCTGGCACAACGGAATCCGGAGTGGGCCCGGGCGCTGTTCGGGGCCGTCTCCGGCGCGGACGCCCGCGACGCCGACACCGACAAGCTGCGCGAGCTGTTCGCGCTCCAGCCGGAGGCCGATCAGGTGCGCTACCTGCGTGGCCTGGATTCCAGCTGGCTGGCCGAGATCGAATCCATGTTGCGCGCCATGCCGCATCCGTGGCCCGGCCCGATGGCCGAGCACGTGCTGCGGCTGCTCACCGAGCGCGCCCAGCTGTGTGCCGACCGGCCGGGTGCGCCCAGCCTGGTGCCAGGCTCCTATCGGACGCTGTTCCGCGCGGCGTCCGCTCACTTCCCGGTGGCGGTGGCGGGCATGGTGTCCGGTATCGCCCGCCGGTGCGCGGATCCGTACTGGGAGCAGGCCTTCGACCAGCTCGCCCATGACCTCATCGACCGCAAGACGATGCTCGAGGAGCTGCAGTGACCATGACTCAGGAACAGGACGCCCTGCTGCGCCCGCACGCCGAACAGGCCTTCGCCGACGAACTGAAGGCCCTGGCCGCCACCGACGATCGCCCGCGTCCGCCCTCCTGGAAGCTGTCGCCGTGGGCGGTGGTCACCTACCTGCTGGGCGGCACGCTGGCCGACGGCACCGTGATCACCCCCAAGTACGTGGGCCCGCGCCGGCTCATGGAGGTCGCGGTCGCCACCCTCGCCACCGATCGCGCCCTGCTGTTGATCGGCGTGCCCGGCACTGCGAAAACGTGGGTGTCGGAACACCTTTCGGCCGCCATCGCCGGGCATTCCACACTGCTGGTGCAGGGCACCTCCGGCACCGCCGAGGAGGCCATCCGCTACGGCTGGAACTACGCCCGGCTGCTGGCCGAGGGTCCGAGCGAGGCCGCACTGGTGCCCTCGCCCATCATGACCGCCATGCGCGCCGGCTCCATCGCGCGGCTCGAGGAGCTCACCCGCATCCCCTCGGATGTCCAGGACGCGCTGATCACGGTGCTGTCGGAGAAGACACTGCCGGTGCCGGAACTGGGCTTGGAGGTGCAGGCGGCCAAAGGCTTCAATGTGATCGCCACCGCCAATGACCGCGACCGCGGCGTCAACGAGCTCTCCTCCGCGCTGCGCCGCCGGTTCAACACCGTGGTGCTGCCGCTGCCGGCCGGCGAGGACGAGGAGGTCTCCATCGTGACCCGCCGCGTCGAACAGCTCGGCGCCGCACTGGAATTGCCCGCCGTCCCGGCGGCGGCCGAGGAGATCCGGCGCGTGGTGCGGGTCTTCCGCGAACTGCGCTCGGGCATGACCGAGGACGGGCGCACCAAACTCAAGTCGCCGACGGGCACGCTGTCGACGGCTGAGGCGATCTCGGTGATCACCAATGGCATGGCGCTGGCCGCGCACTTCGGCGACGGCGTGCTGCGACCCGCCGACATCGCGGGCGCGGTGCTGGGCGCGGTGGTCAAGGATCCGGTCGCCGACCAGGTGGTGTGGACGGAATACCTGGAGGCCGTGGTGCGACAGCGCCCCGACTGGGCCGACTTCTACCGGGCCTGCCGCGAGGTCCACGAATGACCACTGCCGTCGCGGTGTCGACCGAGGCCGGAGTGTCGACCGAGACGCGGGTGTTCGGCATCCGCCACCACGGGCCGGGTTCGGCGCGCTCGCTCGCGTTGGCGCTGGCTCGGTTCCGGCCGGACGCCATCCTCATCGAGGGGCCTTCCGACGCCGATCCGCTCATCGGTTACCTTGCGGCCGAGGGGATGTCGCCGCCGGTGGCGCTGCTCGCCTATCAGCCCGACAGCCCGGCCAAGGCCGCGTTCTGGCCCTTCGCGACCTTCTCGCCCGAGTGGGTGGCACTGCGGTACGCGGTGGACAACGATGTGGCCGTGGGCTTCTGCGATCTGCCCGCGAGTGTCGCGCTCGCGGTGGCGGACGAGCCCGGCGACCGGACCGATCCACTGGCCATCCTGGCGGCCGCCGCCGGGTACGACGACGCCGAACGCTGGTGGGACGCCATCGTCGAATCCGCCTCGGACGCCGATATCTTCGCTGCCGTCAACGAGGCCATGGGCGCCTTGCGGGAGCACGCCGAGCACCTGGACGATGCGACCACCGGCCGGGAATCCGATTCCGTTGTCCCGTTCGAGGGGTCCGGGACAGCAGAGGAGGGCGAACCGTTCCCGGAGGATGGACCGGTCTCCATCGAATCGGTGCGGATCACAGTGGACGCGCATACGTTGCGGCGTGAGGCGCACATGCGGCAGATCATGCGAAAGGCCTTGAAGGATGGTGCACGGCGGCTCGCCGTGGTGTGCGGCGCGTGGCACGCGCCGGCACTGGAGGGCAAGCTGGGACCGGCCGCGGCCGATGCCCGGGTCCTCAAGGGCATGCCGAAGAGCAAGGCCACACTGACCTGGGTGCCGTGGACGCATTCGCGGCTGGCGAGCTCGTCCGGCTACGGCGCGGGCATCACCTCGCCGGGCTGGTACCACCACCTGTTCACCGAGACCGAGCAGCCCATCGCGCGGTGGCTGACCAAGGTGGCGGGCACGCTGCGGGCCCACGATCTGCCGGTGTCCAGCGCGCACATCATCGAATCCGTCCGGCTGGCCGACACCCTCGCGACCCTGCGGGGGCGGCCGCTGGCCGGACTGTCGGAGGTCACCGAGGCCACCCGGTCGGTGCTGTGCGACGGCGACGAGACGCTGTTGCGTCTGGTCAGCACCGAACTGGTGGTGGGCGAGGCGCTGGGGACGGTCCCGGACGGGACGCCGACGGTGCCGCTGGAGGCGGATCTGCGGGCCCAGATCAGGACGCTGCGGCTGAAGCAGCAGGCCCTGGAACGGACGGTGGATCTGGATCTGCGCACCGATGGCGGGCTGGCGAGATCGCGACTGCTGCACCGGCTCCGGCTGCTGGGCATCGGGTGGGGCAGGCTGACCGACAGCCAGGTGCGCAATACCGGCACCTTCCGGGAAACCTGGACGCTGCGATGGCGGCCGGAGCTGGCGATCTCGATCGTCGAGGCGTCGCGCTGGGGCACCACGCTGCGGTCGGCGGCCGAGGCGAAAATCCTCGATACGGCGCAGGATCCGGACGCGACGGTCGGGAAGGTGGCGTCCGCGCTGGAGGAGGCGCTGCTGGCCGATCTCGGCGGGGCCACCGACGGGCTCATCGTGCGGCTGGAATCGGTTGCGGCACTGGATCACGACGTCACCCATCTGATGTCCGCGCTGCCCGGATTGCTGCGGATCGTGCGCTACGGCGATGTGCGCGGCACGGACAGCGCGGCGCTGACCCGGGTGGCGGACAGTCTGCTGGTTCGCAGTTGCGCGGGTCTGCCGGGCGCGGTGACCGGGCTGGATGCCGACGCGTCCGCCGCGCTGCGGGCTCAGATCGATGCGGTCCATCTGGCGCTGTCGGCGCGTGACGACGAATGGGCCACCGGGACTTGGCTGTCCACGCTGGAGACTCTCGCCGATCGTGATGACGTCAACGGCGGGATCGTCGGGCGCGCGGTCCGCCTGCTCTGCGATGCCGAGCGCATCGACGGCTCGGAATCCGCACGCCGACTATCCGCGGCACTGTCGGTCGGGCGCACCCCTCCCGACAAGGCTGCCTGGATCGACGGCTTCCTGGGCGGGCGCGGACTGCTCCTGGTCCACGACCGAAACCTGTTGTCGCTCATCGACGATTGGCTGTGCGGACTCGACGAGGCGCAATTCGTCGCCACCCTGCCGCTGCTGCGCCGGACCTTCGGAGCGTTCGAATCCGGCGAGCGGCAGGCCATCGGCCAGGCCGTACGGCACGGCGCGCCAACGGCTTCGGGCGCCCGCCGCACCGACTACGACACCGGCCGCGGCGAGCTCGCCATGCGCGGGGCGGCCGAGATCCTCGGAGTGGCGGGATGACTGCACATCGAAACCGGGGCGTTGCCGAACTTTCGAGGGGATTGTCATGAACGAGATCGACGAGACACAGGGGCGGCGGTGGCGGCTGGTGCTCGGCAGCGCCGGTGAGGCCGGGCTCGGGGGCGGGCTGGGCAATGCCGACGATCAGGCGATGGATCGGGCACTGGGGGCGCTCTACGATTCCGGCGGGCAGGGCAGGAGCGGGCGGCGCTCGGGCGGGCTCGGGGGTTCCGCGCCGCAGGTGTCGCGGTGGCTCGGCGATATCCGCCGGTACTTCCCGTCGACGGTGGTGGAGGTGATGCAGCGGGACGCGGTGGATCGGCTCGACCTCACCGAATTGCTGCTCGAGCCCGAGCTTTTGGAGGCGGTCGAGCCGGATGTGCATCTGGTGGGGACGCTGCTGAGCCTGAACCGGGTGATGCCGGAGACCACCAAGGCCACCGCCCGCACGGTGGTGGAGAAGGTGGTACGGGAGATCGAGCGGCGGATCGCGGCAGCGACCGTGGCCGCCGTGGGCGGGGCGCTGAACCGGGCGGCGCGGGTGTCGCGGCCGAAGCTGCGAGACATCGACTGGGACCGGACCATTCGCAAGAACCTGGCGAACTATCTGCCCGAGCATCGGACCGTGGTACCCGAGCGGCTGGTCGGGTACGGGCGCAAGGCGCAGGCGGTCAAACGGGATGTGGTGCTGGCCATCGATCAGTCGGGATCCATGGCGTCGAGCGTGGTGTACGCCTCGGTGTTCGGCGCGGTGCTGGCGTCCATGCGGTCGCTGCGCACCTCGCTGGTGGTCTTCGACACGGCCGTCGTGGATCTCACCGAGAAGCTGGCGGATCCGGTGGAGGTGCTGTTCGGCACGCAGCTGGGCGGCGGCACCGATATCAATCGCGCCATCGCCTACTCGCAATCGCTCATCACCCGGCCGGCGGACACGCTGTTCGTGCTGATCTCCGACCTGTACGAGGGCGGCGTCCGCGCGGAGATGCTGCGGCGCATTCGCGCCATGAAGGAGGCCGGGGTGCAGGTGGTGGTGCTGCTGGCGCTCTCGGACGAGGGCGCTCCGGCCTACGACCGCGACAATGCGGCGGCGCTGACCGCGCTGGGTGTGCCCGCTTTCGCCTGCACTCCGGACCGCTTCCCCGACCTGCTCGCGGTGGCCCTCGATCGCGGTGACGTGCAGGCTTGGGCGCATCTCAACGCGGGCTGACGCCGCATTCGTAAATGAGGAAGCGACGCACGGGCGGTGCCAACCGAGTTGATCAGGTCGTTCATCGC
Source organism: Nocardia sp. NPDC059228 (assembly GCF_042754245.1). Taxonomy (NCBI): domain Bacteria; kingdom Bacillati; phylum Actinomycetota; class Actinomycetes; order Mycobacteriales; family Nocardiaceae; genus Nocardia; species Nocardia sp. NPDC059228. Next base: position 236,486 of record NZ_JBHZAL010000006.1, on the reverse strand, counting down.
CAGACTGGCCCGATTACAGGCAGCGGCTCGCCACTCATTCGAGAGTGTGGAATGCCCGGGGATGGAACTGGTTCACGGCGTCATCGATACCCTGGATCGACGCACCGGACAATAGCTGAGAGGGCCCGCACACCCAGCCCGGCCGAGATCGAAAACAGTGTTGTCGCAGGCACACTCGCGAAGGTTGCGCAGGCCGGCGGAATGCTGCTGCCCCCCGAAGCCGTCGAGGTGAGCCTGGTCCCAGGATTCAGTTACAGCAGTGGCTTCACCACGCACGAGTACGGCCTGCGTATCGCGCTTTTGCAAGGCATGGTCACGATTGCCTTCGGCGTGATCGGCGCGGTCGTGGCGCGTCGGCTTCGCGCCCGGCTCCCGCTGTGGTCCGCCGCGGTGCTGTTCGCGGCGAGCGCACTTGTCGAGGCTGCCGGATCGCACACCTGGGACATTCTCACCCTCACCAACGCAGCCTTCGGGCTGGCGCTCGGCTTCTTCTACACGGCCGCAGCGGTTCTCGTCGCCGAGACGGTGCCGCGCGGGCAGACCAGTGCCGGCTGCCGAGCCGTCCGGCCGCGCCGGAGTTCTCTGCACGACATCCCCTGTGCAGCGCTGAGCACCTCGTTTCCGAGCGCTCGATAGGCAGGCGGCTCGACGCCTCGCAGTGGATCGCCCGGCGCACAGATCTGGGCGGCGACCCTCGAGCTGCTCGGCGTCGCGGCGCCTTCGATTTCAGGCACGCGGGAGAGGTACCCAGCCGACCACTGGGCAGAATGAATTTCAGTTTTTCCTTCCTGTGAGGTCAGGGCGCTGCTAACGTGGAGCCGTCACTAGAATTCATTTCAGTTCCGTTTCCGGAGGTCCCGTGACTGCCTCAGTCCTCGCAGCTTCACACCCCCAGAGTCCACAGGTCCCGCCCTCGATGATCGAGCGGATGAGCCTGATCCTCGACACGTTCCCCTACCGCACCAGCCGCCTGACACTCGACGATGTCGCCCGAGCTACCCGGCTGCCCCGCTCCACCGCCCACCGGATCATCGAACAGATGATCAGAGTCCGGTGGCTCGATCGCACCAGTTTGGGCTACAGCCTGGGACCCCGGGCGCTGCAGGTCGGCAGCAACGACGACGCCAACGCCCTCAGATCGGCCGCGGCACCGTTGCTGCACGCATTGATGCTGCGCACGGGTATGACAGTGCACCTGGCAACCCTCGACAAAGGGCAGGTGTGTTTCCTCGACAAGATGGGTGGCCACTTCGCCGCAAGCGTGCCGTCGCGTGTCGGTGCATCAGCACCCGCGCACGCGACGGCGCTGGGGAAAGCAATGCTGGCTCGGCTCACACCCGAAGAGGTGGACCGACGCGTCGCGGGCGCGATGACCCGGTCGACTGCGAGCACCATCACCGATATCAACCTGCTTCACAAGCAACTCGGCGCCATACGCGACCGAAACGGCATCGCGTTCGCGCGCGGAGAATGCTTCGATGACATCGCCTGCACCGCTGTCGCTATCCGCACCCCCCTCGACAGCACGATCGGTGCAATCTCGTTGACCGGTAAAAGCGACGCACAGCTGAAGCGAGTCGCGCCGCTGGTGCTCGACGCTGCCCGACAGGTGACCGCCGCGATTTTTCCCCAACCTTGATTCGCCCACCTTCCGAACTGCAGGGGTAGTTCAAACTCGACACCACCGCCCGTTGCTGCGCACGCGGGACTTCGAGCGTTTGACCGAAAGAGGAGATCGGCTGCTGTTTCGAGTGTCGGCGTCCGGGTTCGCTGTCAGGAATCCGAGCGAGAAGACGAGGGCGATGGTGGCGATGACGGTGTATCCCAAGGGGATTCGGGTGGCGAAGATTGCCCCGATCACCGGACCGATGATCGCCGCGATCACTGTTCCCAGGCCGGCCAGGGTTGAATAGCGGCCGCGCCGATCCACCGGCACCCGGTCCGGCTGGATTGCGGTGAGGGGGCCACCGAATGTGTTGAAGCCCAGGTAGGCGATGCTCGCGGTCATCAGCAGCGTCGCGACCGACGTGGACAACCCGGCCGCGATCAGGCCCAGGAATCCGAGCAGTGCGCCGGCCAGCATCCATGGCGATCGTGCTCCGAACCGGGTCCGCGTGCGGTCGGACAAGACGCCCACGACCGGTTGAGTGAGAACCGAGACGGTCGCGACGACCGCGTTGACCAGTGCGAGCTGCTGCACTTTGTGATCGGGATCCATCGACTGGACCTGCAGCGCAGCGAAATATCCGACGGACCGAAAGCACAATTGTGGGCAGATGTGCGCGAACGGCGCGCTGAGGAACAGGCGCCGCAGGGAACGGTCGGCGATCGGGCGCCCCGCAGCCGAGGGAACCTGGGACGGCGGAGGGCTGGCGTCGGTCGAGGTGGCTGGGGCCATCGGGCGTCCTTGGGGCGCTTGGCGATAGCGGGTGGGAGGTCGAGGCGATGCGACCGCTACGCCAAGAAGGCGGCGCCGCCGTCCACGCTGATGGTGGTTCCGGTGACGTAGCTCGCGTCCGGTCCGGCCAGGTAGACCACGGCTCGCCCGATGTCGTTCTCGGCATGGCCGAGGCGAGGGATCGACAGGTTGGCGAGGATGTTGTCGAGCTGTCCCGGGTGCTTTTCGAATTCGACTGCAGCGGCGTCGGACAGGACGAACGGGCAGATGGCGTTCACGGTGATGCCGGATCGGCCCCACTCGCGCGCGGCGGCGCGAGTGATGCCCGCGATCGCGGATTTGGCCGCGATATAGGTGACGAAGTTGGGAATCGCGGTCACTTCCGAGCCGGATCGGAGGTTGATGATTCTGCCTCCGTCGACAAGGTGCGGATAGCAGGCGCGCATGAAGTACAGGGTGGCCATCGGGCCGGTACTCATCGCCAGTTCGATATCCCTGTCGCTGGTTTCGGTCAGCGGCAACAGTGCGGATGCCATGGCATTGTTGACGAGAATGTCGACGGTCCCGAACCTGGTTACAACCTCGTCGACGAAGGCGTTGACCTGGGAACTGTCGCGGATGTCGCAGATCTTTGCGAGTGCGGTGTCGTCGCCGAGTTCGGCGACGAGATCGTCGGCCGGTTTGATATCGGGTATTGCCACCCGGGCTCCCGCATGTGCGAGGGCGAGGGCGATACCGCGACCCACTCCCCCGGCTGCGCCGGTGACGATTGCGACTTTGTCTTTCAGTGTTTGCATACTTGTTTTCTCATTTCTCGATGACGCCGTGTATTTCCGGAGTTATGCGATGGGTCATGGGCAGATATTGCCGAGGACGAGACCGCTGATCGGCACGCCCGTGCCCGCGGTGACCAGGACGTTGGCGAGGTCGGGCGGCTGGTTCACCGCCGTTCCCCGGACCAGGCGTACCGCCTCTGCGATGCCGTTCATTCCATGCAGATATGCCTCGCCCAGCTGGCCGCCGTGGGTGTTCAATTCGGTGGCCCCGGTGCCGGCGATCGCCGCCGCACCGGTGATGGATGGGCTCATCGTTCGTTCCCTGCGAGGAGTTCGCCGAGTTCCTGCAGAACGGCTTCGGGTCCGCCGAAGGTGGCGGCGAGTTGTTTGCCCCAGAGGAAGTAGCGATGGACGGGGTAATCGGTGTCGACTCCGATGCCGCCGTGGACATGCTGGACGCGGTGCACGACATCGAGTCCGGCCTGCCCGCACCACCATGCGGCGACCAATGCCGCTCTGTCCGCATGGTTTTCGTCGGTATCACAGGTGAGGGCCTGCCACAGGGTCAGGCGCATGGCGTCGACGTCGGTCCAGCAGTCGGCCAGCTGGTGCTGAACGGATTGAAACGAGCCGATGGAGCGGCCGAACTGGCGGCGGTCGCGGACATAGTCGGCGGCCAGGCGCAGCGCGCCGTCGGCAACGCCCACCTGCAGTGCGGCCACCGCCAGCCGCGACCAGCGCACTACCTCGGTCAACGTCTGCCTACCACCGACCCACAGAGCCGGTGTCGACTCGAGCACCAGATCCTGCGCGCGGTCGAGATCGGTCGTCGGCGCGGGTTCCCAGGCCAGATCGTGGTTCGTCACCAGATACAGGCCCGGCCCGTCATCGGCGGCGGCGGAGACGAGCACGAAATCAGCGCCCTCGGGTGTCGGGACCGCAGCCTTGACACCCGACAGTCGCCATGTGCCCGAGCCACTTCCGCACTCGGTGGGGGTAGCTCGGCACGTCGGTGCGGCCGCGGTGGCACTCCCGTATTCCTCGAGCGCCACCGTCAGTCGGACGGCGCCGCCGGCTATGCCGGTGAGCACGTCGCCGCAGGCGTGGCGGGCCAGCGCCGTGGCGGCGACGATGTGTGGCCAGACCGGGGCGGCCGAGACGGTCCGGCCCTGTTCTTCGAGCAGCACGCAGGCAGCGTCCATGCCGAGTCCCGCGCCGCCGTGCTCGTCGGGGAGGGCCAGCCCGAGCAGTCCGGTACGGCCGAGTTCGGTCCACAGGGTGTCGGAATCGCCGAGCGCCGAGAACAGGCGGGCGGCCAGCGCTTGGACCTCGAGCAGTTCATCGGTGAGTCGGAAGTCCATCAGCGGTCCTCGATAGTGGCCGGTGCGAAGACCGGCAGGCTCAGCTCGGAGTCGGCGTCGAACCAGCCGAGGATCAGTGGCATGCCGATTTCGAGGTCGGCGATGGCGACGTCGGTGAGATTGGTGATCAGCCGGGTTCCTTCTTCGAGCTCGACGAGCCCCACGATCAGCGGGTAGTCGAAGGCGGGGTGGCGGGGATGGTGGGCCACGACCCAGGAGTAGAGGGTGGCCCGACCGGTTGCCTGCACGGCGTCCCAGTCGAAGGACTGACACCGCGGGCATTGGGGACCGGGTGGGTGCCGAGGTGTTCGACACGCTGCACAGCGTTGCACCAGGAGCTGATGCCGGCGTGCGGCTTCGAACCAGAACTGGTTGTCGAGGTTGATCGCCGGCCGCGGGCGGAGCTCGCGGGTTTCTGCTCCGGTGCCGTCGGAGGATTCGTGGTTCATCGCGCACCTCGGGGCAGCCCCAGGGCGCTGGTGGCGACCATGTCGCGCAGTACATCGTTGACTCCGCCGCCGAAGGTGTTGACGATGCCCTGCCGGGACAGCTGCTCGACCTGTCCGTGCAACGCGGCCCGGCCCGCCTCGGGGCGGAGCCGTCCACCGGCGCCGAGCACGAAGCTCATCGACCGCTGTAGGTCGATATGGGTTTCGGTGCCGTAAACCTTTGCGGCGGCGGCCTTCTCGGGGCTCAGGGTTCCGTTACCGACCTCGGCTGCGAGCCGGTGGTTCATCAGCCGCATCGCTTCCAGCCGCGCGTGTGTGCGCGCGAATTCGCGCCGCACCCAGGGTTGTTCGGCGGCTCCGGTGTCCTGGGCCCAGGCGAGCGTCTCCTCCCACAGCTGGATCATCCGGCCGCCGAGGGCGGCCAGCGCCACCCGTTCGTGGTTGAGCTGGGTGGTGATCAGCCGCCAGCCGCCATTGACCTCACCGACGACGTCGGTCGCGGGGATACGGATGCCGGAGTAATAGGTGGCGGTCACGGTCATGCCGCCGACGGTGGAGATCGGGGTCCACGAATAGCCGGGGTCATCGCAGGGCACGATCAGGATCGAGATGCCCTGATGCTTGGGGGCCTCGGGGTCGGTGCGGCAGGCCAGCCACACGTAGTCGGCGGTGTTGCCGCCGGTGGTGAAGATCTTGGTTCCGTCGACGATGAACCCGTCACCGTCAGCGACAGCGCGAGTCCGCAGGGACGCGAGGTCTGTTCCCGCCTCGGGTTCGGTGTAGCCGATCGCGAACACGATCTCGCCGCTGAGCATGCCCGGAAGAAACCTGGCCTTTTGTTCCTCGGTGCCGTACTGCATGAGTGCCGGGCCCACGGTATTGATGGTGACCAGGGGGAACGGCACTCCCGCGCGCTGAATTTCGTCGTAGAAGATGAACTGCTCCTCGGCGGTCAACCCGCGGCCTCCGTACTCCGGCGGCCACCCGACGCCGAGCCATCCGTCCCGGCCGAGCATGCGCGTCACCTCGCGGAATCGCGGCCCGCCGGCGCCGGCCTCGGCCACCTCTCGACGTTGCGCCGGGGGCAGGAGTCGGGCGAAGTACTCGCGCAGCTCTCTGCGCAGGGCCCGTTGCTGGGTTGTCTCTCGCAGATCCATGGGTCGTCATTCTGCTGTCGGGGCGAGAACGTGCAACCGGCCCTTCTGCTCACCGGGACAAGGCATTTGGGGGCGGCATTTGCGCGAACAGAGCCGTCGATGGGCGGTCGTGGACCATCAGCGAATGCCAGACGGGGCGGCGTCGTCGATGGTCGATCGACGGCGCCACCCAAGGCGGTTTGCTGCGAGAATTTGTCGGCGGGGAACCTACCGTTGCGTGTGCGTGGCCAGGGATTTGGCGACGCGGGGGGCGTTGATCAGAACTCCCAGGAGTGGGTCGGTTTCGGTATGCGGTGCCGAGGCCAGCCATGCGATCACTCGGCCCGACGCGTCCGGGGGTGCCCCGGTGAAGCCGCTGGCCTTGATGTCGGCGGTGCCTCCTCGGGCGGCGCCCGACTCGGTGATGACGAATCCCGGCTCGATATTGAATGCGCGGATCCCGTCGCCGCGGTGTTCGGCATTGATGGCGCCGGCCAGGCGCCCGAAAGCTGCCTTCGCCGCCGAATAGCCCAGCCCCCAGCCTCCTTCGCCGGGCGGGGCCGGGGGATCGACGACGGCTGAGCCCGAACACAGGCTGACGATCGTGCCGCCGCCGGAATCGATCATCGCCGGCAGAAGTGCCTGGGTCAGGCGGATCTGCTCGATGAGATTGGCTTCCAGCGATTCTCGCAGGTCATCGAGATCCAATTCGAGGAACCGTGCGTGCGGCTTGTGCAGGATGGCGTTGTTGACCAACAGGTTCGGGGCTCCCCAGCGGTCAAGCAACTCCGCTGCTGCCGTGGTCACCGAGGCCGGATCTGCCAGGTCCATCCGCAGCGGTAACGCATGCGCTCCGAGTCTTTCGATCTCAGCGCGGGTCGTGGCCAGACTGCCCGGCACACCGAAGCTGATTTCCCCTTCCCGCGTAGTGCGCGCCGGCACGGTCCCTTCGCCTTCCACCACGGTGCGCGCGGTGAATGCGACGTCGAATCCGGAGCCTGCCAGCACCAGCGCTGTGGCGCGGCCGATACCTCGGCTGGCGCCGGTCACGAGTGCTGTGGGACGAGACGAAGACATTGTGTGAAGCTCCTCGAGACAGATGGTCCCTCGGCGCGGTGGACGGGCCTGCGGACCGCGGAGATGAACAGGGAATCGGGGTGGAGACGACGTCTACCCTGTCGGGCCTGGTGCTCGCATCGCCGCCACCGGCCGGGACTCGATGAATGCCACATGCAGGCTGCGGCGTGCGAGCAACCAGCCTGTATGGGTGCTGCGGTAGTGGTCGCGGTAGATGATGTGCCAGACCAGGTCGGCGTCGCGGTCGTGGCGTCGGGTGAGGTGATGTGCGATGCACGTGACCCTCCCGGTGGCCGTTGCCGCGGTGGGCCCGGGATCGAAGGCAGCGCCCACGATCGCGTGGAATGTCACCGGCACGGCGGCCACGGCGCCCAGTGCCGCGGTCACCGCATCGATCCCGGTATGCGAGACGACCGGGTCGAGAGTGGCCGGCGGATTCGGCAGCTCCAGCACCCCGTCACCGGTGAAAAGTGCGGCGGCTCTGGGAAAATCGCGCTCGTCGACCGCTTCCGCGTAGCGGTGGACGAGGTCCTGTAGGGCGATTCGGTCGTGAATGGTCAGCCCGGTCATGACAGGCCCAGCCGTTGCGCGCAGGCCGACAGCTCGTCCATCGCCTGTTGCAGATCCGCTGTCGCGGTCGGGGCCAGCAAGAGCCGATCGGCGCCCTGTTCGGCCAGGCGGCCGGCGCGGTCGAGGTCGATACGGGAGACCAGGTGGCCCAGCGACAGCTCCAGCTCCGCAGGGTCGCGGCCTGCTCGGGTCGCTTCTTCGTGCATCAGCGCGACCAGCGCGGCCAACTGGTCACCGGTGACTCCCAGTGGTTGCAGCCCGGCACCGTATCGTCCCGCGCGGCGCGCCGCGGCCTTGGTGTGGCCGCCTACGTGAATCGGCACACCGCCGGCCCGGACCGGCTTCGGGTAGCACATCGCTGATTGGAAGCTGAAGAACTCACCCTTGTGGTCGACGCCGGTCTCGCCTGTATCGGCCCATAATGTGGCGAGCACTTCCAGTTGCTCGTCGGCCCTTCGCCCGCGGGCCTCGAAGGGGGCTCCGCATGCCTCGATCTCTTCCTTCATCCACCCCATACCGATGCCGACCCGCAGCCGCCCGTTCGACAACCGATCGAGGGTGGCCAGCCGCTTGGCCAGCACCACGGGATGGTGATTGGGCAGCACGAGTACGCCGGTCGCCAAGCCGAGCCGCGTGGTCTGGCCGGCCAGAAACGACAGAAGTTCGAGGGGATCGGGAATATCGCAGTCGTCGGGGAGCTCCATCTTTCCCGACGATGCATAGGGGTAGACGCTGGCGTAGTGGCTCATCACGACGGCGTGCTCGATGGCGACCAGAGATTCGAAGCCACACGCTTCCACATGCTTGGCGAAGCCGGATATCCACGCGGGATCGGCGCTGGTGCCCGCGGCCGCAGGGGCGATGATCGCGTATTTCATGGACGGCGATGCTACGGAGCTGCGCGGCACCGCAGCTGGGAGGTTTTCGGTGAGCGAGACATCGCCGCCAGGGCGACAGTCGGCACCGGGCCGCCCGTGGCGCGATCATTACGCCAGTTCGATCATCACGCCAGTTCCTCGATACCGCTGAGCAGCTTCCGGCACGCTACCCGGGTGTCCTCCTCGGCCTGCTCGGCGGTGATGTGGTGGTTGAGCGCCGCATTGAGCACCCCGTACCAGGCCGCCTCGGTGATGCGCACCAGGCGGACTTGGGCGTCGCTGGCGTTTTCGACCCCCAGCAGCTGGGTGATCAAGTCGCTGAATCGGTTGGTCACCACACCGCCGGCCTGGGCGACGGCAGCGAGATTCGACTGCAGCATCGCATGCGCGAGCAACGGTCGCGACAGTAGCTCGCGGCCGCCCTCGACGAGCAGATCGCTGACCGCTTGCACCCGGTCGACGCCGGGGCGAGTCAGTGGGGTTGTCTCGGCGAGATGCTTCACGCGGTCGGACAACAGTGCGTTGAACAGGTGTGTCTTAGACGGGAAATAGCGGTACAGCGTGGCAATTGCCACCCCGGCATCCTTGGCGACATCGTGCATCTGAACCCGTTCCAAGCCCTTTTCGGCCCCGTGGTGCGCCGCGGCACGCAGGATCCGCTGACGACGCGACTCCTGTTCGGGTGAACTCGGCTGGGCCGGAAGCCGATCCTCCGCGATGCGTGGCACAGCGTCCCTCCGTGTGTGATGTCTGGCTGTCGTTGTCGTCTCCGCCAAAATTACCCGCCGCTGAGCCCGACCGACTGTGCCATCGTGACTCCTACCTCTCACCTGCCCAGGTGGCGATTCCGGTCAGCGGAAGCGCAGAAAAACCGCCGGGCGCCTTCGCCTTCGCAGGCCCCGCATCAGCGCCCGGGAAACCCGCCGAGTGTTTCCTGCGGGCGCGTGTCGAACCGGAAGCCACACTGTGCCAAGGCAACCCGTTGCCGCTCTTCGCACCGAGCGCTCGTCGTCCCCGGTCACGCTGTCTCGGGTGTTGCGTCGGCGACAATGGGGCAGCATCGGACACTGATAGGCTGCCCTGCGGATTTGACTCGTGGAAACGGGGGCTGAATTGCGCTCTGGTGATGTGTTCGCCGGTTACGTCATCGAACGCGAGCTCGGACGCGGCGGCATGGGCTCGGTGTATCTGGCCAAGCATCCACGGCTGCCACGCATGACGGCGCTGAAGCTGCTGAATCAGGAAATGTTCGCCGACGACGAGATTCGCGCCCGCTTCATCCGCGAGGCGGATCTGGTCGCCCGGCTGGACCACCCGAATATCGTCACCGTGTACGACCGCGGTGACGAGGGCGAGCAGCTGTGGATCTCCATGCAGTACATCGACGGGATCAACGCCTCCTCGATCACCCCCGGCACGCTGCCGCCGCTGCGCGCGGCCCAGATCATCGGCGAGACCGCCAAGGCGCTCGACTACGCGCACGGCCTGGGTGTCCTGCACCGCGATGTGAAGCCGGCCAATATCCTGCTGGCCCGCTCGTCGTCCAAGACGGGCTCCGGCGAACGCGTCTACCTGACCGACTTCGGCATCGCCCGCCTGCGCGACGACACCGGCCACCTCACCCAGACCGGCACGGTCACCGCCACGCTCGCCTACGCCTCGCCCGAACAGTTGACCGGCGCGTCCCTCGACGGCCGCTCCGACCAGTACTCCCTGGCCTGCACGCTCTTCCAACTCCTCACCGGCACAGTCCCGTTCGAGGGCACCAGCCCCGCCGCGGTCATCCGCGGCCATCTCCAGCAGCCCCCGCCGCCGGCGAGCCCGCTCCGCCAGGCGCTGCCGCGCACCATCGACGCGGTCCTCACCAAGGCGCTCTCCAAGCGGCCGGCCGACCGGTATCGCTCCTGCGTCGAATTCGCCGCCGCCGCCGAACGCGCCCTCCAGGCGCCCCGCACCGCCGCGCCCCCGCGCCCGCCGACACCCGCGCGTCCGCAGCCCGTCGTCGCCCCGCGCCCGCCGACTCCCGTCCGGCCACAGCCGGTGATCCAGCAGCCGCCCAGTCCGACACCGTCGACGCCGCGCCCGCTCGTGGGCCCGGGCCCGTCCTACCCGAACCAGGCCCCGTCCTACCCCAGCCCGGGCCCCGCGTACCCGGTCCCGCCCACGTCGAACCCGTCCTTCCCCAACCAGCCGATTCCGAATCAGCAGGTATCGACCCCGGCGTACCCGAATCAGTCCGCGCCGCAAACCTTTTCGAATCCGGCGGTCGCCCCGTCCCCGTCGTGCAACCAACCGCAGGCCTACGCCCCCCGCACCAATCCACCCCCGACCTACGCTCCCCCGCAACGCAATTCGAACACGACGGCCTGGCTGATCGCCGCCATCGTGACGGTGCTGGTCATCGTCATCATCGTGATCGCGGTGATCATCAAGAGCAGTAAGTCCAAGGCCGACGCCCCGCAACACCCGGACACAGTCGTCACCCTCGCCTTCGCCGACGCCTTGACCCCCGACAACGTCCTGGGCGACAAGCCCTTCCACATCACCCTCTGAACCAGCCCTGGCGGTCAACCGAGTTCCACTACAGCCAAGCACCGCCCGCCCGACGGCGATGTGCCATCGGCCGAGCAACGACCACGCCGGTAGGCGTCGCAGCGGCCGGCTTCGATGACGCACGCCGGAAATTCTGTGGTCAGGTGGGCTATCACGCGGTCAGACTGCAGCGATGGCGACGACGGAAAGGGTTGGGCGGCCTCCGATCCGAGTCCAGGCGATCGGGTGGGCTCTGACCTCATGGGCACTGTTCGCGAGTTCCGGGCCGGTGGCCAAGGCGGTGATGGCGACGGGCTGGTCCCCGGCGGCGGTGACTTCGGTTCGGATCACGTTGGCCGCGATACTCCTCGTCCCGGTCGTTGCCGTATTGCGGCCGCGGGCGCTGCGGTTCCGCCGTGCCGACCTGTGGTTACTGCTCGGCTATGGGGCGCTCGGCGTCGCCGGGGTGCAACTGTTGTTCTTCGTTGCGGTGGCCCGGATCCCAGTCGCAGTAGCGATGGTGCTGGTCAATCTCGCGCCCGTACTGGTCGCGCTGTGGGTGCAGACGGCACGGCACACTCGGCTGCCCGCGCCGGTTTGGCTGGGCGTCGGATTGGCGCTGACCGGCTTGGCCCTGGTCGCACAGCTCTGGCAGAGCACCCACCTGACCATGCTCGGTATCGCCGCCGGTCTGGGCTCGGCGATCTGCTCGGCCGGATACTTCCTGCTCGGCGAGCACGGTGCCGGCAGGCACGACCCGGCCGGGCTGACTGCCCTCGGATTGACCATCGGCGCGGTAGTGGTGGCAATGTTCACTCCGCCGTGGACGCTACCCACCCACTTACTCACAGCCCCTGCTGTATTGGGCGGCCTGCAGGCTCCGGTGTGGCTGCTCGTGCTGACCCTGGCCGTCGCCGGCACCGTGCTGCCCTACCTGGCCGGACTCCGAGCCCTCCGCGACCTGCCCTCGGCTCCGGCCAGTGTGCTGGCCGTGGTGGAACCGCTGGTCGCCGCCGTCCTGGCCTGGCTGCTGCTCGGCCAATCGCTCGAACCGGCACAGATAGTCGGGGCGGTGATCATGCTGATCGGCGCCGTGCTCGCGCAGACGACCATGCCCGAAACCGCTCCCGCATTTCCTGATCGAATGCAGGACAATTGATCTCGCCGCCGCACCTGGCCACCGAGCACGAGCTCCACGCGTTCGCCACCCGCTGGATCTGCCCGATGATCCTGGCCTGACGCAACGGCAACCCACCGAGTGAATGCCGCGGTAAATAACGAATTCTCGTGATGTGGCGGGGTGGGCTTTATCGGAAATATTCATGTCATGAGCAGCACAGAGATTCGCAACTCCCGCCCGACCGTCCTCGTCACCGGAGCGACCGGCGCCGTCGGCCGCCACCTCGTGGCCACCCTCCTCGCTCGCGGCGTCACGGTCCGCGCGCTGACCCGTAAGCCCGAGGACGCGAACCTGCCCGAGGGGCTCGAGGTCGTCGCCGGTGATCTGGCTGAGGTGTCGACCCTCGGCTCGCAGGTGTTCGAAGGTGTTGATCGCGCCTTCGTGTTCCCGGCGCGGGGGGTCGACGTTTTCATGGACGCGGCTGTCGCCGCCGGCGTGCAACGCTTCACGGTCCTGTCCTCGCTGGCCGCGGCGATGGAATTCCCCCGTGACCACGGCTCGGCGAGCCAGCTGCACCACAGTGCCGTGGAAGCCGCCGTCACCGAGCGCACCGACGGGTGGGCGATCCTGCGCCCCGGCACCTTTGCCAACAACCTGCTCGAATGGCGGTGGCAGATCAGCTCGGGTGCGCCGATCCGGGCACCGTACCTGGCGTCCGCTCAGGCCCCGATCCACGAATTCGACGTCGCCGAGGCCGCGGCCGAGACGCTGCTGTCCGACGAGCACATCGGCCGGATCATCCCGATCACCGGCCCGCAGGCGCTCACCCGCACCGAGCAGGTCGCCACGCTCAGCGCCGTGCTCGGCCGGGAGATCTCGCTGATCGAGGTCACCGCCGACGAATTCCGCGCCGAGACAGCGCAATTCATTCCCGAGCCGATCATGAAGATGCTGCTCGACTACTGGAGCGACACCCTCACCACCCCCGACCGGGTACGTCCCGCCACCGAGGTGACCGGCAAGCCCGGACGCACCCTCGCCGAGTGGGCCGAAGACCACCGCGCCGACTTCGGCGCCTGACAACTCCACCGACCGTGTAGCCCGGCCATCCAGGCCGGGCTACACGCGGTTGATCATGGAAGTGCCACTGCGAAGTTGGGGTAGTTGCGGGCTGCGGCGCGGGCGGGGGCGAGGAGGTGCGCGGGGGCGTCCAGGGTCCAGATCACGAGACGGGCGGCCGTCGGATAGTTGTCGAACTGCTTCCGGATGTCGCCTTCTGTTGTGGCGGTGAGAGGTTCGCGGATGACCGGTGAGGTGTCGACGGGGTGGGTGGTGAGGGTGCCGGACAGGCGCAGTTCGAGGAAACCACGCGGGCCCGTCTCGGACTTGCGGGCGGGATGGGGGCTTCCCGCGTACGAGGCCGGGCCGAGATGGGTGCGCTGGTGGACGTGGCCCAGTGCCCAGTGGTCGTAGCCATGCGCGGCCAGAGTGGCGAGAGTGGTCGGGGCGCAGGCGCGTCGGCTGTGTCGACCGGTGAGGCTGGTATGGAGAAGGGCTATGTTGGTCGCGGCGGCGAGGGGCGTGGGGTAGCCGGCGGCGAGGTCGCGGAGGTCGTCGCGGGCGGCGATGGATTGGGCGTGCAGGGCGACGCCGAGGTCGGGCCAGTAGTGGGTGGCAGGGTAGTCGGCGGGGGCGAGCCAGGTCGTGGGTGGTAGCCGGAGCTGTTGCGGGAGCGGAGATTCGGCGTCGTGGTTGCCCCAGATGAGGGCCACGGGGATGCCCGCATCGTGCAGGTCGGCCAGCGCCTGTTCGGCGGTGGCGAGGGCGCGAGGGGTGGCCTCGTGCCGGTCGAAGAGGTCGCCGGCGAGGAGGACGCCGTCGTAGCGCTCGTCGCGAATCCGTTGCAGGAGAGCGGCGAACGCGGCGTAGGCGTCCTCGACCGGATCGATGGCGGGGCATCCGGGATAGTCCGGGACCGCCCGCAGGCGGGCACCCAGGTGGACGTCGGCGACGTGTGCCAGCCGGATCATCGGGTGGACCGGTCGGTGAGGCGGCGCCGCCACCACTCCAGGACCACCAGGACAACGGTCGAGCTGAGCACGCCGATCACCGTCATGGCCATGGCCTCGGCACGGTGGCCCTGATCGAATTGGCCGAGAATCCACGGTGACAGCAGCGGCAGCGAGGACGGCCGCACCATCGAGGACGCGACGACCTCGCGCACACCGAGCAGGAACGCCAGCAGCCAGCCCGCGACGATGCCGGGGACGAGCAGCGGAATCGTGATGCGGCGCAGGATCTGCCAGGTGTCCGCGCCCGCGGCGGCCGCGGCCTCCAGCAGGGTGTCGTCGATGGCGGCATAGGCGGTCTTCACCTGCTGCAACGCCATGGGCAGGGTGATGACCACATAGGCGAGCACCACCATCGCGCGCGTGTTGTACGGCGTGACCGGCAGCCAGGGTGCGTTCCAGAAGAAGATGAAGCCGATGACCAGCACGATGGTGGGCACGGTGTCGGGCGCGATACCGAGCAGGTCGACGCCCCGCCGGGCCGCGGATCGCGCCCGCGGCACGGCATCCCGGCCGCGCCGGACGATCACCAGGGCGCAGGCGACGGCCAGCACGGTCGTCACGGTGGCCGCGATGAAGGCCAGCACCACGCTGTTCTGCAGCGCCTCCAGCCCCCGGCCCGGCCGCAGTACCCGCGCGAAGTAATCGAGGGTGAGATTGTCCGGCGTCGGCGGCTTGGACCGCAGAATGGTCATGGCGCCCAGCAGGATCGCGATATACGGCACCACCACCGACACCAGCAGCACCAGGCCCGGCCACAGCAGCGCGGCCGCGGTCCAGCGACCGGTCCCGACGGTGGCGCGGCGCGCGGCGCGGCCGCCGAACCCGATATCGCGGCGGCTCACCCACTGCTGCAGCCCCCACACGGTCATGCCCATCGCCAGCAGCAGGCTCGACAATGCGGCGGCCCGTGGAAAATTCAGCGGGTCGATGGTGACGTTCCCGTAGATCTCCGACACCAGCACCGGGAAGCCGATCTGATTGCCGAGCGTGACCGGCGTGCCGAATTCGCCCGCGGCGCGGATGAACACGATCAGCGCGCCCAGCGCATAGGTGGGTGTCAGCAGCGGGGCCAGCACCAGCCGCAGCCGCTGTCCGGCGGATGCCCCTGCCACCGCGGCCATTTCATCCGCGCTGGCGGGGATGGTGTCGAGCCGGTTGCGCAGCAGCAGGTACAGGAAGGTGAAGATTTCGCACGCCATGATGGCCGCCATCCCGACCGGGGTTTCCACCACCGCGCGCAACCCCGCGCCGAACGGCCCGAACCACCGTTCGGCGAGACCGTTGACGCGGGTGAAGTCCAGCCACGCCATGGCCGCCACGTACGGCGGGGTGAGGAACGGGACCATGACGGCGATGTCGATCCACCGGTGCCGCCGCAGCGGCGTCCACGACATGAGGAAGGCGAGCGGCGCGGCCATCACGGTGGCGATGACCACGACCAGCACACCCAGCAGCACCGTATTGCCGACGATCCGCAGATTCGCCGATTCGGTGAGCTGCCCGAGCGCGGACGGCCGCCCGTCGTAGCCGGTCACCGCCCGGATGAGCACCGCCACCAGCGGCGCGGCCACACCGACCAGCAGCAGCGCCAGCAGGGCGTAGACCCCACCGCCGGTGCGCGGGCGGGTGGGCGCGCGACCGGGTGGGGCCTCGTCGAGGCGTGCGGTCACGCCGCGCCCAGATAGCGCTTGGTGAATTCGGCGAGTACGTCGCTGCCACTGCTCTTCACCTGGTCCCAGGTGAACGAAAGCTGCTTGACGTCCTCGTATTTGCGGGTGCCGTCGGCGACGGACACCTCGGGCCGCGCCGGAATCATCTTGTGCGCGGCCGAGATCTGCTGACCCTGCTGGGCGAACATGAAGTCCAGGAACGCCTTCGCCGCGGCCGGGTTCTTGGCGGTCTTCAGCACGAACACCGGGCGCGGGGTGATGGTGGAGCCCGAGGAGGGCGAGATCACCTGCAGCGGTTCGCCCTTGGCGATGGCGTCGTAGGCGGAGTAGTCGACACCGCCCAGGATCACGGCGTGCGATCCGGCGGTGACATCGTCGAGGGCCGGGCCGTTCGCCCCGTGCACCACCATGCCGTTGGCGAAGAGCTTGTCGAACAGCTCCCAGGTCTTGTCCTTGCCCCAGGCCGCGACCATGGCGGCGATCAGGTCACGGGCGGTGCCGGATTCGCGTGGGTCGGGCATGATCACCTTGCCCTTGTAGTCCGGCCCGGCCAGATCGGCCCAGTCCTGCGGGCGGGCGGTGGTGGCCTTGGTATTGACCACCAGCGTCAGCGCCGAACCGTCGCGGCCTACGAAGGCGTCGTCCTTGCCGGCCCAGCCGGCGCGGATCTGGTCGGATCCGGCCGGGCGGTAGGGCAGGGCGCGGCCGTCGGCGGCGTACTTCGCGGCCGGGGTCCAGGAGGCCAGGTAGGCGATATCGGCCTGCGGATTCGCCCATTCGGCATCGAGCTTCGCGGTGATCTTGCCGGTCTCACCGGCGAAGACGTTCACCTTCACGCCGGACGCCTTGGTGAACGCTGCGACCAGGTCGTCGGTGAGTTCCTGCGGGTTGGCCGAGTACAGGGTGAGTTCGCCCGACAGGCCCGCCGGGGCGGTCCAGGTGCTGGTGACCGCGGTCTTCGCGGTGTCGTCGGCGGCCGAACCGCAACCGGCGAGCACGAGCGCCGACGCGAGCGTGGCCGCGGCGAAAGCGCGACGGGACATCGACATTTCGAGTATTCCTTTCGAAAAAGCCTGGTGGAGAACGGTTTCAGGCGGCGGGGGTGACGACGTCGTCTGCTCGCACCGCCAGCCGCAGTTCGGTCCCGGCCGCGTGCGCGCGCCGGTCCGGAACCGTCCAGAGCCGATCGACACCGTCGACCGCGCAGCGCAACTGGTATGCGCCACCGGTGAAGACGGACGACCGGACCGTCCCCGACACGGTCACTTCGTCCGGCGCGGCGGGCGTGTCGCCGAGGACCCGCACGGCCTCGGCACGCACACCGCCACCGGACGGCAGCGGATTGAAGGTGCCGACGAACTCGGCCACGAACAGATCGGCGGGCCGGTGATACACCTCCTCCGGACTACCGTGCTGCAGCACGCGCCCGGCCCGCATCACCACGATGCGGTCGGACATGCTCAACGCCTCCGCCTGATCGTGGGTGACGAATACCGTGGTGAGACCCAATTCCGTGGTCAGCGAGCGAATCTCGGTGCGCAACTGCTCCCGCAGCGCCGCGTCCAGCGCCGATAGCGGCTCGTCCATCAGCAGCAGGCTCGGCCGCGCCACCAGCGCCCGGGCGATGGCGACGCGCTGCTGCTGCCCGCCGGACAACTGATGCGGCATCTTCTCCGCCGCCGCGGCCAGCTCGACCCGCGCCAGCGCCTCGGCCACCCGCTGCCCCGCCTCGGCGCGCGCGACGCCGGTAACCCGCAGCGGGAACCCGACATTCGCCGCGACAGTCAGATGCGGCCACAACGCCAGATCCTGGAACACCATCCCCAGACGCCTGCGCCGCGGCGGCACGAAATCTCCCCGTCCGACGTCGCAGACCACCTCGTCGCCGAGCCGAATCCGCCCCTGCTGCGGCCGATCCAACCCCGCCAGCAGCCGCAACAGCGTGGACTTCCCACACCCGGACGGCCCCAGCACCGACACGAACTCCCCGGGTTCGATCACCAGATCGGTGGGCAGCAAACCTGTCCCGTCCGAATAGGTACGGCTCAGTTCCTCCAGGACGACCCGCGTCCCGAGTCCCTCCCCGGCCACAGCAAACATGGCGGCTGACAGTAGGCAGCAAATCTGACTTCTGCGGGCGCGCGGGGTGAACGCTCGATGACAACTCGTCTCAGCCCGGCAGCGAGGCCGCGGCGGTGGAGACGAAATGGGCCCCTCGGGATCGAAATCCCGAGGGGTCCAGATCGGTCCGGAGTGCTTACAGGTCGGCGATGGCGGCCAGTGGGGGTGTGCGGGCGGCTCGCACGGCGGGCCAGAGGGCGGCGAGGACGCCGACCACGCCGGAGGCGAGGAGCATGAACACGATTTGGGCCCAGGGCACGGCGATGGTGGCAATGCCCAGGTCGGCAAGGGTTTTGAGGAAGCCTACCCCGAGCGCGAGGCCGAGGAAGACGCCTACCACCGCGCCGAAGATGGCGATGAGCATGGATTCGAGGTAGATGCTGCGGCGGACCTGGGCCCGCTGCATGCCCACCGCGCGGAGCATGCCGATTTCGCGGCGGCGCTCCACCACCGACAGGGCCAGCGTGTTGACGATGCCGAGGATGGCGATGACCACCGCCAGCGCCAGCAAGCCGTAGAGGATGGCCAGCAGGGTGTCGATCTGTTTGCCCTGGGCGCCCTTGAAGTCGTTGCGGTCCAGGACCTGGACGATGACGTACTGCTCGGTGGCCTTCTCCAGGTTCTTGCGCATGGCGGGGAGGTCGGCGCCGGGCTGGGCGGCGACCAGGACCAGGAAGCTGGACTGGTAGCTGACCGGGACCGTCTTCTGGTACAGGGCCATGGGGGTGACCATGTTCTGCAGCAGCTGGGTGTCCTTGTAGATGCCCGCGACGGTGACCTTGAACTTCTTGTAGTCCATGCTGGAGATCTCGACGCTCTCGCCGAGCTTCCAATCATGGTCGGAGGCATAGGTTTCCGACACCATGATGTCGTCGTCGCCGAGCTGGTCGGTGCCCTGCTCCACGGTGTAGTTGAGCACCTTGGCCATCGGCCCCTCGGGCGCGGTGCCGATCACCTGCTTGCCGTCGACCCGCAGGGCGACACCGTGGAAGGCCACCACGTCCTTGACCTGCGGCAGCTGCGCGACGGTGGCGGTGGCGGCCAGCGGGACGCCGATGATGCCGCCGGGCGGCCCGGCCAGGATGTAGTCGGCCTTCACGCCCTTGTCGACCAGGTCGCTCACGCTGGCCTTGGCCGAGGAGCCGAGCATGCCGATGGCGGACACCAGCATCAGGCCCAGGGTCAGCGCGAAAGCCGTCGCGGCGGTCCGGCGCGGATTGCGAATCGCGTTGTTGCGCGCCATCCTTCCGACCGGACCGAACGGCCGCACCAGCACACCCAACCCGGTCACCACCGGTCGCGACAACGCGGGGGAGGCGAACAGCACCGCGAAAATCAGTGCGGCAGCGCCGATTCCGACCACCGTCGCCGCACTGCCGCCGGTACCGCGCGCACCCAGCACCACCAGCACCGCGCCGGCCACCGCCAGCACCGCGCCGATAATGGTGCGCAGCCGCAACGATTCTCCGGCCGAGTTGGACTCCGAGCGCATCGCCTCCACCGGCGGCACCTTGGCCGCCCGCCGCGCCGGCGCGTACGCACTGAGCACCGTGACCACGGTGCCGACGCCGAGGGCAACGAACACGGTGCGCGACTCCAGCGACATGGTGCCGGTGGGCAGCCCCAGCTTGAAGGCATTCAGCAGCCCGGACAGGCCGAACGCCAGGCCGACGCCCGCCGCCAGACCCAGTGTGCTGCCGATCAATCCGACGATCAGCGACTCCCCCACCACCGACCGCGAGATCTGCCCGCGGCTCGCGCCGACGGCGCGCAGCAGCGCCAGCTCGCGCAGCCGCTGCGCCACCAGCATGGAGAAGGTGTTGTAGATGATGAACGTGCCCACCAGCAATGCGATGGACCCGAACGCCAGCAGGAAGTAGTTGATGAACTTCAGCGCATTACCGAGCTGCGCCTTGAAGTCGTCACGCACCTGCTGGGCGTCCTGCACCTTGTAGTCGGGCAGCGCCGCCTTGATCCGATCGCGCAGATCATCGGCCTTCAATCCGGGCTGGGCCGCGATGTCCACGTACGCCACGTGCAGGCCGTCGGTGAACAGCTGGCGAGCCTGCGCATCCTCGAACTGCAGCGCGACGAACCCGCCGGTATTGGAGGCGTCGATGTCGTAGATGCCGGAGACGGTGACGTCGATATTGCCCTTGGACGGCACCAGCACCGTGGTGTGGTCGCCGACCTTCAGCCCGGCCCGCTCCGCACCGCCCCTGTTGATGGCGACCTGACCCGGCTGGGCGGGCGGCACGCCGTCGATGAACTTGTCCGGCTCGGCCACCGACTGGCCCGGCGGCAGATACGACTGCCCGAAACTCGGTGCGCCACCGGTCTGTACGGCGTGCCCGTCCTTCAGCAGCACCACCGGGCCGTTGACGCTGGGCGCGACGGTCTTGACGCCGTCCAGGTGGGAGAGCTTGTCCACCACGTCGTTCGGCACACCGAGCGACTGCTGCTCCTTGGGCTGCACCCGCACGTCCACGCCCTTGGCCTGGGCGGCGAAGATGCTGTCGAAGGTGCTCGACAGCGTGTCGGTGAAGATGAAAGACCCTGAGATGAAGGCGGTTCCGAGCACCACGGACAGCACGGTCAGCACCAGGCGCACCTTGTGCGCGGCGAGATTGCGCAAGGCGACCTTGCGCATCGGGGAGGCAGCCATCAGCGCTCCGCCTCCTCGCGCTTCGTGTCCAGCGACTTCATCTTGTCGAGCACGGAATCGGCGGTGGGCTCCCGCAATTCGTCCACGATCTGGCCGTCGGCGAGGAAGACGACCCGGTCGGCGTAGGAGGCCGCGTGTGGTTCGTGGGTCACGATCACCACCGTCTGCCCGAACTCGTTGACCGCCGCCCGCAGGATGTTGAGCACCTCCCCGGAGGAGTGCGAGTCCAGATTGCCGGTCGGCTCGTCACCGAAGATGATGTCCGGCTTGCCGGCCAGCGCGCGAGCACAGGCCACGCGCTGCTGCTGACCGCCCGACAGCTCGGCGGGCCGGTGGGTGAGCCGATCGCCCAGGCCCAGCCGCTTGATCACCGTCGCCAGCCACTCCTCGTCGGTCTTGCGGTTCGCGATGTCCAGCGGCAGCGTGATGTTCTCCAGCGCGGTCAGCGTGGGGACCAGGTTGAACGCCTGGAAGACGAAGCCGATGCGGTCGCGGCGCAGCGTGGTCATCTGCTTGTCCGAGAGCTTGGTCAGATCGGTGTCACCGATGTGGACCGTGCCGGCGGTGGCGGCGTCGAGACCGGCCAGGCAGTGCATGAGGGTCGACTTGCCCGAGCCCGAGGGCCCCATGATGGCGGTGAACTCGCCCTTCGCGAACTCGGCCGTCACCCCGTCCAGTGCACGTACCTGTGTGTCGCCCGATCCGTAGATCTTCACAAGATCGGTCGCTCGGGCGGCGACCGCGGCCGTGCTCTGCGCGAGCGTGGCGGATTCCGAGACGTTCGAAGTCATGCTGTCCAGTGTGTCTAGGTTGTGAGATGGACGCCATCCGGGATGTCCCCGATGCCGATGTCCTCACAGACTCCACACGAACACCCGCGTCGAACAGCCCTCAATTGATGGGGGCGGACCGCCACCAATCCAGCAGCTGGTCGTCGGTGGCGAGGAAACCGGTGCTGTACATCAGGAAAGCGTGCTTGCCGTCCTGGGAGTGGAACTCCGTCACCAGGCGCGGACGCAGCAGGGCGCTGTCGCTGAGCTGGTAGTTCGTGTACAGGTTGCCGCGCACCTTGACGTCGGACCGGGAGAACCCGGACAGCGTGTTCAGGGCCTCCTCGGCGTCGGCGGCCGACCGGTACATGACGAAGCGGTAGCTCGGGTGGCCGACGCCGCCCGCACAGTTCCAGGTCACCGCCCAGTTGCCCAGGTCCGGATCGCCGGATCCGGTGTCGGGCGGGGGCGCGGAGTGCTGGTAGGTCGCGCAGGCCGCGCCCTGGTAGCCGGTGCCGGAGTTCGAGTCGGCGTTCGGGTCGGACTGCGGCAGCATCTGCGGGAAGCGCTGGCTGAGCACCTGCGCGTCGGTGCCGGAATGCTCCGGGATACCGGCGGCGGGATCGGTGGTCTCGGTCGGGGCCGGCTCGTCGTCGGTGGTCGGCGTGGGCGCCGCGGAGGTGGTCGCCGGGGTGTGCGAGGTCCCACTCCGATCCAGCGCGGCCAGACACCCGCCGACCGCCACCAGCGGCAGCACCACGACGGCCGCCGCACCCAGCAGGCAGCCCCGCAGCTTCGACCGCTTCTTCCGCGCCGGCGCCGGACGCGGCGCGGGCGGGGCGGGCGCCGGCGCCTGGGCGGTGTAGCGCATGGTCGCGGGCGGCTGCTGTCCGGGAACAGGATTCGGATCGACACCGTACGGGGTCGTCGGCGCGGGACCGAATTGCCCTGGCGCCGCCGGTGATCCGCCGGACTGCGCAGCGAACGGCGAGTGCGCCACCACGGTGGCCCCGGCCGGATTCTCCAGCGCCTGCTGGGCCGCCGCGGCGAACTCGCCGCACGAATCGAACCGTCCCTCAGGGTGTTTGGCGAGCGCGCGGGCCAGCACGGCGTCGAGCGCCTGCGGCAGTCCGGCCCGCAGCGCGCTGACCGGCGGCGGCGCCTGATTGAGGTGACCGTGGATGATGCCCACCGGATGCTCGGCGGCGAACGGCACATCCCCGGTCAGCAACCGGAACAGCGTGCAGGCCAGCGAATACTGATCCGAGCGCGGATCCAGCGGTTGACCCGAGAGCTGCTCCGGGGAGGCATAGGTCAGCGTCGCGGTGAACGAGCCGGTCTGGGTCAGCTTGGTGGCGTCATCGCGTAGGCGGGCAATGCCGAAGTCCGCCAGGAACACTCGCTCCTCGCCGTCCAGCCGTTCGAGCAGGATGTTGGCGGGCTTCACATCCCGGTGCAGCACGCCACGGCGATGCGCGAAATCCAGGGCACGCGCGGTCTCTGCGATGATCCGGATCGCCTGGCGCGGCGGCAGATTCGCGGCCTCCAGCTGCGACGCGTCGGGACCGTCGATGTAGCGCATGGCGATCCACGGCTGCGCGTCGTCGATGCCGCGGTCGTAGACCGGCACGATATTGGGGTGATCCAGCCGCGCGACGAGATCACCCTCCCGCTCGAACCGCCGCCGGATCTCGATATCGCCGAACACGTCCCGGCTCAGCAGCTTCAACGCGATCAACCGAGGAAGACGGGGGTGCCGGGCCAGATACACCGACCCCATGCCGCCACGGCCGAGTTCGCGTTCGATCTCGTAACCCGCGAACACTTCCCCAGCGCGCAGCACAAACTTCCCTTTCTGTATCTATTTGCCTCCGCTTCGCTCCGGCGGGTTCGCGGCCCTGGGGGTCTCGTTCGTCCCTCCTCCGCTCCTCCGCTTCGCTCCCCGTCTCGCTCCAAGGCGCTGGCCAATGGAGCCGCAGTCCAGAACGAGACGGGCCGCGAACCAGATACTGCGCCGACCCTAGCCTGATCAGCTTCGGGATTCGAATATGCGAGGTCAGCGAGCGGTCAGTTGATGGGGGCGTTCTTCCACCACTTCAGGACCGGATCGAGGCTGCCGGTGAGGCCGTCGGTGTACATGAGGTACTGGGCGCGGTTGTTGTCGCCGGTGAAGGCGGTCACCAGGCGCGGGTGGCTGTCGTCGGTGAGCTGGTAGTTGGTGTAGGTCTTGCCGCCGTTCGCGTCCTGCGACTTGGTGTCCGGGGTCAGACCGCTCAGAACGGTCTGCACGGTGGCGGCCGAGTCGTAGGCGAAGATGCGGTAGAAGGGGTCGTTGTTGTTGCTGCCGCCGTAGCAGCGCCACTGCACCTTCCAGTCGCCGAAGTCCGGGGTGCCGTCGGAGGCGTCGGAGGAGACCGGCGAGTCGGCCACCCAGCAGGTCGCGCCGTTGTAACCCTTGCCGCCGGTCTTGACGGCGGGCAGCAGCTTCGGGAACTGCTTGGCCGCGACCGACCAGTCGATCTGCTGGGCGCCCCCGGGCGCCGCGCCCGCCGAGGTGTTCACCACACTGTCCGGCCCGCCACCGGCCTTGCTGCCACCGGCCTTGCTGCCCGCCGCCGCGATCACCGCGACCACCACGATGAGCAGCACCACCACCGCCAGCACGATGCCGATGATGAGCCCGGTGTTCGACTTCGCCGGCGTCGCCGGCCGATGCGCCCCCACCGGCGCGACCGGCGGACGCTGCGGCTGCCCCGGGCTCGGATAGGTGTAGGACGGCGGCTGGGTGTACTGATTGGTCCCGCGCCCGGTGTAGTTACCGGCGACCGGCTTGGGCGGAGCCGGATTGACCTGTGTCGGAGCCGGATACGGCACCGCCGCGGACGGCGGCGCGGTCTGCGGGCGTGTGCCCGCGGTCGGCATGGGCGCACCGGTCATCGGCACCCCGGTCGAGTACGAGCCTCCGGTCATCGGATTGCCGGTCGGCATGGCACCACCCGTATACATGGGCATACCGGTCGGCATGGCGCCCCCGGTCGGGGACGGCGCCACCGGGCTCGGCCCGCCGGTGTACGGCATGACCGGCATCGGCGGCGACGTGCGCTGCACCAGCGGAATGGCCGGCGCGCTCGGATTGGCCAGGGCGCGACGGGCGGCCGCCGCGAAGTCGCTGCAGCTGGGGAAACGATCCTCGGGACGCTTGGCCATGGCCTTGGCGATCACCATGTCCAGGCTCGGCGGCAGTCCGGCGCGTGCGCTGCCCAGCGGCGGCGGCGGATTCTGCAGATGCCCCTGGATGACGGCCGCCGGATTGGTCGCCGAGAACGGACCGGACCCGGTGAACAGCCAGAACAGCGTGCAGGCCAGCGAGTACTGGTCGGAGCGGCCGTCCAGCGCGGAGCCGGTCAGCTGCTCGGGCGAGGCGTAGGCCAGGGTCGCGGTGAACGTCCCGGTCTGGGTCAGGTGACCGCTGTCGTCGCGCAGCCGCGCGATGCCGAAGTCGGTCAGGTACACCCGCTCGCCCTTACCGCCGGTCGAGCGGGCCAGCAGGATATTGGCGGGCTTCACATCCCGGTGCAGCACCTCGTTGCGGTGCGCGTAATCCAGGGCGTCGGCCATCTCGGCGACGATCTGCACGGCCCGCTCGGGCGGCAGCGTCTGCGGATTCACGCTGGCGGCGTCGATGCCGTCGATGTACTGCATGGAGATCCACAGCTGGCCGTCCTCGAGCCCGCGGTCGTAGACGGTGACAATATTGTGGTGGTCCAGTTGCGCGACCAGGTCGGCCTCGCGCTCGAAGCGGGCGCGGACCTCCTTGTCGAAGACCATCTCCCGATTCAGCAGCTTGAGCGCCGTCATTCGCGGCAGCCGCGGATGCTTGGCCAGGTACACCGAACCCATGCCACCCCGGCCGAGCTGCCGTTCGATGACATACCCAGCAAAAACGTCACCGTTGGACAGCATGACGATCTCCCACTTCCCATTCCACGTGCCGGGACCCACCAGCGCGCGAGGTACCACAGACGATCGGCGTGATCGTTCGGGCCGATCCGAAAACACCGAAACTGTAGCCGATTCGCGGCCTACCGAACTATCTACGCGCAGTCCGCTAACGCAACACTCAACGTTTGCTTATCGCCGCTGGTGACCCCGTCTGCGCTGTCGGGGGTCGGGGATACGCTGGCCGCATGCGCATTGGAGCTCACGTCCGAATGGACAGCGACCCGATCGGCTTCGGCGAGAAGCTCGGGGCCGACGTCATCCAGATGTTCGTGGTGGATCCGCAGAGCTGGGACAAGCCCCAACCCCACCCGCGGGCCGAGGAGATCAAGGCCAGCGATATCGACCTGGTGGTGCACTCCTCCTATCAGATCAACGTGGCCAGCCTGAACAACCGGCTGCGCATGCCCTCGCGCAACGCGGTGGCGCAGCAGGCCAAGGCCGCCGCCGAGCTGGGCGCCTTCGGGTTGGTCGTGCACGGCGGCCACGTGCGCTCCGACGAGGAGATGGCCGAGGGATTCGTCAACTGGCGCAAGCTGTTCGAGCGGCAGCAGGACAAGGGCGGATTCGCGGTGCCCATCCTCATCGAGAACACGGCCGGCGGAAATCACGCCATGGCACGGTATTTCGACGATATCGGGCGGCTGTGGGACGCGGTCGGCGACTTCGGGGCCGGGTTCTGTCTCGACACCTGCCACGCTTGGGCGGGCGGTGAGGAACTGGTCGGGATCGTGGAGCGGATCAAGGGGATCACCGGGCGCATCGACCTGGTGCACCTGAACTCTTCGCGGGACGCCTTCGATTCGGGCGCGGACCGGCACGCCAACTTCGCCGACGGGACCATCGACCCGCAGTTGCTGGCCGAGGTGTGCCGCACGGCCGGAGCGCCGGTGATCCTGGAGACCCCGGCCGACGGTGTCGCCGACGATCTGGCCTATCTCCGCGAACACCTCGGGTAGTTCTGCCCGAACACCTCGGGTAGCGCCGGGCGTTCGCTCACGAGCCTTTCGATCCGGCTGATCCTGAACCTGTTTCACCGGAGGCCGCGATGGTGTGCTGGTCACGGCTCGAATCCGGGCCGGACTCCATCGGGCGAAAGGCATTGCATGTCCGTCGATTACGCAACATCCAACCTCACTGTCGTGCAGCTGGGCAGCAAGATCGGCGCGCGCATCGACGGCGTGCGACTGGGCGGCGATCTGGATTCGGTGACCGTGCAGGCCATCCAGGACGCGCTGCACAAGCACAAGGTCATCTTCTTCCGCGGGCAGGAGCACCTGACCGAGGACGGGCAGTACGAGTTCGCGCAGCTGCTGGGCGCGCCGACCACCCCGCACCCGACCGTCACCTCCAAGGGCGTCAAGACGCTGCCCATCGACTCCGAGTACGGCCGCGCCAACAGCTGGCACACCGACGTCACCTTCGTGGACCGGATTCCCAAGGCGTCCATCCTGCGCGCGGTGCACCTGCCGCCCTATGGCGGCTCCACCACCTGGGCGTCGACCGTGGCGGCCTACGACTCGCTGCCCGCGCCACTGCGGGCCCTCGTCGAGAACCTGCGCGCCCGTCACACCAATGCCTACGACTACGCCGCCGACCGCACCGAGGTCGCGCGCGGCGAGAACGCGCAGGTGACGGCCAATATCAAGGCCTACCGCGAGGAATTCGAGTCCACCTACTACGAGACCGAGCACCCGGTGGTGCGCGTGCACCCCGTCACCGGCGAACGCGCGCTGCTGCTCGGGCATTTCGTGAAGAACTTCGTCGGCTTCTCCGCCGCCGAATCGCAGGCCCTGTTCCAGCTGCTGCAGAACCGCGTCACCCGGTTGGAGAACACCACGCGCTGGAACTGGCAGCTCGGCGATGTGGCGATCTGGGACAACCGCGCCACCCAGCACTACGCCATCGACGACTACGACGGCCAGCCCCGCCGCCTCACCCGCATCACCCTGGCGGGCGACGTCCCGGTCGGCGTGAACGGAGAAACCAGCACCATCATCACCGGTAATGCCGAGCACTACTCGATCATCGAGGAGGTCCCACCCCGCGCCGCCTGAAGCTGCGTTTGATTTGCCCTCGGCTTCGCTCCGGGCGGGTTCGCGGCCCTGAAGGTCTCGTTGGTCCCTCCTCCGCTTCGCTCCCCCGCTCCGAGGCGGAGGTCTATCAAGCCGCAGTCCAGAACGAGACGGGCCGCGAACCGACAGGGTGGTCCGAACTTTCGTGGAGTCGTTGTAGGTTCCGCGATCGGCACGCCGGTGCAACTGTCCTCTCGACCGTCGCACCGGCTTCGCCGTTTTCGGGGACCGCCCATCGTGCAGACTGTGAGCATGGATATTCGGCCGCTCGACGGCGTTCGGGTTCTGGAACTGGGCAACTACGTGGCCGCGCCGACGGCCGGGCGGATCCTCGGGGACTTCGGGGCCGAGGTGATCAAGGTGGAGCGGCCGAAAACCGGTGATGAGCTGAGGAATTGGCGGCTCTACGGCGGCGATACCTCGATGCTGTACCGGACGGTCAACCGGAACAAGAAGTCCATCACGCTGGATCTGCGCACCGAGGCCGGACGCAGGATCGTGCTGGATCTGATCGAGCAGTGCGATGTGCTGCTGGAGAACTTCCGGCCCGGGATGCTCGAGAAGTGGGGGCTCGGGCCCGAGGCGCTCAACGAGGCCAATCCGAATCTGGTCATCACCCGCATCTCCGCGTACGGCCAGACCGGTCCGCTCGCGCAGCGGCCGGGCTTCGCGGCGGTGGCCGAGGCAGTCGGCGGGTTGCGCGAACTCGTGGGCGATCCGGACCGGCCGCCGGTGCGGGTCGGCGTGTCCATCGGCGATTCCATTGCCGGGATCTACGCCGCGTTCGGCACCGTGATGGCGCTGTTCCAGCGCGAGCGGGTGCAGCGGGTTCCCTTGGAGCAGCGCGTGATCGACGTGGCCCTCAACGAATCCATTCTGTCGGTCATGGAATCCCTGGTGCCCGACTACCTGGCCTACGGCATCAATCGCGAACGCGTCGGCGGGCGCATGGAGGGCATCGCGCCCAGCAATGCCTATCCGTGCAGCGACGGCACCAGCATCATCATCGGCGGCAATGGCGACGCCATCTTCCAGCGGTACATGCAGGTCATCGACCGTCCGGACCTCGCCGCCGATCCGGAGCTGCAGGACAATGCCGGACGCTGGCGCCACCGCGAGCGGCTCGACGCCTCGATCGCCGAGTGGACGCGGGTGCGCACCCGCGAGGAGGCGCTGCGGGTGCTGGAGGCGGCCGCGATTCCGTGCGGGCCGATCTACACCGCCGCCGACATCGTCTCCGACGAGCAGTACCGGGCGCGCAATATGATCCAGCCCTTCCGGGTGGACGTGGGCGAGCCCGAGCCCAAGGAGGTCGGCTTCCCGGGCATCGTCCCGGTGATCGGCGGCCGATCGCTGCCCATCCGCAATGTCGGCCCGGACCTCGGTGAGCACACCCGCGAGGTGCTCACCGGCCTGCTCGGCCTGACCGACGCCGATATCGATGCCCTGGAGGCGAACTCATGACCCTGCGCGATGTCACGCTGCGCGACGGCCTGCAGCTCACCGGGAAAGTGCTGCCCACCGAGCGCAAGGTCCAGATCGCGCGGCAGCTGCTGGCGCTGGGCGTGCCCGAGCTGGAGATCGGATCCATGGCGCGCCCGGATCTGGTGCCGCCCATGGCCAATACCCTCGAGCTGGTCGCCCAGCTCACGCCCGCGGAACTGGAACGCTGCTGGGTCTGGGTGGCCACACCCCGGCACGTGGCGCGGGCCGCGGAGGCCGGCGTGCGCAATTTCCAGTACTGCTTCTCGGTGTCGGATGCGCACAACAAGGCCAATATCGGCCGCACCACCGAGGACAGCCTGGCCGCCATGCCGGAGGCGGTGCGGCTCGCCGCGGAGGCGGGCGGGCGCATTCAGCTCTGCCTCGCAACGGCTTTCACCTGCCCGTTCGACGGGCCCGTGGATCCCGCGCGGGTCTTGGCCATCGCCACGGATCCGCGCACCGAGGGGTCGGCGGACATCGTGGTGGCCGATACTCTCGGCCAGGCGCATCCGGGTCAGGTCCGCGCGCTCATCGGCGCGGTGGCGGCGACCGGGCGCTGGGGAGCGCCGCAGCACCGCATCGTTTTTCACGGTCACGACACCTGGGGCATGGGCGTCGCGAATTCCCTGGCGGCCCTGGGCGCCGGCGCGGCCGTGGTGGACGGTTCGCTGGGTGGGCTGGGCGGGTGCCCGTTCGCGCCGGGCGCCTCCGGCAACACCTCGAGCGAGGATCTGCTGTTCGCTACCCGTCCGGAATGGTTCACCCCGTCCGTATTGTCGGATCTGGTGGGGATTTCCGAGGAGTTGCTGACGGAACTCGGTGAGCCCAACCGATCTCGGACGATTGAGGGCGCACGATCCGAAGCCGAAGCATTCGAATGGGTAATTGCCGCAAATGCCTAATTCGCGGAAGATTAGCCAGCGTGCGCGTCGGCCCGAAGTTTGAGCAACACCAAACCCGCGGTGCAGGCGAGAATCAGTCCGGCGACGGTGATTTCGACGCGTAGCCCGGCAATGCCGAGTACCGCGCCGGTAAGCCCACCCAGGAAGATCAGCCAGGCGACGGCGCGGGCCAGGATTGCCGACATCCGCAGCCCGGGGGCCGCAGGTTCTCCTGCACGCGCCGATGCGCGCAGCGGAGATGCCGAGAATGCACCCATCATCCACTCCTCGATGACGCCCGCCGGGTCTCGCGATTCTTCGGCGCGCCCCTCGGCAAATTTCGAGCGTCTCACGTGTAACTTTGGACACACATTACGGCTCTGCAACGGAAAGTCCATACGACACGTGCCCAAAACGCGGTGAGTTTACTAATTCGATATCTGAATCATGGCTGTTTGAGATATTTCCGAGGCCTACGGAATCGCTTGCGCCGTCCGGTTATCGAAGCGACCACCCGCCTGGCCCCGCCCTGCGGCCTCCGTTAGGGTGAGCCCACTCGACACGAATCAGGAGTGCCACCAATGGACGGCAGCAACGCCGGCGCGGACGAGCGCGGCCTCACCCCGCTGCGTCACCTGCCCAAGCCCGTGGCGGGTGCCGCCGCGGCAGTCGGCGCGGTGTCGGCCGGGCTCATTCTCCTGGGCGCCTGCGGCCTCGGGCACAACGACACCTACGTCGCGCCGCCGCCGCTGAACGCCGATCTGCAAGCGGCGCCGGTGACTTCGACGAACAGCAGCGCGAGCACCACGCCCGCCGTCGTCATCCCGCCGTCCCCCACCTGGCGGGTGGCCGCCGACCAGCCCTCCCGGCGCGCGCCGATCTCCACCATCACCGGAACCCCCGACGATCCGGCCGCGGACCCGAGTGCGAGCATCCGCTCCACGCCGTCGCGCGCCACCACCACGCGCCCGGCCACCACCGAAAGCCCGCGCGCCACAACCGAACTCCCGGTCACCACGGTGCCGCCGACCGCCCTCCCGACGACGGATCACCCGGCCTCGGACAACTCCGACGGGTAGCGCGGCCGGTCCCCCACCGAGCTCACCAGTCGCCGTCTTCGACCGGAGCGCCCTTCCGGTCACCGAGCTGGTGTACCCGGCCCTCGGCACCACCGAGAGCAGGAGCATGCCGAGATCCACTGTGCACCAGTGAATTCTGCGTCGGCCAACGCACCCGCTCCGGCTGGAGCGGGGCGCGGCCTCGGTGGTGCGGGTCAGAACTCCACGAGGGTGTAGTCGCCCACGCGATCGGCGAGAACGCGCAGGTGTTCCAGGTCGCCGCCCAGGGTGCGGGCGATGGCGGTGAGACGGGCAACGTAGTGACTGACCGGGTATTCGGTCGTGATGCCGATACCGCCGTGCATCTGGATGGACTCCTGCCCGATGTGGCGGGCGGAGCGACCGACCTGCAGCCGGGCGCGCGACACCGCCACCCGGTCGGCGGAACCGTCGGCGACGGCGGCCGTGGCGTACAGGCTCATGCTGCGCGCGAGTTCCAGGGACACATACATATTGGCGGCCCGCTGGGTCAGGGTCTGGAACTTGGACAGCGTGACGCCGAACTGCTTACGCGTCCTCAGGTATTCGGCGGTCAGCCGCAGGGCCTCCTCCATCGCACCGAGGGATTCGGCGCACAGGCTCGCCTGCGCCGCCACCTCCACCGCGTCCACCACCGGCTGCGCGTCACCGCCGTCGCCGAGGAGCTCGGCTGCGGCGGAAGCGAATTCGAGCTGCGCACCGCGGCGCTCGTCGAAGGTGCGGTAGGGGGTGCTGGTGACGCCCTCGGCGTCGGCCGCGATCAGGAACAGGCCGATGCCGCCGCCGGGAAGGGCGGCGCTGACCACCAGCTGATCGGCGCAGTCACCGTGCGGGACGGGGTTCTTGACGCCGGTGATCCGATAGCCGTCACCGTCGCGGACCGCGGTGGTGACCAGTTCGGTTGCGGGCCATCGGGTGCCGGGCTCCTGGTGCGCGAAGGCCAGCAGGGTCTCGCCGCCGGCGAGCGCTGGCAGCACGCGCTGCCGCTGGTCGGCGGTGCCGGCGCGGGCCACCAGCCCGCCGGGCACGAGCACGGCGTCGAGGAAGGGTTCGGGCGCATTGCGGCGGCCGATCTCCTCCATGACCACCATGGTCTCCACCGGCCCGGCGCCCACGCCGCCGTCCTCCTCGTCGAAAGCCAGTCCGAGGACGCCCAATTCGGCGAGCTGCCGCCAGACGTCACGGTTCCAGCCGAGGTCGGTGTCGGTGACCTTCAGGCGGGTCTCCGGGTCGTAGGCGC
Source organism: Nocardia sp. NPDC059228 (assembly GCF_042754245.1). Lineage (NCBI taxonomy): Bacteria > Bacillati > Actinomycetota > Actinomycetes > Mycobacteriales > Nocardiaceae > Nocardia > Nocardia sp. NPDC059228. The sequence goes on along the minus strand of NZ_JBHZAL010000006.1, from coordinate 204,114 downwards.
GGCCCAGCAGATCCCGGACCGTGTCCCGCAGCATGACCTGTTCATCGGTGAGTTCGAAATCCATGGCGGCGGCTCACAATCCGAGAATGGTGGAGGCGATGATGGTGCGCTGCACCTCGCTGGAGCCTCCGTAGATGGTGGTCTTGCGGAAGTTGAGATAGCCGGGACCGCTGCGCTGTGCCCAGCCGGGCGAGGCGATGTCCCCGGCGTTCACCGGCAGCGCGTCCGGCCCGGCGACGTCCAGCAGCAGCTCGGTGGCGGCCTGCTGCAGCTCCGAACCGCGCAGCTTCAGCACCGAGGAGGCCGGATTCGGCTTGCCGTCATTGGAATTGGAGACCACGCGCATGAGCGTGAGCTCCAGCGCCAGCAGCTCGTTCTCGATCTCGGCCACGCGCGCGGCGAACGCCGGGTCCTCGAGCAGCGTGCCGCTGCCCGAACGGATCTGCGCCGCATACTCTTTCGCGACGCCCAGCTTCACCTTGGTGCGGCCCACACCGGTGATGCCGGTGCGCTCGTTGCCGAGCAGGAACTTGGCGTAGGTCCAGCCCATGTTCTCCTCGCCGACCAGCTGATCGGCGGGCACCCGGACGTTCTCGAAGAAGACCTCGTTGACCTCGTGGTGGCCGTCGATGAGCTTGATCGGCCGGATGGTCACGCCGGGGGTCTTGACGTCGAAGAGCAGCATCGAGATGCCGGCCTGCTTCTTGACGGTCGGGTCGGTACGCACCAGGCAGAAGATCCAGTCGGCGTACTGGGCCAGGGTGGTCCAGATCTTCTGGCCGTTGACGATGTAGGAGTCGCCGTCGCGCACCGCGGTGGTGCGCACCGCCGCCAGGTCCGAGCCCGCGTCGGGCTCGGAAAAGCCCTGGCACCACCAGATGTCGAGATTGGCGGTGGCCGGCAGGAAGCGCTGCTTGAGCTCCTCGGACCCGAACTGGGCGATGACCGGGCCGATCATCTGGGCGTTGAAGGTGAGCGGCTCCGGCACCGAGGCCAGCTGCATCTCGTCCTCCCAGATGTGCAGCTGCATGGGCGACCAGTCGCGGCCGCCCCACTGCACCGGCCACTTGGGCACGGCCAGGCCGTTCTCGTTGAGGATGCGGTGGCTGGTGACAATGTCATCGCGAGAGAGCTCGTGACCGTATTTCATGCGGTCACGGATCTCCGCCGGGATCTTGGTCCGGTAGACCTCGCGCAGGTCGTCCCGGAATTTCACCTCATCGGGTGATAGGGCCAGCTTCATTGCTTCTCCCGAGGAGCGTCGCTGTGATGTCGCCATCAAACTTACCCCCCGGTAATGGTCTGATTGTCACCCGGATCACACCGACCGGACGGCCCGGGCGCTCGGCTCGCAGCGACTCGGCATCCCGGCTCTCGAGCCGAGCTGGTAGGTTGCCCAGGAATCCGATACCCGAATTCCGGGACGTCGGGCTGTTGTGGCTCGGCGAGAATATCGACGCAGGAGCAGCACGAGTGAACGGTTGGACTCTGTCCCGGCGCGCCCTGGCGGTCGCCGCCCTCACGGCCGCGGCCACCGTCGGCGCGACCAGCGCGGCCACCGCCGACCAGCCGAAGACGCCCGTCGAAACCGGCATCGACCAGCTCACCCAGGCCGTCGGCGACAATGCCGACGGCCGAGCGGCGGTCGCCGACATCGCCCGATCGGCCCAGCTGATCGCCGCCGCGAAGCTGGAAAACGTTCAGTTCACGCCGTTCTCGTACCTGGCGCCCACCCTCGGCTGCGGCTTCAATATGCCGTTCAGCCTGACCTCGGCGATGGCCGTCACCGGCGTCACCGGTCCCAACACCTCGGTGTCGCTGCCGCCGGGCAATGTCAGCTTCCAGGTCATGGCGCAGCAGAACGGTTTTCCGACCACCTCCGGTCTGAACGTGGCCTGGCTCAATGTGAACAACGGCCGCAGCGGCATCACCGCCCTGGACGACCAGACCGAGTACAACCTGCCCTCGCTGTCGAAGACCGTCGACGCCGGCGCGGGCACCGTCGTCGCCTCACTGTGGGGCACCATCGACTACCCGGGCGCGCGCTGCGTGGTGCTGCCGACCGTCGGCCTGTTCACCGTGTCCGACACCCCGCCCGCCCAGCCTGCCGCCCCCGCCACCCCGGACGCCTCGGCCCCGACCACCTCGGCCGCCCCGGCGACCCCGGCGCAGGCTCCCGACGCCGCCCCCGCCGCGGGCGCACCCGGAACGAACTGACCTACGGCAACGCCGCACCCTCGAAAACGCAACGCCCGCATCCCTTCCGGATGCGGGCGTTGATCGTTTCGAGCGGCGGGCTCAGAACCGCGGCTTGCGCCGGGCGTCCGGGCGCTTGCCCTCGCGGCGCGGGGCGCGGCTCATGGAGCGCCCTCCGGGCGGGCCCTGGTCCAGCTGGAGATCGATGAGCTGACCGCTGATCCGGGTACGGCTCAATGCATTCAGAGTTTCCTTGGACAGGTCGGCCGGCAGCTCCACCAGCGAGTGGTCCGGACGGATGCTGATGTGGCCGAAGTCGCTGCGGCGCAGGCCACCCTCATTGGCGATGGCGCCCACGATCGCGCCGGGGGCGACCTTGTGGCGCTTGCCGACCGAGATGCGGTAGGTGACAAGCTCCGCGCCGGTCTGGCGATGCCGGGACGGGCCACTCGGCTCGCGACGCTCGCGGGGACCGCGGTCACGGTCGTCGAAGGAACGCGGGGCGCGTTCGCGGCGCTCGCGCGCCGTCGGCTCCGGATCGGGCTCCATGAAGAAGTTGTCGCCGTCGTGGCCGCCCACCGCCAGCGCCGCGGCGATATCCACCAGCGGGATATTGTGCTCGCGCTCGTAGTCCTCGATCAGCTTGCGGAACAACGGCAGATTGACCGAGGTCAGATTCTCGGTGATGGTGTCGCCGAACTTCTGCACACGCTGGGCGTTGACGTCCTCGACGCTGGGCAGCTGCATCTCGGTGACCTGCTGGCGGGTGGCGCGCTCGATGGCGTCGAGCAGCCGGCGCTCGCGCGGGGCCACGAACAGCAGCGCGTCACCGGAGCGGCCCGCGCGGCCGGTGCGGCCGATGCGGTGCACGTAGGACTCGGTGTCGTGCGGGATGTCGTAGTTGACGACGTGCGAGATGCGTTCCACGTCCAGGCCGCGCGCGGCCACGTCGGTGGCGACCAGGATGTCGAGCACACCCGACTTGAGCTGGCCGATGGTGCGCTCACGCTGTGCCTGCGCGATGTCGCCGTTGATGGCGGCCGCGGAATACCCACGCGCGCGCAGCTTTTCGGCCAGCTCCTCGGTGGCCTGCTTGGTGCGCACGAAGATGATCATGGCCTCGAAGGACTCGACCTCGAGGATGCGGGTCAGCGCGTCCAGCTTGCGCTGATACGACACCAGCACCCAGCGCTGGGTGATGTTGGTGTTCGTCGACGTCTTGGTCTTGACCGTGATCTCGGTCGGGTTCTTCAGGTACTGCTTGGAGATCTTGCGGATGGCCGACGGCATGGTCGCGGAGAACAGCGCGACCTGCTTCTCGTCGGGCGTGTCGGCGAGGATGCGCTCGACATCGTCCTGGAAGCCCATCTTGAGCATCTCGTCGGCCTCGTCGAGCACCAGGTACTGCAGCTGCGACAGGTCCAGGGTGCCACGCTCGAGGTGATCGATGACGCGGCCCGGCGTGCCGACGACCACCTGCGCACCGCGCTTCAGACCGGACAGCTGCACCGCGTAGTTCTGACCGCCGTAGATGGGCAGCACGTGCAGGCCGGGCATGTGCACCGCGTAGCGGCCGAACGCCTCGGCGACCTGGATGGCCAGCTCCCGGGTCGGGGCCAGCACCAGCGCCTTCGGGGCCTTGCCGGTCATCTCGATGCCCATGAGGATCGGGATGGCGAAGGCCGCGGTCTTGCCGGTACCGGTCTGGGCCAGGCCCACCACGTCCGCGCCGTCGAGCAACGGCGGAATCGTCGCCGCCTGGATGGGCGACGGCGATTCGTAGCCGACATCGGCGATGGCCCGCAGGATGCGGTCATCGATACCCAAATCAGCGAAGGACGGGCCGGAAACGTCCCTCTCGTCGTCAGTGGGAACGCTGTCGGCCGGTGAGGTACTCATTGCCACGGATTTTACTGCCTGCTAGCTGCGGGCTTGACCATCGGGTGAATACCCTGGGAGTCGTGCAACCGGACAACCCGCCCGCGCCCGCCGCCCCGACGCCCTCGAGTTCCGTGTCCGGACTCGGAAATCCCGAACCCGCTCCCGCTCGCAACTACGTCACCGGAACCCTGGCCACCGCCGATGCGGGCAGCTCGGGAGCAGTGGTGACGGCCGTGCACGAAACGGCCGCCGCGGCGGAGCGGCCCGTCGTGACCGAACCGGCCGGGTCGGTGGATGTGGCGGTGGTGCAGTTCGATCCCTACACCGACACCGTGGCCAATCTCACCGCTCTGCGCGCGGAGGTCAAGGCCGCCAGCGAACTCGGAGCGAAGGTGGTGGTGGCGCCCGAGTATTCGATGTTCGCCACCAAGCGCCTCGACGATCGGGTGCTGGCCGCCGCGGAACCGCTCACCGGACCGTTCGTCACCGGATTGCGCGGTATCGCAGCCGAATTCGGGGTGCACGTGGTCGCCGGCGTGGTCGAGTCCGGGGGCCCGGACCAGCCCGCCGGGCACGTCTACAACACCCTGGTCGCCGCCTCGCCCGACGCCGAATTCGCGGCCGTCTACCGGAAGGTGCATCTGTACGACGCTTTCGGATCGCGCGAATCCGATCTGCTCATCCCCGGGCCCTTGGACCAGTCCCCGACCTTCACCGTGGACGGCGTGGTGTTCGGGCTGCAGACCTGCTTCGATCTGCGCTTCCCCGAAGGAATTCGCCGGTTGGCCGCCGCCGGCGCGCACGTGCTGCTGCTGCCCGCCCAGTGGATTCCCGGTCCCGGCAAGGTCGACCAGTGGACCACGCTGCTGCGCGCCCGGGCCATCGAGAACACCATGTACGTCGCCGCCGCCGACCAGGCCGCCCCGCGCGGATCCGGCGCCTCCATGATCGTCTCCCCCACCGGCGCGGTGCTGGCCGAACTCGGCGACCAGCCGGGCATCGCCACCGCCCACATCGACCTGCGCCACCTCACCGAGGTCCGCACCACGAATCCGAGCCTGGCATTACGCCGCTACACGATCCGCGGAGAGTAGAGCCACCCAGAACCCTGCCCCGGAGCGGAGCGGAGGGGCAAAATGGACAGAGCGATGATCTATCCGGATCGGGCGGCCGCCGGACGCGCGCTGGGTGGGGTGCTGGGGCACCTGCGCGCGGCGGATCCGCTGGTGCTGGGGCTGCCCCGGGGCGGGGTGCCGGTGGCCGTGGCGGTGCGCGACGTGATCGGCGGCGACCTCGATGTGCTGCTGGTGCGCAAGCTCGGGGTGCCGTGGCAGCCGGAACTGGCCATGGGGGCCATCGGGGAGGACGACGTCCGGGTGCTGAACTACGACGTGGTGCGGCATACCGGGGTGACGCCCGATCAGCTGGCGGACATCGAGAGCGTCGAGCGGGCCGAGCTGGAGCGCCGCCGCGGGATACTGCGGGCCGGGCCGCCGATCGATCTGAAGGACCGGACCGTGGTGATCGTGGACGACGGCATGGCGACCGGCGCGACCGTTGCCGCCGCCTGTGAGATCGCCGGGCTGCACGAGCCGCGCCGGGTGGTGGTGGCGGTGCCGGTGTCCTCGGTCGAAGCGCTGCACCGGATCCAGGAGATCGCCGACGAGGTGGTGTGCCCGCTGGTGCCGCGGGCCCTCGGCGGGGTGGGCGGGGCCTACCGGGACTTCCATCAGCTCACCGATGCGGAAGTGGTGAAGCTGTTGCGCCCCACCGCTTCCCGGGATGCGGATCAATGAACCTCGGTGATGCCCGTGCGGTGTCGCTGCGCGAGGTCGGCGTAGAAGCTCGGATTGGTCTTGACCCACAGTTCGGCCGGGGTGCCCGCGAGCGGCTTCTTGATCTGGGCGGGTGAGCCGGCGGCCAGCACGCCGTCGGGAATCTCCTGCCCCGGGCCGACCAGCGAGTGCGCGGCGATCATGACGCCGCTGCCGATCTTGGCCATGTCCAGGACCGTACTGCCGTTGCCCACAATCGATTCCGCGCCCAGCGTCGCGCCGTGGAACACCACCGAGTGCGCGATCGTCGAACCCGCGCCGATCTCCACCGTGACGTCCTGCGGCACGTGGATCACGGCGTTGTCCTGCACGTTCGCGCGTTCCCGAATGATGATGGGCGCCAGGTCCGCACGCAGCACCGCGCCGTACCAGACCGAGGCGCCCGCCTCGACGCGCACATCGCCGATCAGGGTCGCGGTGGGCGCGATGAACGCGGTCGGATCGACCGTCGGGCGCTTGCCTTCGAATTCGTAGAGGGGCACGCCCTCACCGTAATCCTTCAGACCAGCGAGCGGGCGTGCACGAATTCGACGATCTCCGCGGTGACCTCGGCGTGCGCGGGCTCGTGCAGCAGGTCGTGACCGGCATCGGGGTAGGTGTGGAAACGCGCGCCGACCTGGGCCGACCACTCCCGCACCGGTTCCACCGGCGCCCGGCGATCGTCCGCGCCGTGCACGATCAGCACCGGCAGGCCCGCGGGCAGCCGCGGTCCCGGCCAGTCCGACTCCTGCTCGGTCGCCAGTGCGGCACGCGAGCGGGAACCGCCCTGGGCGCGAGCATGATTCGCGGATTCGGCACCGCGGGCGGACTTCGGGGACCTGCCCTCCAGCACCGCCTTGGGCGTCCCGCACAGCACCAGTCCGGCGAAGTCGCCCGGCTGCGCGTCGCGCAGCACGGCCAGCGTGGTGGCCGCGCCCAGGGAGTGACCCATCAGGAACGGGGTCGAAGTCGCGTGCGCGTGCACCTGGTCCAGGAACAGCCGGGCGTCGGCGGCCAGCTCGTGGATCGTGCCCGGCCTTTCGGGATCTCCTTCGCTGAGTCCGTGCCCGGAGGTGTCCAGGGCCCAGAGTTCGATGCCGCGGGCGGCCAGCGCCCGCGCGAATCGGTGGTAGTGCGCGCTGTGCTGGCCGATTCCGGGTAAGAACGCCAGGACGGCCTGTGCGTCATCGAGCTGCCATCGGCGGTAGTGAAGGCGGCCGCGAGCGCCCGCTAGGTAGAGCATCGGCAGATTGTGACAGACGCGCACGGGTTGCGGGGCCGCTCGAAACAAGCGACTGGCGAGTAACGAGCGAACCTGCCGGACAGCGACGCGCCGCCCGGCGGTCCGCGGGGCGACACGCCGGAATGGCGATCCGATTTCTGGTGTCCGACCGGGCCTCGAGCCGCTGTCGGCGGCTGCGGGGCGCGCGAGTCGCGTTGTCTCCCAACATCGCCCGCAAACGCGTGCTGACGTGGGCGGGTCATGGCGGGTCCGGACCGGTGCGCGGGCCGCACCTGGCAGCACATCACACCGCCCGTAGTCATTACGCTATGGCCCGACTCGGCCATGTGACGACGAGACCCCGGCCGGGTGCGGGTGTCGGCGGAGGAGAGGCACAGGAGGGCCGCGATTGATGCTGTTCGGTGATCGTGTCGTGTGCAGCACCGGAGACCTGGTGGCGGCGGCGCGTTGTGAGTTCGCGCTGCTGCGCGCGCTCGACGCCGAACTGGGACTGGTGACGCCGGTCGAGTTCCCGTCGCCCGGCACGCTCACGCGCACCCCCGACCCGGCCGTCGAACACCGCCTCGCCGACCTACGCGACCGATACGGGCCGGGCGTCACCCGCATCCGCGTATCCGAGCCCGCGGCCGACGCCCTCGCCACGACCGCGCTCGTCTCCGAGGACCTGCGCGAGCGCGCACTGGCCGGACTGCGGGACGCGCACGACCGGACGCTGACGGCACTGCGGGCGGAGGCCGAGGCGGTCGCGGGCGGTGTGGTCTTCGACGGGGACTTCGTGGCGCGCTGCGAATTCCTGGTGCGCGATCACGCCCCCGAGGGACACGACTACATCGTGGCCGGGGTGGCGGGCCGGCGCGGCGGGATCGCGACCCTGCTGGGCCTGGCCGCCGCCGCGGAGGCACTGCGGCGCAACGGCTTCCGATCCGCGCCGCAGGTAAGGGTGTGGGAGGACGGCGTCCCGGTCACGTACACGCTCGCCGACATGGCGGTCGTCTACGAGGCGCGGCGGGCGCGACTGAACCTCATCGTCGACACCAAGCTCGGCGAGCTGCTCCCCGTCCAGTGGGGTGACCGGCGCTTCCTGGCCTGCGGCCACTGCCCCACCTGTACGACCGAACTCGAGACCCGCCGGGATCTGCTGCTGGTGGCGGGAATGCGCCCGGCCACCCGCGCCCACCTGCGCGACGCGGGGATCGCCAGCGTGGACCGGCTGGCCGTCGCCGACGCCGCCGTCACCGGCATCCCGTCCGCCACCCTCACCACCCTGCGCCGCCAGGCCGAGGTCCAGATCCTGCGCGAGCGCACCGGCCGCCCGGTGCACGCCCTCATCGATCCGGCCGCGCTGGCCGCCCTGCCCGCGCCGACCCGTGGCGACCTGTTCGTCAGCGTCACCCCGGTCAATCCCCCCGACACCGCCGACCTCCCGCGCGCGGGGTCCGGAATCGCCCGCACCGCAGGCGATGTGATCGTGCAGATCAGCGCGCTCGAGCCGGCCGACCGGACGCCGGCGGACTACCCGGCCGCGCCGGCCCTCCGCGCGGCCGAAACCTCCTCCGCGCCGGCGATATTCGTCCAGGACCCGGTGGAATCGGCCGACGGCGAGCAGCTCGCCGAACAGCGCGGCAGCGCCGCGGTCGCGACCTTCGAGCAGGGGCCCGGGGTGAGCACGGTCGCGCTGGGATTCGTGCCCGCGCCCGCCGTGCCGAAACCGGAGCGCACCTTCGTCATTCGAGCCGACGGCCCGGACGGCCTCGGTCACGGGAGCCGTTCCCGCCGCCGCGACGACGCGGACGCGCTGCTGGAGTTCCTGATCGAGCGCCAGCGCGAATGCCCGGATCTGCGGATCCACCACTATCGCGGCGATCTGCGCGGCCTGTTGCACACCATCGGCGAACGCGATTCCGAGGGTGAGGATGTGGTGGCGGAGCTGCTACCCGCGCTGGCCGACCTCTACCCGGTGGTGCGGGCGGCGCTGGTGGTCGGCGAGCGCTCCTACGACCTGCACCAGCTGCCGCCCAATCAGGAGGAGAGCGACGGTGGCGCGGAAGCCGTACTGCGGCTGCGGGATTGGCTGCTCGACCTGGCCGCCGGGCACGAGGTCCGGCCCAGCCGGCGGTGGTCCTACGACTACGCCGAGACCGGGCCCGACGAAATCGAGGCGGCCCTACGGGAATTCGCGGAGACCGACGGCGAGGAGCGCGGCCCGGCGCAGGAGGCGGCCGGGCTCGCGGCGGCCGCGCTGGGCTATCACCGGCGCGAGCGGCGGCCGCTGCGCTGGGCGCACGACGACCGGCTCGACCATCCGGTAGCCGAATGGGCCGACACGGCAGGGGTTCTCGTCGCCGACTCAGGTTCGGTCGACACCGACTGGCACGGCACCGGACAGCAGCCCATGCGCCGCTATCTGACCCTCACCGGCCGGTTGGGCACCGGCAACGCACCGCCGCCGGGCACGGCGGTGCTCACCCTCTACGATCGCCCCGCGCCCGGCATGACGGTCACCCCGGGCCAGCGCGCGACGGCACACGCCACCGTCCTCGGCTGCGCACTGGACACCAATTTCGAGGACGTGGTGCGGGTGGTGGAGATACTCCCCGTGGGCTGCGAACCCTACGACGAGCTGCCCTCGGCCATCGCGCCCTGCCCGCCGGGCCACGACATCCATCTCGCGGAAGCCTTGGAGGACACCGCACATCAGCTGCTGGTGACCCTCCCCCAGGTGCCCGAGACCGCCGTCTTCGACATTCTGTGCCGCCGCCCGCCGCGCCTGCGCGCGGGCGCGGCGCTGCCCGAGGTGTTCGGCGATCACGCCGCCGCCGTCACCGCCGCGGTCCTGGATCTCGACAATTCGTATGTGGCCGTGCAGGGCCCGCCCGGCACCGGCAAGACCGACACCACCGCGCGCGCCGTGGAACGGCTCGTCACCCGCTACCGGTGGCGGGTCGGCGTGGTGGCGCGCTCGCACCAGGTGGTCGAGCACGTGCTCGACGCCGTGGTGCAGATGGGCGTGCTGCCGGAGCTGGTCGCCAAGGCCGACACCCGGGCGGTGGCGCCGGAATGGCTGCCCATCGAGGCCTCGCGCTATCCGCGCTTCCTCGACAATGCCGTGAACGGCTGTGTGGTGGGCGGACTCTCGAGCGACTTCACCGACCCCGAGCGCATCGCGCGCGACAGCCTGGACCTGCTGGTCATCGTGGACGCCGGGAAGTTCCCGCTGGCCGAGGCGGTGGCTGTGGCCGTGTGCGCCCGGAACCTGCTGCTGGTCGGCGACCCCGCGCCGCCGACCGGACACGGCGCGCATCCCGAGCCGATCGCCGAATCCGTGCTGGGCCGGCTGCTCGGCGCGCACCGCACCCTGCCCGCCGCCTACGGCTACTTCCTGGACCGCACCTGGCGCATGCACCCGCGCATGTGTGGCCCGGTGTCGCGGCTGCGCTACGACAATCGGCTGCGCTCCAATGAAACCGTCACCCTCGCACGGGAACTCGACGGCATCCCGCCCGGCGTGCGCACCGTGCCGGTGGAGCATCACGGCAACAGCACCGAATCCGCCGAGGAGGCACGGGAAATCGTGCGCCAGGTGCGCACGCTGCTCGGATTGCCCTGGCACACCGGCGCACTCACCCGCCGCCTGCATCCGCACGACATCCTGGTGGTGGCCCCCTACCACGCCCAGGTGGCGCGCATCCGGACCCTGCTGTCGCGGGCCCGCATCGAGGACGTCCTGGTCGGCACGCCCGACCACTTCCAGGGCCGCGAGGCCGCGGTGGTGCTGGTCTCCATGACCACCTCCGCGCCCGAGGACGCCCCGCACGGGATCGGCGCGCTGCTGTCGCGGCACTGGCTGACCAGCGCGATCTCGCGGGCCATGTGGTCGGCGATCATCGTGCGCTCGCCGCTGCTGACCGAATACCTCCCGGCCACCACCGCCGAGCTGTCCGACCTGGCCGCGGTACTGCAGCTCGACCGGGTCTAGCCCGGGCCCCGTCCCTCGGCTCAGCCGAAGCAGTGCCCTTCACCGCGATAGGTGGGCACCGTGGTGCGGCTGCCGTCCCCGTCGATCAGATGCACCTCGTTGAAGCGCTCGCACAGCTCGCCCGCCTTGGCGTGCCGGAACCAGACCCGGTCGCCGATCTCCAGGCCCTCGGCGCCCGTCAGCGGGGTCTGCACCTCGCCCGCGCCCTCGGTCCCGATCAGTTTCAAGCCCAAGGGCCACACCGGTTTCGGCACCCGCGAGGCCCCGGTGGGCCCGGAGGCGATGTAGCCGCCGGAGAAGACGGTGGCGATGCCCGGCGCCGGCCGGCGCAGCACCGGCGTGGCGAAGTACATCGACGGCCGTGGCGCCAGATTGCGGTAGCCGTCGAACAGGGTCGGCAGGTACAGGCCCGAACCCGCGGTCACCTCGGTGACGCCCGGGTCGGTAATGCTGACCTCGATGGACCCGGTGCCGCCGGAGTTGACCAGCTCGAGTTCACCGGCCGTCGACCGCACCGCCTCCAGCACCTGGCGGCGGCGCTTCCCGATCTCGGCTGCGGACGCCCACTTCACCAGGCGCACAGCGGGATTGGTGTCCGGCAGACCAGCGATCTGAGCCTCGTAGGTCATCACGCCGACGACCCGGAAACCGCGGGAACGGGTTTCGGTGGCCAGCCGGGCGGCCTGCTCGGGGGTGCGGATGGGCGAACGGCGCACCCCGAGGTGCAGCGGGCCGAGGCGCAGGGAGGCGTCGACATCCAGGCACACACGGGGCGCGACCTTTTCGCTGCCGACGGCCTCGCGAATCAGGTCCAGCTGGGCGGTGTCGTCGACCATGAGGGTGATGGAGTCGAGCAGCAACTGGTCGGAGGCGAGTTCCGCCAGGGCGTGCCGGTCGGCGGTGGGATAGCCGAGCAGTACATCGCGCGCGCCCTCCCGGACCAGCCAGATGGCTTCGCGCAGTGAGTAACCCATGATGCCCGCGAAGCCGCCGGAGGCGGTGAGCTTGGGCCCGAGGACTTCCTCGAGAACGGCGCGGCAGCGCACGGATTTACTGGCCACCCGGATCGGGACGCCGCGGGCGCGGCGCACCAGATCGTCGGCATTGGCACGCAGGGCGGTCATATCGACCGCGGCGAGCGGAGGTTCGAGGTCGGCGGTGGCCGCGTGCAGCCCGCTGATCGGCGACGAATCGGTCACCAGATCATTCGACCATGAACCTGGTCATGCGTCCAGCATTAAGTTTCGGGGCAGGCCGGGTGTGTCAGGGCAGGTCGACGGCCTTGGTCGACAGGTACGAGACCAGGTCGTCCAGCACCACCAGCGAGATCTCGTCATCACAGTCGGCCAGCCAGCGCAGCACCATGCCCTGGATGACGGCCAGCAGATAGGCGGCGATGGCATCCACCGGCTCCAGCCACTGGGTGCCCGAGCGGCTGGCGCAGTGGTCCAGGAAGGACGTCACGTCGGCGTCCAGCTCCCGGAACATGGCCGTGGCGACCGGGTCCGGGACACAGGTGGCCTGGTTCTCCCAACGCCGCCGCAGCACCGCCAGGGTGGACTCGTAGGCACGGATCTGCCGGTCCGGGGAGGATTTCAGGATCGGCCACAGCGTGCTGAGTCCCGCGTGCAGCAGGATGCGCAGGGCACGATTACCCCTGAAATCAAGCGACACGGCCGCGGTCTCGATGGCCTCGGTCATGGCCGGACGAAGTCCGACCTGGGTGATTTCTCCACTTGCGCTCAACGACGACTCCCTTTGGCGAAAGAACTCGCGCACCTCGCCTGCGCGGCTCGCTCAACGGGTGTTGCAGATCGGCACTGATCTCCGGCTTGTACGCCTACGTACCCGTTCAACGGGTATTGATGTTACGTCTTTTTCTGGCCCGGCAACCAGCTTTGATAGCCGATTCCATACCTCAAGAATGTTTTGTTACCTAATTGGAACAGGCCCGCGACCGGATGGGAATGATCAAATTGAACGATCGCCCGGTAAAGCCGTTGTTTGGACCGCACGGTATTTTATCGGCGGGTGTGCGATGAAACATAGCGGGTGTGCGCGAACCCACAACGCTCCACTGTTCGACACTCTGGCGTTACCCGCCCACCGTTAGCCTGAGCGGGTGACTTCTGCGCGCCACGACCAATTCCTGATCTCCGGCACCTTCAATTTCCGCGATCTCGGCGGCGCCCGCACCGCGGGCGGTTCCACCGTGCGGGACGGAGTGTTGCTGCGGTCCGCCCAGCTCAGCCGGCTCGACGAGACGGGCCTCACCACCCTCGGGAAGCTGGGCGTCACCGACGTCCACGACCTGCGCGGGTTCGCCGAGATCGACCACATCGGCCACGACGTCGTCCCGGACGGCGTGCGCTTGAAGGTCACCCCCTTCGACCCCCGCATGGGCGAGACCCCGCCGCACGAGGCGCGCCGCCACAGCAGCGCCTCCGGCCACATGCTCGAGGTCTACCGGCTCTTCCCCGCCCTGCCCGAGGCGCACGTCGCCATCCGGTCGCTCGCCGACTCCGTACTGAGCGGCACCGCGCTGGTGCACTGCGCCGCGGGCAAGGACCGCACCGGGTGGGCCGTGGCCACACTGCTGCGGGCGGTCGATGTCACCGAAGAGGACATCTACGCCGACTACCTGCTCAGCAATGACGCTGTCCCCCACCTGCGCGCGTTGATGACCGCGGGCACCGACGAGGAACTCTCCGACGATCTGCTCGGTGTCCGCCCCGAATACCTGGAGTCGGGCACCAACTCCATGAACGCCATGTACGGCGGCCTGGACGGCTATCTCGCCGAGATCGGCATCACCCAGGAGCTGCGCGACGCGCTGCGCGCCCGGCTGCTCGTCTGACCGCTGCGGTTGTTCTCCGTGGCAGCGCGCGATCAGTCCGCGTTCGACCGGCGGACCAGGCCGTTGCGGTCGATGCTGACCTGGTTTCCGGTGTGGAACCAGGAACCGGTGAAGCGGGACTGGGTGGTCTGCGGGTCGTTCCAGTAGCGGGGGCTGACATTCGGCCCGCGGCACAGCAGCTCGCCGTGGCCGACCGCCGCGAGCGGGCCGCACAGCGCGAGTTCGGTTCCGCCGAAGGCGAATCCGAGCGCGTCCCGGCCCGGGGCGGTGTCGTCACGGGCCAGCCCGATGCCGGAGGTCTCGGTCGCGCCCCACACCGACCACTGCCGGGCCTCCGGGAAGACCGCACGCAGGGAGTTGGCGACGGATTCGGAGGTGGCCGGGTCGGCCGCGGCCAGTTCGGCGCGGTGCCCGGCACTGCAGATCTGCCGCACCCGCTCCACCCGCAGCCCGGCCAGGCCGGGCAGCAGGCCGGCGAAGATGCGCGGGGTCGCGGCGACCATGTCGATGCGTTCGGCGACAAGGGCTTCCGGCACCGCGGACCGGTCGGGGGTCAGCACCACGGTGCCGCCGACCGCGAAGGTGGGCAGCAACTGGTCGACGCAGCCGCTGGCGTGCGCGAGCGGCAACAGCACCAGATTGCGCAGGCCGTCGGTCGGCAGATCCAGCGCGCCGACCACGGAACGGACCGCGGAGAGCAGGTTCTCGTTGGTCAGCTCCACCCCGCGCGGGCCCGCCCCGGAGCAGGGGCTGGTGTAGCTGAGCAGTGCCAGTTCGCCGAGGGACGCGCCGTCGTCGATGAAGGCCGCACCGTCGGGGAGCGCGTCGCGGAAGCCCGCCGCGCGGCCGCCGCCGTCGAGCACGAAGTCGGCGCAGGCGTCGTGGATCACACGGTCCGCCACGGCATCCGGCAGCCCGTCGTGGACCAGCACCGGCACCGCCCCGGAGAGCAGCGCGCCCAGGAACGCCTGCACCCAGCGGGCGCCGACCGGCATGCGGACCGCCACCCGGTCGCCGTAGCCGATGCCGTGTTCCTGCAGGCCGCCGGCGATGCGGGAGGCCGAGTACCAGAGTTCGCGGTAGGTGAGCCGGGGGCCGCCGATCTCGACCACGGCCTCGCGGGCGGCGAAGGTGTGGACCTGGACGTCGAGGAGTTCGGTGAGCGCGGGCGTGAGGTTGCCATAGCGCAGGATGCCGTCTGCGGCGCGGGCAAGCGGGTTGTCGCACCAGCCGTTTCGCGTCTGCGGATATTCCACGAGTAACTGCGACATCGTCGTCCCTCCGGGTACCTCGAAGCCCTGCAGGCAAGAGTGACTATATGATGCAGATCACATCGATGGGCGGATTGTCGGCAAACGGATGTCAGGCTTTCACACCACGGAAACAGATCGCCGCCCGGTCGACCCCCCATTCCCCCGATCGAGCCTGCGGAAACATCGATTTTGCGGTGGCTTCGCAACAGTCGCACCGGGATTCCCCGCCGGCTGGTCTCGTGCCACCCCCGATCCCATACCAGTGCAGGTAGCGGGCTTGACACGCCCGGGCGGCAGCCGACGCGCCCGGACGTGCGCAGCTGATCGGCCGCGGCACGGCCGATCAGCGCCTACTGGCCTGTGTAGGTGGCCTTTCCGGGGCCGACTTCGAGGAAGCTGCGCACCGCGCCCCGCAGATCCGCGGTGCCGAAAAGTTGCCCGGACACCTCCGGAGTCACCGAATCCGCGTGCGCCACACCACCCGAGCGCCAGGCCTCGATGATCGCCTTGGTGGCGGCGTGCGCGCGGGTCGGGCCCTCGGCGAGCCGGGCCAGCAGCGCCCGGGCCGCGGTGTCGACATCCTCGTGCACCGCATTGACCACGCCCCACTCGGCCATGGTGGCGGCGGAGTAGGTGTCACCGGTCATGACGAACTCGCGGGCGCGGCCGGACCCGGCGCGCTCGGCCAGCCGCTGCGGGCCGCCCATCGACGGGGTCAGGCCGACCACGGTCTCCACCAGGCCGAACTTGGCCTTGGGCGCGGCCAGGATGATGTCGCAGGCCAGCGACATCTCGAAGGCCGCGGTCAGGGTCAGCGAGTGCGCGGCGAAGATGACCGGACAGGGCAGCGCCTCGAGCGGGTGGATGATGCGCGCGAACAGGGTCCGCCACAGCTGCGCGCCCTCCTCCTCCGACAGGCCGTCGAAGACGTGCACGTCGACGCCACCGGAGACCAGCTTGCCGTCGGCGCGGATCAGCAGCGCGCGGGGCGGATTCGCCGACAGCTCGTCGAGATCCGCGGCCAGCGTGTCCATCAGGGCCTTGTCGAAGAGGTTCAGCGGCGGATTGTCGATGGTGAGGATCGCCGCGTCCGCGCCGCCGTCGGTGACGATGCGCTCCAGGCGGGTGGGCTTCGAGTCAGTCATGACCCTGAATGTATGCGGACGCTTACTTCTGCAAAAGGGTCGAGCACGAAATCGGCGATGCCGACCGAGTAGTAGATCAGCCAATGGTTCGCGGCCGTCTCGATTCTGGACTGACGGAGCGGGGGAGCGAAGCGGAGGAGCGGAGGAGGGAAGAATCGAGACCTAGGGGCCGCGAACCCGCCCCGGAGCGAAGCGGAGGGGCAAAATGAACACAGTGACCTCGAAATCCGAGCCGGGGACCTACGTCGAACCGGGCGAATTCAAGCGCGATACGAACTACATCGACACGCGGATCACCGCCGACGGCCGAGACGGGTATCCGGTCGAGCCCGGCCGGTATCGGCTGGTGGCGGCGCGGGCTTGTCCATGGGCCAATCGCACGCTCATCGTGCGGCGGCTGCTCGGACTGGAATCGGTGCTGTCGCTGGGACTGTGCGGGCCCACCCACGACAAGCGCAGCTGGACCTTCGACCTGGATCCGGGCGGGGTGGATCCGGTGCTGGGCGTCCACTTCCTGCAGGACGCCTACTTCAAGCGGTTCCCCGACTATCCGCGCGGCATCACCGTGCCCGCCATCGTGGACGAGCGCACCGGCGCGGTCGTCACCAACGACTACGCGCAGATGACCCTCGACTTCTCCACCGAGTGGGCGCGGTACCATCGGCCCGGCGCGCCGCGGCTGTATCCGGAAGACCTTCGCGCGGAGATAGATTCGGTGAACCGCCGCGTCTACACCGAGGTCAACAACGGCGTGTACCGGTGCGGGTTCGCGGGCGGGCAGGACGCCTACGACGCCGCCTACGACCGGCTCTTCACCGCACTGGACTGGTTGTCCGAGCGACTGGCGACGCAGCGGTACCTGGTGGGCGACACCATCACCGAGGCCGACGTGCGGCTGTTCACGACACTGGCCCGGTTCGATCCGGTCTATCACGGCCACTTCAAGTGCAATCGGCAGAAACTCACCGAGATGCCGGTGCTGTGGGCCTACGCCCGCGACCTCTACCAGACCCCCGGGTTCGGCGACACGATCGACTTCGTGCAGATCAAGCAGCACTACTACATCGTGCACACCGACATCAACCCGACCCGGGTGGTGCCCAAGGGGCCCGAGCTCGGCAACTGGCTGACCCCGCACGGCCGGGAAGCTTTGGGCGGCAGGCCCTTCGGCGACGGTACCCCGCCGCCCCCGCCGGTCGAGGCCGAGCGCGTGCCCGCGGGACACGCCCCGGCCTGACCCGGCTACTCGCCGGCCGCGCCCCGGTAGGTGCCGAAGCTCCAGTAGACGCCTTCGGGGTCGCGGCAGGTGAAACCCCGTGACTCGTAATCGGTTTCATCGCGCAGCTCGCGGGTGACGGAGGCGCCCGCGGCCCGCGCCCGGGCGTACAGGGCGTCCGCGTCGTCGACGGCGATGTACACCGAGCCGACGCCGGGCGGCTGGCAGTCCAGCGCCATGCCCTCGCGGACGCCGCCGAGCATGATGGCGCCGCCGCCGGGCCAGGCGAGTTCGGCGTGCGCGACGGTGTCGCCCTCGTCGTAGCGGGCGGTGGTCTCGAAGCCGAAGGCCCGCTCCAGGAATGCGATGGCGGCCGGGGCGTCGCGGTAGACCAGGGTCGGCCAGACGACGGTGCCGGTCTCGATGGGGGTTGTCGTTTCGCTCATGGGACTAGCCTCCGATCTCGGCGGCCTGCTGGTCTTGGACGAATGGGAACTCCTCCCGTTCCCGCCACACCGACGGCGGCATGCCCGCGAGTTCCCGCCATTCGCGGGCCATGTGCGCCTGGTCGTAGTACCCGGCGGCGGCCGCCACCTCGGCGAGCGGGGGCAGGATCGGGTCCCGCAGCAGGCGGTGCGAGCGCTCGAAGCGCGCCACCCGGACGGCGTCCTTGGGGGTGATGCCGAATTCGGCGCTGAAGCGACTGCCGAGATGTCTTCGGCTCCAGCCGATCTCGTCGGCCACGGCGGCCACCCGCACCGCGGGGTCGGGGCCCGACAGCAGCGTCCAGGCGTGGGTCAGCTCGGCAGCCCAGCGCACCGGATCCACCTGGCGCAGCAGGATTTCATCGATGACGGCGAAGCGCTGCCGCCATGAGCGCACCGACGACAGCCGCTCCCGCAACTCCGTCGCGCGCGACCCGAGCACGTCGGCCAGATCCACGATCCACGATCCGAGCGCCGCCGCGGGCATCCCGAACAGTGCCCGGCAGCCCAGCGGCGTCAGGTTCAGCTGTACCCCGTGCTGGAACCCGTTGTGCGCGATCACCGCCGGCCGCACCGTGAGCCCGCTGGCCAGCATGTCCCAGTGACCGCCCGCCTGCTCCGGATGCGAGGACACCGGCACGTGAATGGGCTCGTCGATGGTGATGATCACGGTCAGCGCCGCCCCGGGCATCCCGACATGCGTACCCGGCGCGAAGCCGTGCAGCAGATAGCCCTCGTACCCGAGGACGTACGCGCGTAATCGCGGGTCGGGCACTCCCGACGCGCCTTCGGACACGCCTGCCACGCCGTCCACCCTAGGCCGATGGTCTCCGGCTCGGGACTCCCGCCCGGAACCGGACTATCTCGCGAATCGTTGTCGAGGTGCCATAGAGTTTCGGTCTGGAGGACCGCACGAAGAAGGGGTTGTCGTCGATGTTCAAGACCGGGCTCGAAAAAGCGGTCGTCTCGCTGCTCGACAACGGGTCCCAGGTACAGGCCCCGGCTGTCACGAAATACGTGGGCAAGCTGCGGGATGCGCATCCGGGTGAGACGCCCGGGCAGATCATCGCCCGCATCGAGAAGCTCTACCTCAATACCGTGACCACCTCCGGCACGGCGGTCGGCGCGACCGCGGCGGTGCCGGGCGTCGGGACGGTGGCGTCGCTGGCGGCCATGAGCGCGGAGACCGCCTTCTTCCTGGAGGCGTCCGCGGTGTTCACCCTGGCGGTGGCGGCCGTGCACGGAGTCGCGCCCGAGGACAAGGAGCGCCGCCGCGCCCTGGTGCTGGCCGTGGTGCTCGGCGAGAGCGGCATGGAGATCGTGCAGAAGAGCGTCGGGCACTCCGCCGCGAACTGGGGCGGGCTGCTGGCGGGCAAGATCCCGGGCCTGAGCGCCATGAACGATTCGCTGCTCAAACGGTTCGTGATCCAGTTCATCGCCAAACGCGGCGCGCTCATGGTCGGCAAGGTGATTCCGGCCGGAATCGGCGCGGCCATCGGCGGATTCGGCAACCGGGCGATCGGGCGCGGCGTGGTCGACAATGCCCGCAGGGCGTTCGGCGCGCCGCCGCTGACCTGGCCCCAGCCCCTGGTCATCGACGCCGATCCGCTGCCCGCGGTGGAGGCGCCGACCCGGACCTGGCAGCCGTGAGCGCGCGGCCGCTCGCCTTCGCCGCCGGGGGGCTGACCAAGACCTTCGAGAGCGTCACCGCGGTCGAGGACGTGAGCTTCGTGGTGCCCGCCGGCAAGGTGGCCGCCCTGGTGGGCCCGCACGGCGCGGGCAAGTCCACGGTGCTGCGGATGCTGCTCGGACTGCTCACCCCCACCTCCGGCACCGCGAGCGTGGGCGGACCCGGCTCCGGCGTGCGGGCCGGACGACAGGTGGTGGGCGCCATGCTGAATCCGCGCGGCCTGCACCCGGCCCGCCGGGTGTTCGCCCAGCTGCGCGTCTACGCCTCGGCCGCAGGCGTTTCCGATGCCCGGGCGGAGGAACTGCTGGCGCTGGTGCGGCTCACCGAAGCCGCCGACCAGCGCATCGGCGGCCTGCCGGAGGGCATGCGGACCCGGCTGGCGCTGGCCGTCGCGCTGCTCGGCGATCCGCCGCTGCTGGTGCTCGACGATCCGGCCGCCGGGCTCGATATCGGGGAGACCGCCTGGCTCAACGACTATCTGCGCGGCCACGCCCGCCGCGGCGGCACCGTGCTGCTCACCTCCCGCATGCTCAGCACCGTGCTGCCCATCGCCGACGAGCTCCTGGTGCTGGACCGCGGCCGCATCGCCTACCAGGGCAGCCCGGCCCGGCTGCGCCGCAGCCACCCGGACCGGCTGCTGGTGAAGGCCTCCAGCCCGATCGCGCTGGCCACCACCCTGGCCGCGCAGGGCTTCACCGACGCGGTCATGCGGCCCGACGGCCGCCTCGCCATCGCGGAAGCCTCGCTCTCGCAACTGGAATCGGCCGCCTCCACGGCCCGCGTCCAGCTCACCGAGATCACCCCCGAACACATTCATCCTGACCAGGTCCTGGCCGCCCTCACCCACAGCGGACCCCCGTCCCCCGTGTACCCGAGCCCGGCCGCCCACCGGACCTACCGGTGAAGTCATTGCGCCACAACGAAATCCGCCGCCGGTCGGCACACCGGACGGGCGAGCATCACGGGCGTCGACCCAACGGCGGACGCCATGCCCGCCAGCCCGGTACAGCCCCGGCCGGGTTTCCCGCCACCGCTGTGGATTCCGGTCATCGGCGACCAGGCCGCGCCCGCCTCATCGCGGCCACCCACCCGCGCGGGGTCGACGACCTCCCACGAAAGGACATTCGATGATCCTCACTGTGCCGCCGGTGGTGGTCCGGGCCGCGAATTCCGAAGTGCGGAAGGTGACTTCGGTGCGGTCGAACTGGCTGATCGGCGGCGGGGTCGTCGTGGCGGGCGTGATCGCGTTCGTGGGGCTGGGCACCGGATTCCAGCCCGGCGACCAGCATGCGCAGGGCTTCAGTTCCGGATCCGGCTGGGCGGCGCTGCTGACCACCTGGGTGCTGGTCCTCACGGTCGCGGCGGCGGCCACCTTCGGGGCGCTGGGCGCCGGCACCGATTTCCAGTCCGGATCGCTGGCGATGAGCTCGCTGTACACCCCCGACCGCACCCTGCTGCTCGGCGCGAAACTCGCGGTGGCGGGGGCGTTCTCGCTCGGCACCGTGCTGCTGATGGAGGTGCTCGGCGGGGCCGCGATGCGGCTGGCCGGCGGCTCCCGGGTGCCCATGGACGGCGGCTTCTTCGGCGTGCTGATCGGGGTGGCGCTGGCCGCGGTGTGCTGGGCGGTGATCGGCACCGCGATCGGCGCCCTGCTGCGCTCGCCCACCCGGGCGCTGGCCGCCGTGCTGGGCTGGGCCGTGCTGGAGCCGCTGATCTGGATCACCGCGCGCGCCATCGGATTCGGCGGGCTGGCGGCCATCCTGCCGGTGTCCTCGACGGTCGGGGCGATCAGCGGCGGCCGTTACGCCAAGAGCGCGCTCATCGCACCGACCCCGGCCGCCATGGCGCTGCTGGTGCTGTGGAGCGCCGCGGCGGGTGCGGGCGCCTGGTGGATGCTCACCCGCCGCGACCTCTGATCAGGCGCGGCCGGAGAACAACCGCCGCCACACCTCGTGATCGGTGCGCGGACCGCCGGGAGTGTCCGCACCGTACTGCGCGATGAGGCCCGGCAGGTCCAGCGGGAGGCTCGGCGCGGTCATGGCGGCCAGCTCCGCTTCCACCGCGGCGTCGGGAACCAGCCAGCAGACCTCGAATTCGATGCCGTCGGGGTCGGCGGCGTAGAGGGCCTTGGTGGAGGCGTGGTCGGAGGCCCCGGTGAGCGCGCCCGCCGCGACCAGGGCGTCACGCACCCGCTGCAGTTCGTTCAGCGTGTCCACCTCCCAGGCCAGGTGATAGAGGCCGACCCGGCCGGTACGGTGCGGGACCGACGGGTCCGGCGACTGGAACAGGCCCAGGTCGTGGTCGTTGGCAGACCCGGCCGCCTGCAGGAACGCCCCGCCCGGAAATCCGCCGGGCAGGCGACGAAAGCCCAGCACCTCGCTGTAGAAGGCGACCGAGCGCTCCAGGTCGGAGACGAACAGGACGGCGTGATTGAGACGCTGAATCGGCATGGGGGCGACTCCGTTTCGAAGGACCGTGACCATCCAGCCGACCACGGCGTGCCGCGCCGCACAAGCCACCGTCCCGGCACACTGGACTGGGCGGCACGACGACGGGAACAAAGTGGGGGTGGGGAGACGGTTGTTCTCCGGGATGACTTCGAAGGATGTGGACAGGGTGCGCGGCTGGCTGCGCAGGTTGTGGGAACGGTGCGCCGGGCACCCGTGGATGCTGTCCGGGCTGGGGCTGGCCATCGTGCTCGGCGCGATCGTGGAGGTGACCGGCCCGCTGCTGGCCAAGCGCGCCCTCGACGGCGCGACCGCCGGGAACACCGGCATCATCGCGGCCATGGCCGTGGCGCTGGGCGTGCTCGCGGTCGGCCGCTTCCTCGCCTCCTTCGGGCGGCGCATGCTAGCCGGGCGGCTCGCCCTCGACGTCCAGCACGAACTGCGCGTGGATCTGCTGTCCGCGCTGCAACGGCTGGACGGGCCCGGACAGGACGGGCTGCGCACCGGGCAGGTCATCTCGCGCTCGATCAGCGACCTGACCCTGGTGCAGGGCCTGCTGGCCATGGGCCCCTGGTCCGCGGTGGCGGCACTGCAATTCGTGCTGGCCGCGGGCGTCATGCTCTGGCTCTCGCCGCCACTGGCCCTGGCCGCGCTGCTGGTGGTGCCGGTGCTGGCGCTGGTGGTCTACCGGGTGCGGCCGCGGTTGTACGCGGCCACCTGGTCCGCGCAGCAGCGCGCCGCCGACCTGGCCCAGCATGTCGAGGAGACCGTCACCGGCGTGCGCGTGGTGAAGGGCTTCGGGCAGGAGGCCCGCATGGTCGACGTGCTCGAGCAGCACGGCCGCACGCTGTACTCGGAGCGCATGCGCGCCGCCCATATCGATGCCCGCTTCAGCCCCACCCTGGGCTCGATTCCGCAGGCCGGTCTGGTCGCGGTGATCGCGGCGGGCGGGCTGCTCGCCTTCCACGGCAGCATCGGGCTCGGCACCTTCCTGGCCTTCGTCGCCTACGTGTCGACGATGACCAACTCCACCCGGATCGTGTCGTACGTGGTGGTCATGGCGCAGCTGACGCGCGCGGCGGCCGAACGCGTGAACCAGGTCATCGACAGCGCGCCCGAACGCATCGATCCGGAACACCCGGTACAGGTGCCCGAGGGACCGCTCGGCATCGAAATCGACGATCTCACCTTCGGTTTCGAGCCCGGCCGGCCCGTGCTGCGCGACTTCACACTGAACATCGCACCCGGCGAGACGGTGGCCGTCATCGGCCCGGCGGGCTCGGGCAAATCCACCCTGAGCCTGCTGCTGCCCCGCTTCTACTCCCCCGGCTCCGGCCGGATCACCCTGTACGGCAAGGACTCCCGCGCCGACATCGCCGACCTGCGCGCCGCCGACCTGCGCTCGGCTGTCGGCGTGGTCTTCGACGAGGCCTTCCTGCTCTCGGACACCATCGCCGCCAATATCGCCCTGGGCCGGCCCGAATCCACCGAGGCGGAGATCCAGGCCGCCGCCAAACAGGCCGCGGCCGACGACTTCATCAACGCCCTGCCCGACGGCTACGCGACCGTGGTCGGCGAACGCGGCCTGACCCTCTCCGGCGGTCAGCGCCAGCGCATCGCGCTGGCCCGCGCCCTGCTCGCCGACCCGCGCATCCTGGTCCTCGACGACGCCACCTCCGCGGTGGACGCCGTCACCGAGGCCGCCATCTTCGCCTCCCTCCCCGCCGATTCCGCACGCACCACCCTCATCCTGGCCCACCGCGAATCCACCCTCGCCCACGCCGACCGCGTGATCCGGCTGCCCGCACCGGAATCCGGCGACGAGCGGGTATCGGTGATTGCGGACGCACGGGACGTGATCGCGGAAACGGCTGCCGGAGGCCGGCACTCGGTCGATCGGGACACCCCGGCGGAGGTGCGGCGGGTGCTGGGGAAGCTGCCCCCGGCCACCGAGCGGCCGGGGCTGGACGCGGCCGAGCTGCGCCGGCCCGACCCGGGCTTCCGGCTGAGTCATGCGCTGCGGCTGGTGAAGTGGCTGGTCGCCGGCACCATGGTGCTGCTCGCGCTGAACGCGGTGGTGGGCGTGGGCTTCCCATCCGTGGTGAGGTACGCGGTGGACTCGGGCGTCGGCAAGCACGACGGCTGGGCGCTGGTGCAGGCCACCGTGATCGGAGCCGTGCTGGTCGGGCTCGGCTGGCTGGTCGCCTCGACCTCACTGCTGTGGAGCAACCGGGCCGGGGAGCGCGTGCTCTTCGGGCTGCGGGTCCGCAGCTATGCCCACCTGCAGCGGCTCGGGCTCGACTTCTACGAGCGAGAACTGTCCGGCCGCATCATGACCCGGATGACGACCGACATCGACGCCCTGTCCACCTTCATGCAGACCGGACTGCCGGACGCGCTCGTCGCGCTGCTGACGGTGGCCGGCATCGCGGTGGCACTGCTGGTGATCGACTTCCAGCTGGCGCTGGTCGTGTTCGTGACGCTGCCGCCGCTGCTCCTGGCCATCTGGTGGTTCCGCAAGGTCTCCGATTCCGCCTACAGTGCGGCGCGCGAACATTCGGCCACCGTGAACGCCGACTTCGCCGAGAATGTTGCGGGTCTGCGGGTGGTGCAGGCCAATCGGCACGAGGCCATCTCCGCGCGCCGGTTCGCGGGGTACTCCGACAATTTCCGGGTCAGCCGCATGCGGGCCCAGCGGGCCATCGCCACCTTCTTCGCCTTCGTCGGCATGTGGGCGGATCTGGCGCTGGCGTCGGTGGTCTTCACCGGGGCGTGGGCGGTCGCGCACAGGTCCACCACGCCGGGCACGCTGGTGGCGTTCGTGCTCTACCTGCAGCTGCTGTTCGGGCCGATCATGCAGCTCTCGCAGCTGTTCGACGGGTATCAGCAGGCACGAGTCGGGTTGCGGCGCATCGGGGAACTGCTGCGGACCCGGTCCTCCATCGCGCCGGATCCCGCGGACGCGGCGCCCATCGACGGGCGGCTGCGCGGGGAGGTCGTCTTCGACAATGTCCGCTTCCAGTACCCGGGCGCGGTGCGGCCCGCGCTCGAGGGCGTCAGCCTGACCATCCCGGCGGGCGGCAGCCTGGCGCTGGTCGGCGAGACCGGCGCGGGCAAGTCGACCATCGTGAAGCTGCTCGCCCGGCTCTATGACATGCCCCGGACACCGGGTGACCACACAGCCCGGACATCGGGTGACGGGAATCACGAACTTTCCGGCAGTGTTACGCCCTTCTCCATAGCGGATATGCATGACATCGGCCATGATCCGGACGGCACCGGGGCAATTCGCGTGGACGGCGTGGATATTCGCGACTATCGGCTCGCCGAGTTCCGCTCGCGGCTCGGCGTGGTCCCTCAGGAAGCTCACCTGTTCACCGGCGACATCGCCAGCAACATTGCATTTGGCAAACCTTTTGCGAGTCCCGGGGAAATCGAGGCGGCCGCCGCGGCAGTCGGGGCGCTGGACACCATCACCGCCCTGCCTCAGGGCATGCGGCAGCCGGTCGGCGAACGCGGACGAGGGCTCTCCGCCGGTCAGCGGCAGCTCATCGCCCTGGCCCGCGCCGAACTGGTCCGCCCCGATCTGCTGCTGCTCGACGAGGCCACGGCCGTACTGGATCCGGCCGCCGAGGCATCGGTGCTGGTCGCGAACGAATCGGTGACGCGCGGCCGCACCTCGGTCATCGTCGCGCACCGGCTGGCGACCGCCGCCCAGGCCGACCGGATCGCCGTCGTGCAGCACGGCCGGATCAGCGAAATCGGCGGCCACGACGAACTCCTCGCGGCACAGGGCGCGTACTCGCGCTTGTGGGCTGCGGCGCAGGCGACGGAAGGAATATTCTCGGGCGAAGACGAGTCGTCATCAGAGAATGTGTCCGCTCGGTGGTAGCCATGCCCGACGGCGAACAGGGGTGGGCATATCCTCAGTGGGGGCGCATCGGCGCGCATCCGCCGATTACCCGTGCCGGGCACGTCACAAACGTCGCAGCGCGAAGAACGAAATGAGGCGAACACCTGCTGTGAGCAGCTCAACAGACCAGTTCGGACAGAACCAGTGGCTTGTCGACGAGATGTACCAGAAGTACAAGCAAGACCCCTCGTCCGTCGATGAGAGCTGGCACGAGTTCCTGGCGGACTACACGCCGGAGAACACTGCCGAGATTGGTAACAACAGCCAGGCGGCCGCCGCCGTCGCTCCGGCACCCGCCGCAGTGCCTACTGCCCCCGGACCCGCCCAGAGCGCCCCCGCCGTGAATTCCACCCCCGTCGCCACCCCCGCCCCGGCCGCCCCCGCCCCGGCTCCGGCCCCCGCCCAGGTGCGCACCCCCCAGACCACCCCCGCCCCCAGCTCCAACGCGGCCCCGACCTCGGGCGGCCCCAAGCCCACCGCCGAGGACGAGACCAAGGTGCTACGCGGTCCCGCCGCGGCCGTCGTCAAGAACATGTCGGCGTCGCTGGCCGTCCCCACCGCGACCTCGGTGCGTGCCATCCCGGCCAAGCTGATGATCGACAACCGCCTGGTCATCAACAACCACCTGGCCCGTACCCGCGGTGGCAAGATCTCCTTCACCCACCTGCTGGGTTACGCCATCGTGCAGGCCATCAAGGCCTTCCCGAACATGAACCGGCACTTCGCCGAGGTCGACGGGAAGCCGAACGCGGTCACCCCCGCGCACACCAATCTCGGTCTGGCCATCGACCTTCCGGGCAAGGACGGCAGCCGTGCGCTGGCGGTCGCGGCCATCAAGAACGCCGAGGGCATGACCTTCGCGCAGTTCCACAGCGCGTACGAGGACGTCGTGCGCCGCGCCCGTGACGGCAAGCTGACCAACGACGACTTCACTGGTGTCACCATCTCGCTGACCAACCCCGGCACCATCGGCACCAACCACTCGGTGCCGCGCCTCATGCTGGGCCAGGGCGCGATCATCGGCGCGGGCGCCATGGAGTACCCGGCCGAGTTCCAGGGCATGAGCGACCAGCAGCTCGCGGAGATGGGCATCGGCAAGCTGATGACCCTGACCTCCACCTACGACCACCGCATCATCCAGGGCGCGGAGTCCGGCGACTTCCTGCGGACGGTCCACAACCTGCTGATCTCCGACGAGTTCTACGACGAGATCTTCCACGGCATGGGTGTCCCCTACGAGCCGGTGCGCTGGCGCAAGGACATTCAGGAACGCGGCATCGACAAGTCGACCCGCGTGCAGGAGATGATCAACGCCTACCGCAGCCGCGGCCACCTGATGGCCGACACCGACCCGCTGCGGCTGGTGAAGGACAAGTTCCGCTCGCACCCCGACCTGGATGTCACCCAGCACGGGCTGACCCTGTGGGACCTGGACCGCGAATTCAATGTCGCGGGCTTCCACGGCCAGGAGCGCATGAAGCTGCGCGACGTGCTGTCCATCCTGCGCGACGCCTACGCCCGCCACGTGGGTGTGGAGTACACCCACATCCTGGATCCCGAGCAGCTCAAGTGGATTCAGGAACGCGTGGAGCAGAAGCACGCGAAACCCACTGTGGCCGAGCAGAAGTACATCATGTCCCGGCTCAATGCGGCCGAGGCGTTCGAGACCTTCCTGCAGACCAAGTACGTGGGCCAGAAGCGCTTCTCGCTGGAAGGCGCCGAGTCGGTCATCCCGATGATGGACGCCGTCATCGACCAGTGCGCCGAGTACGCCCTCGACGAGGTCATCATCGGTATGCCGCACCGCGGCCGCCTGAACGTGCTGGCCAATATCGTCGGCAAGCCCTACTCGAAGATCTTCACCGAGTTCGAGGGCAACATGAACCCGGCCGCCACCCATGGCTCCGGCGACGTGAAGTACCACCTCGGCGCGCGCGGCACCTACCTGCAGATGTTCGGCGACAACGAGATCGAGGTCTCGCTGACCGCCAACCCCTCGCACCTCGAGGCCGTCGACCCGGTGCTCGAGGGCCTGGTCCGCGCCAAGCAGGACCTGCTCACCAAGGAAGACATCGTCACCAAGGGTGAAGAGGCGCGGTCGTTCTCGGTCGTGCCGCTCATGCTGCACGGTGACGCGGCCTTCGCCGGCCAGGGCGTGGTGGCCGAGACCCTGAACCTGTCGGGTCTGCGCGGCTACCGCACCGGCGGCACCGTGCACATCGTGGTGAACAACCAGATCGGCTTCACCACCGCGCCGGAGTACTCGCGCTCCACCGAATACTCCACCGACATCGCGAAGTTCATCGGCGCCCCGATCTTCCACGTGAACGGCGACGACCCGGAAGCCTGTGTGTGGGTGGCCAAGCTGGCCGTCGACTACCGGCAGAAGTTCAACCGCGACGTGGTCATCGACATGATCTGCTACCGCCGTCGCGGCCACAACGAGGGCGACGACCCGTCGATGACCCAGCCGGGCATGTACGACGTGATCGACACCAAGCGCTCGGTCCGCAAGGCGTACACCGAGAGCCTGATCGGCCGTGGCGACATCTCCATGAAGGAAGCCGAAGACGCCCTGCGTGACTACCAGGGTCAGCTGGAGCGGATCTTCAACGAGGTGCGTGAGCTGGAGAAGTTCCCGCCGGAGCCGTCGGAGTCGGTCGAGGACGAGCAGCAGCTGCCGCCGAACCTGGTGACCTCCGTGGACAAGACGGTGCTGCAGCGCATCGGCGACGCTTTCGTGAACGTGCCCGAGGGCTTCAGCGTGCACCCGCGCGTCAAGCCGGTGCTGGAGAAGCGCCGCGAGATGGCCTACGAGGGCAAGGTCGACTGGGCCATGGCCGAGCTGCTGGCCTTCGGCACGCTCATCGACGAGGGCAAGGCCGTCCGCCTGACCGGTCAGGACTCCCGCCGCGGCACCTTCTCGCAGCGGCACTCGGTGATCATCGACCGCAAGAGCGGTGACGAGTACACCCCGCTGCACAACATCGGGTCGAAGAACCCGGGCTGGTTCGCGGTGCACGACTCGGCGCTGTCCGAGTACGCCGCTGTCGGTTTCGAGTACGGCTACTCGCTGGGCAACCCGGACGCACTCGTCCTGTGGGAGGCGCAGTTCGGTGACTTCGTCAACGGCGCGCAGTCCATCATCGACGAGTTCATCTCCTCCGGTGAGGCCAAGTGGGGTCAGCTCTCCGAGGTCGTGCTGCTGCTGCCGCACGGTCACGAGGGCCAGGGCCCGGACCACACCTCGGGTCGTATCGAGCGCTTCCTGCAGCTGTGTGCCGAGGGTTCGATGACGGTGGCGGTCCCGTCCACCCCGTCGAACTACTTCCACCTGCTGCGCCGCCACGCCCTGGACGGCATCCGCCGCCCGCTGGTGGTCTTCACCCCGAAGTCCATGCTGCGCAACAAGGCCGTGATCTCCGAGGTCGAGGACTTCACGGACAACAAGTTCCGCACCGTGCTCGAGGAGCCCACCTACGAGTCGGGCGACGGCGACCGCGCCAAGGTCAAGCGCGTGCTGCTCACCTCCGGCAAGATCTACTACGAGCTGGTGGCCGAGAAGAAGAAGCACAACCGCGACGACGTGGCCATCGTGCGCGTCGAGCAGCTGTACCCGATTCCGAAGTTCCGCCTGAACGAGGCGCTGGAGCAGTACCCCAACGCCGTCGATCTGGCGTGGGTCCAGGAGGAGCCGGCCAACCAGGGCGCGTGGCCGTTCTTCGGCCTGAACCTGCCGGAGATCCTGCCCGCCCGCTTCGGCAAGCTGCGCCGCATCTCGCGCCGCGCCATGTCGGCCCCGTCCTCGGGTTCGTCCAAGGTGCACGCGGTGGAGCAGCAGGAGATCATCGACGAGGCTTTTACCGCCTCCCCGGGACTGTAGCCCCCGGCCAGGAGCCGTTGACCGCCGTGCATGCGTGCCGGCGGTCACGTGCCGAACCGATGTCGGGTGTGGCCGGGGAGTTACCCTCGCCTCCCGAAATCAGTTGTTACGTATGAATAAACAGGAGCCCCGGCGCTGTCAGCGCCGGGGCTCCCTGCTTTTCCGTTGCCAGAGCGCTTACTTGTCCTGCGCGTCCGCGTCGCCCTTGGCGGAATCGTTGGCGCCCTCGAGGTCCCAGACCGCCATCATGGCGGCGATGCCCTCGGTGGCGGCGGTGTCCTGGGTCGATTCCTGATCGGACATTTGCGTGTACCTCTTTCTGCTACTTCCGTAACGAAAGTTGATGCTACCGGCCGGAATTGCTTGCGGCCTGTCGGGAAATGGTCTGCGACAAGGCATTTCACCGAAGTCGTGATGGTCATCACAGAGAGGGGCGGGGTGGGGGGCGGGGTTGCTCTCAGCATGTTCCGCGTCGTATATTCCACGTGGAATATTTGATACGGAGGATGTCGGTGACCGACGCTAGCGTCGGTCACGAGAACGGAGGACCGGTGACGAAACGGCAGGCGATACCAGCGTTGACGCCCTTGGCGATCGCGGTGCTCGCGCTGCTCGAAGAACGGCCCATGCACCCGTACGAGATGTATCAGCTCCTGATCAGCCGCCATGAGGACGAGCTGGTGAAGATCAAGCCCGGCTCGCTCTACCACACCGTGGCCCGGCTGGCCGAGCAGGAACTGGTCCTGGCCGAGGGCACCGATCGCGCCGGCAACCGGCCCGAACGCACCACCTACCGGATCCGCACGGCCGGCCGCGCGGCACTGCGGGCCCGCATCTCGGAATTACTGCGGCAGCCGGTGAAGGAGTATCCGATCTTTCCGGTCGCGCTGGCCGAGGCACACAATTTGCCCGCGGGCGAAGTCGCCGCCGTGCTACGCGAACGGATCGCCTGGATCGAGAGCCGGATCACCGAACTCGAGGCGCTGCGCGAGTGGGCGAGCAACCGCCAGGTCCCCCGGCGGTACTGGGTGGCCATCGACTATGTCCACGACCTGTCCGTGACCGAGGCCCGCTGGCTGCGCGGCTTCATCGACGACTTGGACAGCGGCGCACTGGAGTGGGAGCCCTTCGATGCCGAAGGCGAACGCTGCGCCATCCCCGAGGAAAACAAGGGCCATGACTGGGGCGCGGGCCTCACCGCCGAGGACCTGGCCGCCGTCCGTACCCACCACCCGAGATAGGAAACCCGAATTCCATGTCCACTCAACGCAATCCGTGGCTGGCGCTGTACGCGCTGGTCGTCGGGTTCTTCATGATCCTGTTGGACATGACCATCGTCGCGGTGGCCAATCCGGCGATCATGAAGGACCTGCAGGCCGATGTCTCCCAGGTCATCTGGGTCACCTCCGCCTATCTGCTGGCCTACGCGGTGCCGCTGCTGGTCACCGGCCGGCTCGGAGATCGCTTCGGCCCCAAGAACATCTATCTCGGCGGCCTGGCCGTGTTCACCCTGGCCTCGCTGTGGTGTGCCGAGTCGACGAGCATCAACATGCTGATCGCGGCCCGCGCCGTGCAGGGCCTGGGCGCGGCGCTCATGACGCCGCAGACCATGGCGGTCATCACCCGCACCTTCCCGCCGGACAAGCGCGGCGCGGCCATGGGCCTGTGGGGCGGCGTGGCCGGTCTGGCCACCCTGGTCGGCCCGATCCTGGGCGGCGTGCTGGTGGACTGGCAGGGCTGGCAGTGGATCTTCTACGTGAACGTGCCGATCGGCATCATCGCCTTCGCCCTGGCCTTCTGGCTGGTGCCGTCGCTGCCCACCAACGAGCACAAGTTCGACCTGGTCGGTGTGGTGCTCTCGGGCGTCGGCATGTTCCTGCTGGTGTTCGGCATCCAGGAGGGCAACAGCCACCACTGGGACGCCTGGATCTGGGCCATGATCATCGCCGGCGTGGCGGTGCTGGCGCTGTTCATCGTCAACCAGGCTCGCAATACCGGTGAGCCGCTGGTGCCGCTGAGCCTGTTCAAGGACCGCAACTTCGCGCTGTCCAACCTGGCCATCGCGGCCATGGGCGCGGCGGTGACCAGCGTGTTCGTGCCCGCCTACTTCTATCTGCAGCAGGTACACGACATGACGCCGACGCGCTCGGCACTGGTGTTCGCGCCCATGGCGATTCTGACCGGTGTGTTCGCGCCGATCATCGGCAAGATCTCGGACAAGGTCGCGCCGCGCGTCATTCCGACCATCGGTTTCGCGCTCTTCGCGGCGACCCTGTTCGGGTTCGGCGTCCTGATGAAGCCGGACGGCTCGATCCCGCTGTTCATGATCGTCGGCGGCATCTCCGGTATCGCCAATGCCTGCATCTGGGCGCCGCTGGCCACCACCGCCACCCACAACCTGCCGGTGCAGCAGGCCGGTGCGGGCGCGGGGGTCTACAACACCACCCGTCAGATCGGTTCGGTACTCGGTTCGGCCACGATCAGCGCACTGCTCTCGGCTCGCATCTCGGCGCAGGGCCTGCCCAGCGGCCCGATCGGCGAGGGCGGCGGCGGCAAGAGCCTGAGCAGCCTGCCGGCCGAGGTCCGAGGTCCCATCCTGGAGAAGCTCAGCACCGCGCTGAGCCAGTCCATCTATCTGCCCGCCCTGATCCTGTTGATCGGCGTCGCCGCCTCGGCGCTGTTCATCGGGCACGGCAAGGCGGAGGGCGATCAGCGCGACGATATGGCGAAGGCCGATATCGGGGTGCACTGATCCGCTGATATTCGAAAAGCGCTGCCCGCCGGGGCTTTCCCGGCGGGCAGCGCTGTCCGTGCGGTCGGAGCGGCAGGCTCGCTGGAGTCCGCTGTGCCCTCAGCCGATTCGCACGGTGAGCGAGGGATATCCGGTCGCGCCGTCGGGCACGACGTCCTGTTCCCGGTCGGTCTGGGTCTCCCCGGTGCCGTCGGTCGCCCGCGCCCAGACCGTGTGCACGCCGGTGCTGCCGGTGGCGTCCCAGTCGTAGGCCCACTGCACCCAGGTGTCGATGGACGGCGCCACCGCCAGCCGGGCGGGCCGCCAATCCCCTTGATCGATGCGGACTTCCACGCCGCGAATGCCGCGATGCTGCGCCCATGCCACACCCGCGATGGTGACCTTGCCCGGGGCGATGGTGCCGCGGCCGCGGGGGGTGTCGATACGGCATTCGGTCTTGATCGGGCCCTTGGCCGACCAGCCGCGCTTGGTCCAGAACGCCTCGGCGCGATCGAATCTGGTGATCTCCAGCTCGGTCACCCATTTGGTGGCCGACACGTAGCCGTACAGCCCGGGCACCACCAGCCGCGCGGGATAGCCGTGCGCGGTGGGCAGCGGTTCGCCGTTCATGCCGACGGCCAGCATGGCGTCGCGGCCGTCCATCAGCACGGCGAGCGGGCTGCCCGCGGTGAAGCCGTCGATGCTGTGCGACAGCACCATGTCGGCGTCGGGGTGCGGTCCGGCGGCGGTGATCAGCTCGTCGAGCCGATAGCCGAGCCAGCGGGCATTGCCGATCAGATCGCCGCCGACCGGATTGGACACGCAGGCCAGCGTGACAAGCCGTTCGATGGGGGTCTTGGCGGCGAGATCGGCATAGCTCAAACGGATCTCGCGATCGACCATGCCGTGGATGCGCAGTGACCAGTCGTCCTTGCTGACCTGCGGCACGGTGAGTGCGGTGTCGATGCGATAGAAGTCGGCGTTCGAGGTGAGATACGGCGTCAGGCCCGGAATCCGCAGATCCGCGCCGGGCTCGATGGACGGCTCCGCGCCGGTGGGCGTCGGCAGCTGCACGTCCGCGCGCTCGGCCGACACATCCCGCGACCGCAGCCCGATGATCCGTCCCGCGATACCGCCGGCCGCCGCGGCCACGCCCGCGATCACGATCCCGCGCACCACCAGCCGCCGCTCCACCGCCAGCTCGGCGGGCGAAAGGCGCTGCGGCTCGGCCGTTTCCGCGTCCGCGGCGGTCGCGGCGAATTCGCCGAACCGGGTGATCCGGCCGATCAGGCTGCGCAGCACCAGGATTCCGGCGACCATGCCGAGAATCGAAGGTAAGGCCCAGGTCCAGGTCGCATTGGGGCGACCGAGCGCGGCGATGGTGGACAGCAGCCCGAAGATCGCGAACAGGATCGACCCGAGCGGCCGCCGCTCCCGCTCCACGATCCCGGCGACCGCGGCCAGCACCACCGCGACCACACCCATGCATACGAACAGCAACACTTTGTCATTGGTGCCGACCAGGCCGATGATCCACTCCCGGAACCCGTCCGGCGTGTGGTCGACGATCCACGCTCCGACCGCCTGCAGGGGCGTGCTGTCGGGGCTGACCAGCACGGACACCAGCTCCGCCACACCCAGGGTGACGCCGCCGGCAACAATTCCGCCGGCCGTCCGTAATCCGCGATCCGCCACGAAACCGACCCTACTGCGCGGGTCGGCTCGTGGAACGGCTCGAAGGATTACGGAAGCGTGACGCCCGTGGTCCGCAGCGCCACGGCGGCGATCACGGCCATGACCAGCAGACTGCCACCCGCCACCGCGACGGCGTGGTGCGGGCCGGTCACGCTGAGCGCCGGCCCGGCGGGCCGGAGTGAATCACATCTGCGCGCTGCCGGTGTAGTTGATCATCCACGGCACCGAGAACTTGTCGGTGACCATGGCGAACGCCTCGGCCCACTCCACCCGGCCCAGCGGCATGGACACGGATCCGCCCGGCGCGAGCTCGTTGAACAGCCGCTCGGCCTCGGCGGCCGACTCGACCTCGACCTGCACGGTGAAACCCGGCTTGGAGTTGTCGATCTCGCTGCCGGGCGGGCAGTCGGAGACCATGAGGATATTGGTCTCGCTCAGCGGCAGCTGGGCATTGGCGACCCGGTTCAGCACGTCCTCGGGCATCTCCGGCGGGGTCTCACCCATGTCGCGGAAACGGACGATGGTCGCCTCGCCGCCGAAGACGGACTGGTAAAAGGTGATTGCCTCTTCGGCATTGCCATTGAAGAGCAGGTACGGGTTCAGCGCGGGCATGGGTTCCTCCTCGATCGTTTTCGGGCAGGTGCGGCGGCACCCGGAAGGTAGGACTCGGGGGCCTCGCGGAAATCATCGGCCCTCACCCGGGAAATTCGGGTGAACCGGCGGGGAATTCGGTGGATCAGTCGGCGGCCCGGTGGCGCTGGTAGTAGCGGGCGACCCGGACGCGGTTGCCGCACCGCTCGGGCGAGCACCACTGGCGGCGCGGATGCGCGGGCAGGAAGAGCATGACGCAGTCCTCCGCACCGCACTGCCGCAGGCGATCGATGGCCGGATCGGTGAGCAGGGTCGCGGCGGCATCGGCCAGGTGCGCGGCCAGCCGGGCGCCCGGATCGCCTAGGCGCGCGACGGTTTCGGTGACGGCATCGCCGTTCCAGTCCAGGCGGCGAATGGCGGGCGCGGCCGATTGCGCCTCGGCGAGGCCGCGCAGTGCGGAGGACGGCGGGCGGCGGCCGTGCAGCATCGCGTCCAGCGCTGCGGCGGTGTGGTCGCGCACCGCGTGGACGGCGGCCAGGTCGGCCCCGGTGAGGCGCTGCGGCGGCGGCTCGGGTAGGCGATCGGCCTCCAGGCGCAGCCAATCCGCCAGCTGCTCGGGGGTTTCCAGCAGGTCGGCACCGGTGGGCCGGGTGTTCACCAGGTCCAGTGCGAGAGGTTCACCGATCAACGGTTCGAGATCAGCCACGTCGCTAATGCTACCTCGAGCCGTTGACACATTAGCCGGAATCGGCGTAGAACTAATGCAACATCGCCGAGAGAAAGCATGTGAAGCCGTGAACGCACCCACCCAGGTCCTGCACCCGCTCTCCACCGTCCGGCACGGCCGCCTCGAGGTCGATGGCGTCGAGGTCTTCTACCGGGAATCGGCGCCCGCCCGCGCGGACGCCCCGGTCCTGTTGCTACTGCACGGTTTTCCCACCGCGTCCCACCAGTTCCGTCGCCTCATCGACGCCCTGGGCGACCGCTACCGCCTCATCGCTCCCGACTATCCCGGTTTCGGAAACACCGTCGCCCCCGCGGATTTCGACTACAGCTTCGACCACCTGGCCGACATCACCGAGGGTTTCGTCCAGCGGCTGGGCCTGACCAGCTTCGCCATGTACATCTTCGACTTCGGGGCGCCCATCGGCCTGCGCCTGGCCACCCGGCATCCGGAGTGGATCACCGGTCTCGTCGTCCAGAACGGCAATGCCTACGAAGCCGGTTTGTCCGAGGCCGCCAAGGGTTTCGTGGCCCTGCGTCCCGACCATGCGGGCGACGAGGAGGTCATCCGTGGCCTGCTCACCCTCGAGGGCACCCGCGGCCAATACGAAACCGGCGTCCCCGACCCGGCCCTGCTCGACCCCGATGCCTGGACCCTGGACCAGCACTATCTCGATCTTCCCGGCCGCAAGGAAGCCCAGGTGACCCTGGCCTTCGACTACAAGTCGAACGTGGCCAGCTACCCCGAATGGCAGTCCTGGCTCCGCACCTACACGCCCCCCACCCTCATCACGTGGGGCGCGAACGACCCCTTCTTCCCCGCCCCGGGCGCGCACGCCTACCTGGCCGACCTCCCCGATGCCGAACTCCACCTGTTCGATACGGGGCACTTCGCCCTGGAAACCCATGTCTCCGAAATCGCCGGACTCATCGCCGATTTCCTCGACCGCCTACCCACACCCGCACGGTGAGGCGAGGAATCTCGCCCCGCCACGACGACAGGCCCCGCGCGGGCGGGGCCTGTCGAATGATGTTGGCGGCGTGGATCAGTGGGCCTCGCGGGGCGCGTGCGGGAGCAGGAAGGCCAGGCAGAAGGCCGTGACGCCGAGCCCGATGCCGACGAGCGTGACGTGCTCCATGCCGATCAGAGCATTGCCGCGCGGGGTGCCGCCGAGGTGGGTGAAACGGTTGAAGAACACGGTGCCCAGCACCGCGACGCCGAGCGCGCCGGCCAGCTGCTGTACCGATTCCAGCAGGCCCGAGGCCGAGCCGACCTCGTCGTCCTCGATCTCGCCGATGATGATGCTGAACATCGGGACGAACACCATGCCCATACCGAATCCGACGACCAGCAGCGGACCCGCCAGCTCCCAGGCGTTCAGGCCGGTGCCGGCCAGGTGCAGCACCGCGTAGAGGACGGACAGTCCGGCGGTCATGATGCCGACGCCCAGGTGCAGCACCTTGCGGCCCAGCTTCGGCGCCTCCGCTCCGAGAGCGGAACCGAAGAAGGAGCCGAGGGCCCAGGCCGCCATGGCGATGCTCGCGCCGATCGGGCTGTAGCCGAACCCGAGCTGCAGCATCAGACCGAGGCCGAGCGAGAAGCCGATGATGCCGATGAAGAACACCGTCTCGAAAAGCACTCCGGCACTGTAGGACCGGCGCCCGAACACGCTCAGCCGCACCAGCGGGGTCCGGCCGGCGGCGGTCCGGAGCCGCTGCTGCGCAACGAAGATCCCGAGCACCGCGATACCGATCACCGGCATGATCAGGCTCCAGGCCGGCCAGCCGTGCTCTCGCCCCTGCATGAGCGGATAGATCAGCAGCCCGACACCCGCACCGGCCAGGACGACACCGAGCAGATCGAGCCCACCGGTGCGGTCCCCGCCGCGCCGGGGCAGCGCCGCGATACCCCCGATCAGAGCGAAGAGCCCGAGCGGCACATTGATCCAGAAGATCGACCGCCAGCCGGTGCCGAGCAGATCCACCGTGATGAGCAGCCCGGCGACGATCGGCCCGAGAATGCTCGCGATGCCGAGGGTGGCGCCGAAGACCGCCCACGCCCGGGGCTGATCCGCGGTGTCCGGGAACAGATCCCGGATCATCCCCAGGCACTGCGGCACCATCACCGCGGCCGCCGCGGCCTGCGCGACCCGCCCACCGATCAGCGCCTCCGGCGACGCGGCCAGCGAGCAGGCCACCGAGGCGAGCACGAATCCGACTGTGCCGCCGAGGAACATCCGCCGGCGCCCGAACAGGTCGCCGAGCCGTCCACCGGTCAGCAGCCCGACCGCCAGCACCAGCGTGTAGGCCGCGGCGATCCACTGCATCGTGGCGTAGCTGCCGCCCAGATCGCGCCGGATCATCGGCAGCGCGACGTTCACGACATTGGTGTCGAGCATGTTCATCAGCGTCGCGCCGATGATCGCGGACAGCCCCAGCCACCGGCGGGCGGGCGCGGCGACTGGTGTGGATACGGCCGCGACGGGCGGTGTGAGGGCGGTGGCGGTGGACATTGCGGGCTCCTTCCGATGGAGCAATAGTATCCACAACACTAGTTTCTAAGCAACTAGTTTTGAGGATATGCCGAAGCGCGCCCGGGACCGGCAGGAGGACGCCGGACCCGCGAGCCGGGATCACGAGGCGGTGTGGCCGATCCCGTTGTCGCTCATGGCATCAATGCTTCCGGTAAACACCGGGCTTCCACATCACGAGGATCCGTTATTCATCGGTGCACCCGGGGCCATTACCCGGGAACGCGAAGGGGCCCGCGGAAGTCCGCGGGCCCCTTGCCTTTCCGGATGTCTCCGGAGCCGATCAGGAGTTGTAGATCGCGTCCACGTCGGCCGCGTACTGCTTCATGACGACGGCACGCTTGAGCGAGAGCTTGGGAGTGAGCTCGCCGCCCTCCTGGGTCCAGTCGACCGACAGGATGCGGACCTTCTTGATCGCCTCGGCGTGCGACACCAGCTTGTTGGTGGCCGCGACCGCGTCATTGATCTCGCCGACCAGGGCCGGGTTCTCGATGACGTGCTCGATCGGGGTGTCGGCGGGAATCCCGTTGCGCGCCTTCCACGCCGGCAGGGCCTCCGGGTCGAGGGTGACGAGCGCGCCGATGAAGGGCTGACCGTCGCCGACCACCATGACCTGGCTGATCAGCGCGTTCTGGCGCAGTGAGTCCTCGAGCATGGCCGGGGAGACGTTCTTGCCGCCGGCGGTGACCAGGATTTCCTTCTTGCGGCCGGTGATAGCGACGAAGCCCTGCTCGTCGATGGCGCCGAGGTCGCCGGTCTTGAACCAGCCGTCGGCGTCGAAGGCGTCGGCGCTGGCCTCGGGGTTGTTCCAGTAGCCGCCGAACACGACCGGACCGCGGATGAGCAGCTCGCCGTCCTCGGCGACCTTGGCGCCGTGGCCGGGCAGCGGGCGGCCGACCGAACCGACCTTGATGAACTTGGGGGTGTTCACACTGACGGCGGCGGTGGACTCGGTGAGGCCGTAGCCCTCGTAGATGGTGACGCCGGCGCCGCGGAAGTAGTGGCCCAGGCGCGCGCCCAGCGGGCCGCCGCCGGAGACGGCGGAGTCGCACTGACCGCCCATGGCCTCGCGCAGCTTGGAGAAGACCAGCTTGTCCAACACCATGTGCTGCAGCTTGAGCACGATGTTCGGGCCGCCGTTCTCCAGCGACTGGCTGTACTGGATGGCGATCTCGGTGGCGTAGTCGAAGATCTTGCCCTTGCCGCCGTCGTGCGCCTTCTGCTTGGCGCCGTTGAACACCTTCTCGAAGACGCGCGGCACCGAGAGGATGAAGTTCGGCTTGTACTGCCCGAACTGCTCGACCAGGGTGGACCAGTCGGCGGTGTGGGCCACGGTGACACCGGCGTCGAAGGCGGCCAGCGCGACCGCGCGGGCGAAGACGTGGGCCAGCGGCAGGAACAGCAGCGACTTGCGGCCCGGCAGCAGGAACTCGCTCATGGCGGAGCGGTCGGCGGCCGACTCGGCGTACAGGTTGGCGTGCGAGAGCATGACACCCTTGGGCCGGCCGGTGGTGCCGGAGGTGTAGATGAGGGTCGCCGGGGAGGCGGCCTTCACCTGGGCGCGGCGCTCGTGCACGACGGCGTCGTCGAGGTCGGCGCCGCGGGCGACGAGGTCGGCGATGGCGCCCTTGTCGATCTGCAGGACTTCCTTCAGATTGCCCAGTCCGCCTTCGATTTCCGCGATGGTGGCACGGTGCTTGTCGTTCTGGACGACGGTGAGCTTGGTGGCCGAGTCCTCGAGGATCCAGCGCGCCTGCTCGGCGGAGGAGGAGTCGTAGATGGCGACGGTGCAGCCGCCGGCCGCCCAGATGGCGAAGTCGAGCACGACCCACTCGTAGCTGGTCTGGGCCATGATGGCGACGCGGTCACCGAGCTCGACGCCGGAGGCCACCAGGCCTTTGGCCACCTCGGTCACGGTCTTCGCGAACGTCGCCGCCGTGACGTCGTTCCAGCCGCCCTTGCCATCCGGGGTGTTGAAGACGACCAGGTTGGGGGTCTTCTCCGCATGCCGGAACGCGCCGTCCGACATGTTGGCGTTCTCCGGAATGGTGTAGGTAGCCGGGACTTCGAACTCTCGCATCGCTGCCCTTCCACAGTGGGTTTACTGGCGGGTAATCTACGCCACGCTCAGGGGTAACTCCCGGCGGACCGCCCGAACCTGTTGTCGGACGGTCCCGCGTTATGTCTTTTCCCTATCCTATTGACCGGCTCTGCGCTGGTCGAAGGGCATGCCGGAGGAACTGTCCGAGCTCGGCGGTCACGGCCGCGGCGGGGGCCACCAGACTCGCCTGCAACTGGGCGACGTGCCACAGTCCGCGGGTCTCGGTGAACTCGGCCGGCACCCCGGCCGCCCGCAGCTGGGCGACCAGCCGCGTGCACTGGGCGTGCAGCAGTTCGTCCACGTCGGCCTGGACATAGGTGGGCGGCAGCCCGGACAGGTCGGCGAGCAGAGGCGCGTACCCGGCGTCGGTGCGGTCGCCCGCACCCAGATAGGCGGCGGCACAGGCCCGCGACCACGGCTTGTTGATGACCAGATCGCGGTTCCGGATCGGTAGCTCGTTCGGGTCGGCCCAGGGCGCGATCAGGCCGAGTGCGGCCGGCACCAGCCGGTGCCGGTTGCGCAGCCGCAGCGCCAGTGCCAGCGAGAGCCCGCCGCCGGCCGAATCACCGGCCACCGCAATGCGTTCCGGCGGGTAGCCGGCGGCCACCAGGTCCAGGAAGGCCGCCTCGGCATCGTCGAGCGCCGCCGGGAACGGGTGCTCGGGAGCCAGCCGGTAGTCCAGAACCTGGACGGCGCAACCGGTTTCCCGCGCCAGATAGGCCGCCAGCGACCGGTGCGTGGCCGGCGAGCAGACGGTGTAGCCGCCGCCGTGCAGGTACAGCACGGTGGCGTTGTCCGAGACCGGCCCGACCGTCACGCGTTCGGCCGGGCGGCCACCGAGTTCGACGTGCTCCACGTGGGTGCCCCGCGGAGCGCGCTGCGCCACCGAGCCCCAATCCATCAGCGCCCGTTGGACACTGAACGGCAGCCGGTGGTTGAGCACGATCCGGAAGAGCGGATTCAACGCGCCGCGGACGATGGGCAACGGCAGTGTCACATCGGGCATGACCGAGCGTCCTCTATTCGTCTCTGGCTTACGGCAGGAAGCGCTTCTGTACCACGGCGGAGATGCGCTGGTAGTACGAGGCGGTGGTGCGCACGAACAGGTCGAGGGCCTTGGCCTCCCAGCCGATGAGCACCCGGCCGTGCCCCTTGCGGACGGCCTCGGTAATGGTCTGCGCGGCCATTTCCGGGGTGTGCAGGGCCAGCTTGCTGTCGAAGAGGGCGGCCAGGTTCTTCTGGTTGAGGCCCTCGGAGACGGTGGCATTGCGGGCGACGGCGGTCTGGATGCCGCCGGGGTGCACGCAGGTCACCTTGACCGGGGTACCGCTCATGAGCATTTCCTGGCGCAGCGCCTCGGTGAAGCCGCGGACCGCGAATTTGGCCGAGTTGTAGGCACTCTGGCCGGGGACCGCGATCAGGCCGAAGAGGCTGGACACGTTCACCACGTGGCCGTCGCCGGATTCGATGAGGTACGGCAGGAACGCCTTGGTGCCGTTGACGACGCCCCAGAAGTCGACGTCCATGATGCGCTCGATGTCCTTGAAGGCGGTGTCGAGCACATCGCCGTGGTGGGCGATACCGGCATTGTTGTAGATCTGGTTGACCTTGCCGAAGTACTTCTGCACGTCATCGGCGTAGAGCAGCACGGCCTCGCGCTCGGCCACATTGAGCCGGTCGGATTTGACCTTGACGCCATATTTCTCGCAGCGTCGCACGGTTTCGGCGAGGCCCTCGGCGTCGATGTCGGACAGCGCCAGGTGCGCGCCGCGCCGGGCCAGGTTCTCCGCCAGGGCGCGGCCGATGCCGGAACCCGCACCGGTGATCACGCAGACCTTGTCCTTGAAGTAAGCGTCATTGCTCACGGTTACCGCCTTCGGTTGTCTGGGTTGGGTGACTAGTCGGCCTGTGTGACAGGCTCGGTGGTCGTGTCGTACGCCGAGACATCGAAGTGCTCGAGCAGGGTGCGGAACCGGAAGGTGAAATCCGGCCACAGTGTGGTGTTGTTGCCGTGCTTGTCGAGATACCAGGAGGCGCAGCCGCCGGTGCTCCACACCGCACCTTCCAGTTTGCGCTGCAGGCCGGCGTTGTAGTCGTCCTGCACGTCCTTGCGGACCTCGACGGTACGCAGGCCCAGGTTGTCGAACTGCGCGATGGCGTCGGAGATGTAGTTGATCTGCGACTCCAGCATGAACACCATCGAGGTGTGCCCCAGGCCCACGTTC
This sequence comes from Nocardia sp. NPDC059228, assembly GCF_042754245.1. NCBI lineage: Bacteria > Bacillati > Actinomycetota > Actinomycetes > Mycobacteriales > Nocardiaceae > Nocardia > Nocardia sp. NPDC059228. The sequence goes on along the minus strand of NZ_JBHZAL010000006.1, from coordinate 161,518 downwards.
GGGCCCAGCATGAAGAACATGTTGGGGTAGTTGTTGATGGCCGAGCCCTTGTAGCCCTGTTGGCCGATGGCGTCGAAGACCTCGGAGAGCGTGCGGCCGTCGCGGCCGGTGACGGTGTCGTAGACCGGCGAGTCGGTGACGTGGAAGCCGGTGGCCACGACGATGGCGTCGACCTCGCGCTCGGCGCCGTCCTTGGTGACGATGGAGCCCGGACGGATCTCCTTGATCCCGTCGGTCACCACGTCGACATTGTCGCGGCTCAGCGCCGGATAGTACTCGTTGGAGATCAGCATGCGCTTGCAGCCGATGCGGAAGTTCGGGGTGACCTTGCGGCGCAACTCCGGATCGCGCACCTCGGCGAACAGCTTGGCGCGGGCGATGGCCTCGAGGCCGAGCATGGCGGGCGGGAACTTGGCCAGCCCGACCACCTGGGTCTCGCGGGCGGCGTAGATCCCGGCGCGGTAGAGGCTGCGCAGCGCGGGAATGCGCTTGAGCGCGAACTTCTCCGGGGCCAGGTACTCGCGGTCCACCCGGGGCAGCAGCCAGGGCGCGGTGCGCTGATACACGTCCAGGTGCGCGACCTGGCCGGCGATGCTGGGGACGATCTGGATGGCGGAGGCGCCCGTGCCGATGACGGCGACGCGCTTGCCGGTCAGATCGGAGTCGTGGTTCCAGCGGGCGGAGTGGAAGATCTCGCCCTGGAAGTCGTTGATGCCCTTGATATCCGGCAGGTTGGGCTCGCAGAGCGCGCCCACGGCGGAGACCAGGATGTCGGCGGTGAAGGGGCCCTGGCTGGTCTGGAGCTCCCAGCGGGCGTCCTCGGCGTTCCACCGGGCGCCGGTCATCTCGCAGTCGAAGATGTGCCGGTCGCGCACGCCGTACTTGTCGGCGACGCCCTGGATGTAGCGCTGGATCTCGGGCTGCTTGGAGAACGAGCGCGACCACTCCGGGTTGAGCGCGAACGAGTAGGAGTACAGCTGGGAGGGCACGTCGCAGGCCGCGCCCGGGTAGGTGTTGTCGCGCCAGGTGCCGCCGACATCGCTGCCACGCTCCAGCACGAGGTAATCGGTGCGCCCCTGCTGGCTCAGCCGGATGGCCAGGCCCAGGCCCGAGAACCCGCTGCCGACGATGATCACGCGGGAGTGCCGGACCGGCCGGTTGCCGACAGCTTTGTCTGTAACCTTGCGACTCATGTATCCGAGCGTAAGGTCTTATTGAGCGGGAGTCAACAGTATTGACTCACGTTCAGTAAGACCTGGGACATGACAAGATGGCCTGACGTTGGACCGATGACCAAGGAGCGCGCCGTGAGCAGCAGACCGGACAGCCGGGGCAAACGCGTGCGCCTGAGCCCCGCCGAACGTCGCGAGCAGTTGATCACACTCGGCGCCCGCATGCTGGGTGAGCGTGCCCTCGACGACATCTCCATCGGCGAGATCGCCGAGCAGGCCGGCATCTCGCGCGGCCTGCTGTTCCACTACTTCCCCACCAAGCAGGACTTCCACCTGGCGATCATCCAGCACGCCAATGCCGAACTGCTGGAACGCACCTCGCCCGACCCGACGCTGGCGCTGTTCGACATGCTCCGTGACTCGGTCGAGCGCTACATCGACTACGTCACCGAGAACCGCACGTCCTACCTGGCCCTGCTCCGCGGCCCGGCCAGCGCCAGCCCCGAACTGGTCGCCCTGGTCGACGCCACCCGCATGGCCCTGGTGGACCGCATCATCGCCGAGGCCCCCATCCCCGCCGACGACCCCGACCGCCCACGCCTGGGCCTGGCCGTCCGGGGCTGGATCGCCTTCGTCGAGGAAACCACCCTGACCTGGCTCCGCGAGGAACCCATCACCCGGGAGTCCCTGGTCGAGATGCTCGTCGCCTCCCTCCCGGCGCTGGCCCTCAACGCGGATCTCGCTGCGGCCCTGCGGCAGTGACGCGGGGACCTACCGAACTCTGACCGCGAACACGATGGCCGGCTCGTCCCGGTCCGGCCACCGCCCCGTCACGGCGGCGACGATGAGCGCGGCCGCCAGCGAGCTGTGGACAATTGTCAGTGCGCGATAGAGCTCGTCGACCGCTGTACATCCGGACGGTATTTCGGGTGCCGGCATCGGTCACACCTCCCGAGGGTTTTGCCCCAGATCCATGATGGGGAGACTCCTCGAGGGTGACACGGCGCGGGTGTGCGAACGCCTGAAAAATCAGGTCCCTCAGCAGGATTTCGGAAATCACTCATCCAATTCCGCGAACCGACGCAGTTTTTCGAGGTCCCGGACGTGGACGTGCCGGTTGTACAGGCCCACCAGGTCGGCCTCCCGCATCTCGCGCATGGCCAGCCCCACCGCGTCCACACCCGCGCCGACGAGGTTGCCGAGCTCTTCGTAGGACAGTCGCACGGTGATCTCCCACCCCGCTTCCGCACGCCGCCCGCAGGATTCGACGAATTCGACCAGCAGGCGGGCCAGCCGGATCTGCACGTGGCAGCCGCCGAAGTCCAGGCGCCGCTGATCGGACCAGGCCAGCCGGTCCGCCAGCGAGCGGCACAGCACCAGCGAACCGTCCGGATGAGATTCCAGGAACGCCATGAACACCGATCCCGGAATGCGGTGCGCGATGGTGGCGGTGCACACCGTCGCGGTATTGGATCGTGGCGAATCCGGTACCAGCGCACCCAGTTCGCCGATCACGTCACCACTGACCCGGATGGCGAAGAGCTTGCCGTCGGCCGCGGTGATCTTCACGCACGCCGACAGCGTGCGATCCCGCGAGCGCAGCAGGTACACCGTGGTGCCGGGTTCGCCCTGGCGCATGAGCACGGTGCCCGGCGGGCAGTAGGTCTGCACGCCGAGCTGGAGCAGGTCCTGGCGGCTGCGCGCGCACAGCCGTTCCATGAAAGTCCCCGTAGGCCAGGGCCAATCGCCCAGATGCCCGCCGCCTGATGGGTTCACAGTCGTATCCGGTTTCCGTACCGCCGTGAGAAGCTGCCCCGATCCATCCACGGTAGGCGAGCGAAACCGGTTGCGACGCAGGGGACGCCGAGGTGTTACGGATTCACGACCGGACCGGGGTCACAGGGCGTGCGCGTCGAGCCAGACCCGGGCGACGGCGGCGGGGACGGCGCCCTGGTCGCGGACCTGGTGGATCATGTCGGCCAGGTCGGTGGTGGTGAGTTCGCCGGCGACAGAGTTGAGTTTGCGGAGTTGCTGGTCGGTCAACGCGGATTTGCGGATGACCGGGAGGACCATGGCGGCGCGGAAGGCATAGTCGGGGTCGGCGAGTGGGGCGAGGTCGGCGCCGCCGTCGGGGAGGAAGGCGGGCGGGCCGGGCAGGACGGCCAGCTGGATTTCCCCGTTGGAGAGGGCTTTTCGCAGGTCGGTGTCGGTGTCGAAGGTGACCGGGTGGCTGATCGCACAGTGGTAGACGGTGCGCAGCGGATCCAGGACGTCGCGTTGCGGGTCGAGCGGGGCGCGCAGGGCGTCCAGCGGCGCGCCGGTGTCGATGCCGATGGTGATCTCGGCGCAGCGGGTGCCCAGGTCCTTCAGCGAGGACGGCAGGCCGTCGGGGCGGGCGGCGGCGGCGACCACGGTGGGGCGAAGGTCGGTGCCGTCGGCGGCATCGGAGTCGATTACGCCCTCCGGAAGCGCCTTGGACAGCGCCGCATTCACCTCGTCCGGTTTGGTGGCGTTCGCGGTGGAGTCCAGGGCGGTCAGCAGATCTCCGCTGACATCGCCGAACAGCGCGATCCGATCGGTGTCGAGGGCCGCGAGCAGATCCGTGCGCTGTCCGATCCGATCCTCGACCCGGGTGCGCAGTCCGGCGCGGGCCAGCGCGCCCGCGTAGATCTCGGCGATCATCATCGATTCCGCCGAATTGCCCGCTCCCACCGTCAATACCGGTCCGGTGCCCGAGCTGCCGCAGGCCACCGCGGCCGCGGCGACCGCGACGACCAGCAGCGCCGACCCGAGGCGGGGCCGCCGTGCGCGGCGGAGCGAGCGGGCGCGACGGCCGAGGGCGCGCGGTGCGGAGGAGTCTGTGCCGGACACGCGCAACAGTCTGCCGCCCCACCCCTCCCCCGTGCGAAACCGACCCGCGCATGAGCGCACCGCGGAGTTCCGCGCAGCTCGAGCCGAGAGGTTCTCCCGCTGGAAACGCCCCGGCAGGATGGCTCGACCGTATCCGCCAAATGCACGAAACCGACCACAGGTAGGCAACGTTCGCAGGAACAGCCGGGCAATATGGACAGTTGAGTCTGTTTCAGGGGTGGAATCCGCCCCGCCCGCGCAGGCACCCCGCTCGGAAGGACGACAGTGCACTCGCTCATCACCACCCGCGCCGACGGCAGGCGCACCGCCCGGACCGTACTCCGAATTCTGGCCGCGTCGGTGGCGCTGGCCGCGGCCATGGCGCTGTCCGCCTGTGGCGGCTCCAAGTCCAATCCGCTCGGCGGTGGCGGCGACTGCGGCAGCGACGCCAACCGGGTGACTGTCGGCTCGGCCAATTTCCCGGAATCCGAGACGGTGGCCGATGTCTACGCGGAAGCCTTGCGCACCAACGGTTTCGGTATCGACACCAAGCTCAATATCGGCAGCCGCGAAGCCTACGTCCCCGCGCTGAAGCAGTGCGCCATCACCCTCATCCCGGACTACACCGGCAATCTGCTGCAGTACCTGGACAAGTCGAGCACCGCCACCACCCCGGACGAGGTGAACGCGGCACTGACCAAGGCGCTCGGCGATCAGCTCGCCATCGGCACCCCCGCGCCCGGTGAGGACTCCGACGCCGTCGTGGTCACCAAGGCCACCGCCGACAAGTGGAACCTGACGAGCATCGCCGATCTGGCCGCACACTCGGCCGAGGTGAAACTGGCCGCGCCCGCGGAGTTCTCCGAGCGGCCCGGCGGGCTGCCCGGCCTGAAGAAGAACTACGGCCTGGACATCGCGGCGGCGAACTTCGTGCCGATCGCCGACGGCGGCGGCCCCGCCACCGTGAAGGCCCTGACCGAGGGTCAGGTCACCGCGGCCGACATCTTCACCACCTCCCCCGCCATCGCCGCCAACAACCTGGTGGTGCTGACCGACCCGAAGCACAACTTCCCGCCGCAGAACGTGGCGCCGCTCTACAACACCGCCAAGAAGAGCGACAAGCTGACGAAGGTGCTCGACGCGGTCTCGGCGAAACTGACCACCGCCGAACTCATCTCGCTCAATACCGCCGTCTCCGGCAGCAGCAAGACCGAACCGGCCGCCGCCGCCAAGCAGTGGGTGGCCGCGCAGGGGCTCGACAAGCCGATCGCCTAGGGAGGGCCGAACACGGTGTCCGCCATCGAATTCACCGGCGTCAGCAAGACGTATCCGGACGGCACCACCGCCGTCCACGACCTCGACCTGCGCATCGAATCCGGGTCGTTCACCGTGTTCGTCGGGCCGTCCGGCTGCGGCAAGACCACCTCCATGCGCATGATCAACCGCATGATCAGCCCTACCACGGGCACCATCACCGTTGGCGGGCAGGATATCTCGCGCAGCAATCCGGTCGAGCTGCGGCTCGGCATCGGCTACGTGATCCAGAACGCGGGCCTGCTGCCGCACCGCACCGTGGTCGACAATGTGGCCACCGTGCCGGTGCTGCGCGGGCAGTCCCGTCGTGCGGCCCGCCGGGCGGCGCTCGAGGTGATGGACCGGGTCGGGCTGGATCGCGGCCTGGCGCAACGCTATCCGGCGCAGCTGTCGGGTGGCCAGCAGCAGCGCGTGGGCGTGGCCCGGGCGCTGGCCGCGGACCCGCCGATCCTGCTGATGGACGAACCGTTCAGCGCCGTCGACCCGGTGGTGCGCACCGAACTTCAGAACGAGATGCTGCGGCTGCAGTCCGAACTGCACAAGACCATCGTCTTCGTCACCCACGACATCGACGAGGCCATCAAGCTCGGCGACCACATCGCCGTCTTCGGCCCCGGCGGCTACCTCCAGCAGCACGATGTGCCGCGGACCGTACTCGCCCAGCCCGCCACCGATTTCGTGGCCGGCTTCGTGGGCCGCGACCGCGGCTACCGGGAGCTGTCCTTCCGCACCGCCGATACCGTTCCGCTGCACGAACTCTCGACGGTCACGCCGGAGGAGGTGCCCGGCGTCCGGCTGGCGCTGGGCGAATGGCGGCTCGTCATCGACCGGGCCAAGCGGCCCATGGGCTGGATCGACACCACCGGCGTGGAGGGCGTGCGCGCCGGGCACGCGCTGACCGACAGCATGGCCGCGGGCGGCTCGCTCTTCCCGCAGGACGGCGATCTGCGCCAGGCGCTCGACTCCGCCATCTCCTCGCCGTCGGAAATCGGTGTGGCGGTGGATGATTCCGGGGCGGCGGTGGGTGCGATCTACGCGCGCGACGTGCTGGAGCAGCTGCACCGGCAGCGCACCGCCGAGGAGGTCGAACGCAATCGGGTCTTCTTCGAGGAGCCCCGGTGAGGTACCTTCTCGACAATTTCGACGAGATCGCCGGATACGCACGCACCCATCTATATCTGGCCCTGCTGCCGCTGCTGCTGGGCCTGGTGATCGCGATCCCGGCGGGCGCGCTGGCGCATCGGGCGCGCTGGCTGCGGCGGGTCACCACCACGGCGGCCAGTGTCGCGTACACGATTCCGTCGCTGGCGCTGTTCGTCATTCTGCCGCCGCTACTGGGCCTCGGCGTCATCGATCCGCTGAATGTGGTTATCGCGCTGACCATCTACTCGGTGGCGCTGCTCATCACGGCGGTTCCCACCGCCCTGGATTCGGTGCCCGCCGACACCCTCGACGCCGCCGACGCCATCGGCTACCCGCGCTGGCGACGGGTGCTCACCGTCGACTTCCCGCTCGCCCTACCGGTTTTCATGGCCAACCTGCGGGTCGTGGCCGTCACCAATATCTCGATGGTGACCGTCGGCGCGCTGATCGGCGTCGGCGGGCTCGGCAAGCTGTTCACCCAGGGCTATCAGCGCGACTACCCGGACGAGATCGTCGCGGGCATCATCGTGGTGCTGGTGCTGGCCCTGATCGTGGACCGCCTGCTGTACCTGCTCGGCCGGGTGGCGACGCCGTGGCTGAAGGGGCGTGCGGCATGAACCTCTTCCTGGATGCCTGGCACTTCCTGACAGACGGCGCGAACTGGTCCGGCCCGGCCGGCATCGGGCGCCGCATTCTCGAGCACCTCTGGTACAGCCTGCTGGCCGTGGGCCTGTCGGCGGTGATCGCGGTGCCGATCGGCCTGCTGATCGGGCACACCCGCCGCGGGTCGGCCCTCATCGTCGGCTTCGCCAACTCCATGCGCGCGCTGCCGACCCTGGGCGTGCTGACCTTCGTGGTGCTGCTCATGGGTCTGGGCCTGACCCCGCCGCTGCTGGCCCTGCTCACCGTCGGCATTCCGCCGCTGCTGGCGGGCGCGTACGCGGGCATCGCGAATGTGGACCCGATCGTGGTCGACGCCTCGCGGGCCGTGGGCATGAGCGAACCCCGGGTGCTGCTGCGGGTCGAGCTGCCCAATGCCATGCCGGTGCTGCTCAGCGGTCTGCGCGCGGCCACCCTGCAGGTGGTGGCGACCGCGACCATCGCCGCCTACGTGAACCTGGGCGGGCTGGGCCGCTACATCTTCGACGGCATCAGCCTCTACCGCTACGACAAGGTGCTCGTGGGCGCGATCCTGGTGGCCGCGCTGGCGCTGATCCTGGACGGTCTGCTGGCGTTCGTGGTGTGGCTGAGTGTGCCGGGAACCGGCCGGTTGCGCCGGGTCACGGGTCGCTTCCGAAACATGCGCATTGACCTTCCGGTGTGATCGGGGTCACGATGTCTCCTGGCACACCCATCCCGAGACAGGAGGTTGCAGTGAAGGCTCGCGACATCATGCACCGGAGTGCGGAATGCATCCCCGCTGATGAAACCCTGGATCGCGCCGCTCAGCTGATGCGCAACATGGACGTCGGCGCGCTCCCCATCTGTGAGGGCGACACGCTGATCGGCATGCTCACCGACCGTGACATCGTCGTGCACTGCGTCGCCATGGGGCACGACCCCAGCCGGGTCCGAGCCGGCGATCTGGCCCAGGGCCGCGTGTGGTCGGTCGATGTCGACACGGATATGAGTACCGTCCTCGACGTCATGGAACGGAACCAGATCAAGCGCATGCCAGTTCTCGATATGCGTAAGGGCAACCAACTGGCCGGCATGATCTGTGAATCCGACCTTGCCAAGAACATCGACGACAGGAAGCTGGCGGAATTCATTACCGCCGTCGCGGTCCCGCACTAAAAGCCCGGGAGGCGTCCCGGTTCGCAGCGGATTCACAGGCACAGGCCTGAGAATTGCCGGGTGCAACCGGGACGCATTCTTGTCATCGAAGACGCCGAGGCCATTCGGGCCGCGGTAGGAGCCGGGCTGTCCGCCGCCGGGCACGAGGTGCTCGCGCGTGCGGACGGCGGCCTGCTGGAACAGGACCTGGCCCAGTTCCGGCCCGATGTCGTGGTCCTCGATGTGATGCTGCCCGGCCGCGACGGCTTCGCCCTGCTGGAATCGGTGCGGGCCCGCTCGGCGGCCGGCGTGGTCATGCTCACCGCCCGCGACGGCGTCGAGGATCGGGTGCGCGGACTGCGCGCCGGGTCCGACGACTACGTGGTGAAACCCTTCGACCTCGTCGAGCTGGTGGCGCGGGTGGACGCGCTGCTGCGGCGGATGGGAAAACTCCAGAGCCGCATCGTGATCGGCGACCTCGAGGTGGACGTGGACGCCGGCGGCGCGCGGCGGGCCGGACACGAGCTCACCCTGACCGCCACCGAATTCAAGCTGCTGGGCTACCTGGCCGCGCAGCGGGACCGGGTGCTCACCAAGACCCAGATCCTCACGGCCGTCTGGGGATACGAGGACTACGACCCCAACCTGGTCGAGGTGCACGTGAGCGCACTGCGCCGCAAGCTCGAGGAACACGGGGAGCGGGTGGTGCACACCGTGCGCGGCCTCGGCTACACGCTGCGGGTGCCGCGGTGAGGACCGTCTCGCTGCGTGGTCGCGTAACCCTCACGGCCGCACTGGTTTCCGGCATCGTCCTGGTGCTGGTCGCGCTGAGCGTGCACGCGTTGTTCGGGGTGGTGGTGACCCGCAGCGAGAACACCGTGCTCACCGACCGCGCCCAGCTGGCCAGACAGCTCGCGCAGGAAGGGGTTTCGCCGGAGAACCTGATCACCCGGGTGGACACGCATTCGGTGCGGGTCCGGCTGGTGCTGCCCGACGGACGCACCTTCGGCAGCCTCGACCACCGGCTGGCCGAGGACAGCACCACCAAGACCCGCCTCATCAAACTCACCGGGCCCGGGACGCTCAACGACAGCCGGCTCACCCTGCAGGTGGACACGCCGCTGATCGCCCGGGTGCAGTCGCGGCTGGGACTGCTGCTGGCCCTGGCCACCACCGGGGCCATCGCGGTGATCTCGCTCGGACTCTGGCTCGGGGTGCGCCGTGCGCTCGCGCCCCTCGACACCATGACCCGGCTGGCCCGCGATATCGCGCACGGCCACCTCGGCCGCCGCCTCGAACCATCCCGCACCGATACCGAATTGGGCCGCACCGCAGCCGCTTTCGACGAGATGCTCGATGCCCTGGAGGGCGCGCTGCGCGACACCGCCGCCGCCGAGGCCCGCGCCCGCGCCTCCGAACAGCGCATCCGGGTGTTCGTCGGCGACGCCGCCCACGAACTGCGCACCCCCATCACCGGCGTGCGCTCGCTGGCCGAAGCGGTGTTCCAGCAGCCCGCGGACACCGATCCCGAGGACCGCCAGCGCATGCTGCTGCTCCTGGTCCGCGAGACCCAGCGCGCGGGCCGCCTGGTCGACGACCTGCTGGACCTGGCCCGCATCGACGCCGGCCTGCAGCTCCGGCTCGAACCGGTGGACCTGTACGAGGTGGCCGCCACGCACCTCGACCGCATGCGAATGCTGCACCCGCACACCGAATTCCGGCTCACCGGCGAGGCGGCCACCGTGCCCGCCGATCCCGAGCGCATCACCCAGATCCTCACCAACCTGTGCAGCAATGCCTGCCAGGCCATGAAGGACGACGGCAGCGTCACCGTCGAGCTGCGCGCGTATGCCGATGCCGTCGACGTCGTCGTCTCCGACAGCGGCCCCGGCATTCCGGCCGGGGATCGCGAGCGTATCTTCGACCGCCTGGTGCGTCTCGACCATGCCCGCCACCATCGCCCGGACGGTTCGGGTCTGGGCCTGGCCATCGCGCGCGGCCTGGCCCGCGCGCACGGCGGCGATCTGACCTGCGCCGACCCCGCCCCAGGCACGACCGGAGCCGTCTTCGTCCTCCGCCTGCCCCGCAGCGCACCGCCGGCTCGCCCGTGATCACCGGGCTTGCCGGTGTTGCCGAGGTGTGGCTGAAGATCACCTGAAGATGGCCGGCCGATTCAGGCCGCCTTCAGCTTTCGCGGGCAGATTCGGTGGGGACCACAACCCACGAACCTGGAGTGAGAATGAAACGCACCCTTGCCGCGGCCCTGGTCGGCGCCGCCGGAGCGGCCGCCATCGCCCTGGCCGTGCCGGGCACCGCCTCCGCGGACACACCGCAGTGCAGCCCGCAGGCCGCCGCCGCGGCCCGCGCGGACGCCGCCCCCAAGGTCGCCGCCTACCTGGCGCAGCACCCGGATGTGGCCGCCGAGATCGCCAAGGTGAAGAGCCTGCCCAAGGACCAGCGCCGCGCCGAACGGCAAGCGTGGCGGCAGGCCAACCCGCAGGAGGCACAGGACCTGAAGGCCGCCCGCCAGGCCGTGATCGACTACCACAAGGCCTGCGGACGCCACAGGTAAGCGGTCACCACGTACGGGGCCCGGTCGAAATGACCGGGCCCCGTGCGCATTTCGGCGCCTTTTCGATCGATCAAACGCGGGACAGGTCGAACTTCCCCGCCATGACCGCGCCCACGAACGCATCCCACTGACCGGCGGTGAAGACATGCGCCGGCCCGGCGGGATGCTTGGAGTCACGAACACCGACCCGGCCCCCGACCAGGAACGCGGCCTCGACGCACTCCTTGCCGCCGCCGCTCTTACTGCTCTTGAACCAAAGCGCTTCGCGTAGTTCGTCGTTCACAGATACTCCCTTGCTGCATCACGCACCAGTTGCCTGCTGCGCATCTCGTCCAACGCTGCTCGCTGGAGAATCCTGAAGGCGGATGCGTAGCTTTCGACGATGTCCGACTTCTCCGTGTACATGTCCGTCGAGAATCCCTCTCCGTACACAGTCGGCGGCTCGGCCGGATCGCCTCGGCTGTCGAGCTTCGATTCGAGGATCACGAACGGACCGGTCTGACGACCCGTTGGCATTCCCGCGGAGAACGGAAGGACCCGGAGGCAGACGTTGGGCCGGGTGCTGGCTGTGGCGAGGTACTCGAGCTGGTTTGCCATTACCTTCGGCCCTCCGATGACTCTGCGCAACACAGTTTCTCCGAGGATGACGTTGAACTGGATCGGGTTGACATCACGGGTGACGGCGCGTTGTCGCCGGGCCTTCAACTCGAGTCTGCCGCCGAGCTTGGCTTCGTCGTCATCGGGATAGGCGTCGCTGGTCAGGACCCGCGCATAGGGGCGAGTCTGGAGCAGGCCAGGTACCAGATCCGGCTGGAACGACGTCACTATCCGGGCGTTGTATTCCATGTCGACATACAGCCGGAAGTCTTCGGGGATAACCGAACCGAACTCGTGATACCAACTCTTGACCGCCGCCTGCTGTGCCATGGCACGCAGGGTGACCGCCCAGTGGTCGTCGACCTCGTACAGACTGATCAGCTTGTCCAAGTCGTGTATGCGAATCTTGGCCGTCTCGCCGACCTCGATCCGCTGGAGAGTGCTTGTGCCCCACTCCATGACCTTCGCCGCCTGACTCAGAGTCAACTTCGCTGCCTCCCGCGCTTCGCGCAGGTACCGCCCCAACTGGCGGCGCGTGAGGGTACTCGTGTTCTCGGGCATGGGTTTTCCCGTTCTGATGCCGTCGCAGTTCCCAGATTTCGCGGGCCTTGATTTCAGGATCGAGAAAATCGTCCCACCGACTTCGGGACACGCGCTGGGGAAACAGGAAACTCGATCTGGATTTCCAGTTTTCAGTTTTCATGCCACCGGAACAGGAGTGAGCTTCGAGGCAGACCACGACGCCGCCGAGAGGACTTCAGATGGTCACCTACCCGCGAACGGTCGAAGGATGGGTCGCCGATGGTTGTCACAACAGCCGCATCTGGCCGGTCAGTCGCCAACGCGCCGAAGGGATTCTGGCAATCCACGCCACCTGCGAACCGCCGTGCCCGCGCTCGGAGAGTGCCCGCAAGTATCTCAAGGAAGGTGCGAGCCGATGCCCACATGCGCAGGCATGACCGGTGAAACTCCGATCGAACGGCGGGTGTGGCTGTACCGGGAGCTCTACGGTCTGCCCTGTCGGGTATCGGGCACCCGAATCACGCTGTCCACCAGCGATATCAGCGCGATCAATGCGCCGAGCGGCCTGGCGGCGCTGATCGACGATGAGCTGTTCTGGAGCAAGAAGGTCACGCCGATCCTGGACGAGGGCACCGGCAGCGGCGACCTCATCCTCCTGGCCGCCCCGAGCCCACTCGACATGACCGGCTGCGCCGCCGATCTCCGCCGTCGCGCGCAGTGCGAGTTCCTGCCGCCGGGAAGGCAAATCACCCTCCCCTCCACGCTCCCGCCCAGCGGACCCGAGCCCCACTGGTTCAGATACCCGCAGTCGGAGAGCCTCCAGCCCATCACCGCGGTCCTCCGCGCGATCCGCATTGTCCTCCGCGACATCCCCCGCACCTACCCCGCCTAGCCACGAGAGGACATCATGCTCACCGAAATCATCACCACCGCAAGTACTTTCATGTTCCTCGCATGGCATCTCGCGCAGACCGGCCGACGATACCTCCCCAGCCCACGCATCCCCGACCACCGCTCCGTCGCCGCAATCCGAGCCCGCATCGAAGGCGAAAAGCGCGTGGCCGCAGCCTCGAGACGCGAGGCCGCCCGCTTGGCGACCCAGCTCGCGCCCACAACATGACAACCCAGCCCGACAGGCACTCGACCACCACGGTGCCGTCGGCTACTGGCACAAGCGAGCCGGGTGCACGAATGACGACGTCCGAGCCGGCACAATACGCCGCGCTCACCGATCGATGTCCCCTCGGCAGGTCCTGTCCATCGTGCACCCTCAGGCGCATACTCGAACGATGCACACCGTTCTGATCCTGGGTGCGGGATTCGGTGGGCTCGAACTCGCCGCCAGCCTGTCCCGGTCCGTACCGGACGAGGTCCGGGTGACACTCCTCGACCGCGCCGACGGATTCGTATTCGGTTTCTCCAAGTTGGACGTGCTGTTCCGGGACCGCACTGTCGACGACGTCCGGATTCCGTACGACACCCTGAATCTTCCTGCCGTGGAGTTCCGGCGCGAAACGGTCACCGCGATCGACCCCGCCAACCGCAAGGTCACCACCGACCGTGGCGGGTACGCGCCGGACACGCTCGTCGTCGCGCTGGGTGCGGAGTACGACTGCGGTGCCACCCCCGGATTCGTCGAGGACGGTCACGAGTACTACTCGCTCCAGGGAGTCCACCGGCTGCGTGAACGCCTCGACGCCTTCACCGGCGGCACCGTCCTGCTGTCGATCCTCAGCGTCCCGTTCAAGTGCCCACCGGCACCGTACGAAGGTGCGCTGCTGCTCCACGAGGAACTCGTGCGACGCAACCTGCGCGGTGCGACCCGCATGCGAATGCTCACCCCGATGGACTCCCCCATCCCGGTGTCCCCCAGCTCCAACACCGCGATCGTCGGCGCACTCGCGGACCGCGGCATCGAGTACACGACCGGAACGCGGGTGCGCGCCCTGGACCCGGCCACGCACACCGCGTCGACGCGCGGCGGCGACCTCGCCTATGACCTGTTCGTCGGGGTCCCCCGCCACCGGGTTCCGGATGTCGTGCAGTCCTCAGGCCTGACGGAGGGCGGGGTGGACGGCTGGATCCATGTCGACGCGGCCACCCTTGCGACCCCGTACCCGGGGGTGTACGCGCTGGGCGACTGTGCGGACGCCCCCGTGCCCCGGGCGGGCGTCTTCGCCGAGACGGCGGCACGGACCGTCGCGGCGGACATCATCGCCGGCCTGCACGACAACCCGCACGAGGGCAGATACCTGGGACAGGGCACGTGCCACATCGAGTTCGGCGGCGGCCTCGTCGGGAAGGTGGAAGCGGACTTCCTGTCCGGCCCGGCCCCGGTGGCTCCGTTCCTCGGACCGTCCGCCGAATTCGCCAGGGAGAAAGCGGAGTTCGCAGCAGACCGTCGCCGGCGCTGGTTCGGGTCCTGAGACGAACGGCCGGTCCTGCCGTCCCACCAGCCTGTCGCCATCAGCAGCTCTGCCGGCGCCACAACTCATCGACCAGGGCCGGACATCATGCCGCGCAACAGAATCCGACATGCGGCAAACGAATCACAACGACTGGCCTCCTGGCATCGGCCGGGAGTGCTCATGCGATCTCGACACCCGATCGCTTCTCGACGACCCATTCGAGGGCGCGCAGGTCCGCGTCCAGTTTTCGGAACAGCCAATAGGTGGCCACGAACGCGAGACCGGTGATCCCGCACAACCACAGCACCGAATTCATGATGCGGACGCGCTCGTCAGGCTCGAGGTAGAGGAATCCGGTCAGCACGGCGACCAGGGGCACCGATGCGGCGATGCCGAGGTAGACCGTGCTTCGTCGGTGCAATGCCCGGAGGCGGGCGGCATCGCGAACGGTCGTGTGCCCATGGCGCAGGTAGATCGGGTAGACGCAGCGGACGATGTAGAACGCCTGCAGGAAGAACATGTAGGAGACCGCGATCGCGCCGCACACCAGCACCAGCATCGCCGCATGGGCCAACAGCCGCGGCGGACGAGCGGCTATCGCGCCGAGCAGGGCCACCCACACCCCCGCGCCGATCATCCAGAACACCAGGGTGAACATCACGTCGAAGTCGGCCCAGAACAGGGTGCGTGATCGGACGCGGGCCAACATCGCCTCGTCGTAGCGTCTGCCCTTGCGCAGGCCGCGTGGCACCGCGATCAGATGCCGGCACAGGTAGACCCAGCTCACGATGGCCAGCGGCCAGGCGATCAGATGAAAAGTGTTCGAGGCCTGGATGAGCTCCGAGTGGACGGCCCCTGACGGGCGCCCTCTGCCGAACTGCAAGCTCTGCCCGTACAGGTAGAGCAACGCCGGTCCGACGCCGATCAATGCGATGAGCCACAGGATCGGGACGGGATGGCGCGAAAGCCGTGCGCGCCAACTGTTCTCCGGTGGGTAGACGAGGTCTCGGGCCCGCGCGTCGAGGCACAGATCGAACTGCAGGGCCAATTCCGATCCACTGCCGTACCGGTGCTCGCGGTCCGGTGACAGGCAGGTCAGCAGCACCTGCCGCAGCGCCGCGGGGCAATCGGCGGGAACATCGGACAGATACCGCGGATCGATGGGCCGGCGGCGCAGCTCGAGCATGCGGCCCAGCGACGTCTCCGACATACCGGCGAATTCCTCGTCCGCGAACGGGATCCGCCCGGTGAGCAACGCCCACAACATCACGGCCAGCGCATAGATGTCGCTGCGCGTGTCGAGGTCACCGGCGGTCCCCGGCAGCTCCGGATGACACGCCTCGAGCTGTTCGGGCGACATGTAGGCCAGCGATCCACCGAAATACGCCAGCGGGCTGGTGCCCCGGATGTGCTGGCTGAAGCTGACATTGAAGTCGGCGAGCTTGGGTATACCGTCGGCACTGAGCAGCACGTTCGCCGGTTTGATATCGCGATGCAGCACCCCGCGTCCGGCGGCATGCCCCAGCGCATCGGCAAGCCGACACCCGAGCCAGGCAACCGTTTCCGGCCACGTCATCGCGGCGATCCGGGCCCGCACCGCCGAATCGGTGGCACGAACCTCGCCCTTGTCCTGGAGTACCCCGTCGACGGCATCGAGCAGCACCTGCCCACTGCGGGCCTGCACCGGGGTCGATCGCAGTCGATTCAGCACGTCGAGCAGCGTGCCGCCCGGCAGGTACTGCATGTAGAGCAGCTTGAGTTCACCGTCGGCGATCAGTCGCTGGTCGAAGATCCGCACGATGTACTCGTGGTCGAGCTGGGCGAGGGTCTCCGGCTCGGTGCCGTGGTTGTGCGAGATCTTGACCGCGACCAGCCGCTGCATCGAGCGCTGCCGCGCCAGATACACGCGAGCGAACGTGCCCTCCCCGATCATCGCCAGCAGATCGAAATCCCCCACCCGGTCCCCCGGATTGATGGCCCCCAGGGCAACCTGCGCACTCGGGCGAGCAACCATCGTGCTGCGATAAGCGGTGGTGTCCAACTGGACCGGAGGCCGGCCGATCTCCGTAGCCCCGGGCTCCGTCGGCTCCGCCGCCGCGACCGGCTGCGAGCCGCGACGCAGGGCGTGGTACTCCTCATAAACCAGGTCCGCAGGCAGTGGGCCGCTGCGCAGTTCGGCGTACTGCTCGCAATACTCGGCCAGCCGCTTGGGAAAATGATGCCGCACCCAGCGGTTCTCGAGATCGACCTTGATCAGCTCCACCAGCACCGCCCGCCGCTCGGCATCGGCGTCGGGCAGATACGCCGACAGGTCGGGAGGACACCCCGACGCCGCCCACGCCTGCTCGAACCGGGCCACCGCCCCGGCGAGCGCCGTGCGGCTCCGTTCGGCCGGATCGACGATCAGATCCTCGAGGGACTCATGCACCACATCGATACCCCGAGACGCGGATCCCCGAGGTGTGGCCCCACGCGATGTTCGACAACCACACCTGAATATTCGACACAGCTTCGGTGCCATCCACCCTGACCGGCACCTCCAAAGCCTATCGCGCAACCATCGAGCACACACCAACACCTGAGGCGGCACCAGCACCGACAGTAAGGCGGCGGACCGCCGAATGGTGCGTTCATCAGCGCAAGGGAATCAGTCGCCCGGCGGCCGACCACTCGCCACCCAACGTCCTACATTGGCACATTTCGCGTCGACAGAACCGGCCAGCGCGAGGCGCCCGGCACCCGGAACCTGTTGCGGTGCAGAACGTCCGCCATTGCCGAGTTGAGGATGTTCGATGAGCTAGGGGCACGGGCGCGAGCGCTACGACTCGAACAACCTGCATTCGCTGTGCCGCCCATGACATGAGGCGAACACCATTGACGAGGCGGTCGGCCCTGAAGGCCGCCGATCCTGCTGCGCTCGCGGCCGCGACTTCGGAGTCTCTACCGGACCCACACGATTTCTCCACGCTTGGCAACCGGATCGGACACAACTGGTCGGTACAGTGACCACGTGTTTGCTCGTGATACACCGTGGAATCGCTTGAACCGCCTCGCGTACATAGTGCAGTTCGTTGCCGTCGGCGCGCTGGCTGTGGCGTGGGCGGCGATCGCGTTCGGACTGTACTCGGAGTCGGGAGCGGATCCACGGTTCGAGCTCGAAGCGGGCGGCCATTTCGCGGCCAACCTGACGGTCTATTGGCCGTTCCTGCTTGTGATCAGCCCGCTGTTGGCCGTCACTGCCCTTTTCGGGCTGATGCCATACCGGTTCGCGCCTGGCGGCACCATCGTGGGTGGGATAGTTGCCAGTTTGTTCGCCCAGTGGGTGGGAACCGAGCTGTACTTGTCCGACTACAAGCCGGAGTTACCCGGACACCTCGACACCAGCGTCGTCGCGGCGTGCTTCGCACTTGCCGCTGCGTTTGTGGCAGCCTTCTTGCACTTGTACAGCAACCGATCCGGTCGGACGCGCTCCGCCTCGATGCGAGGCGGAGCAGTGCTGGTGGTTGCCATTATCGTCGGTGCGGTGGTTACGATTCCGCCGCTGATCGAGGGCAGCGGAACCCCGTCCGGTGTCCTGGCCGGGCTCGTCACCGATCCCCATTGCGGCAGGAACTTGTCGGACTGGACCGATGAGGGGCAGGCGACCGTCTACACCGGCGGCGCGACACAGTCATATCCGCCGAAGGATGCGCCCGACAACGTTTTCCGCCTCGTGGTCACACTGCGCAACAGCACAGCCAGGGTCGAAACCACCCCGCCGACCGCGATCTCGTTCCGAGACGAGCTGCCATTCCGGTCGGGTCCGCCGGGAACCGAAGTGCTGCTGTATCAGCCTGATACAGGCAACGGGTTCGCGTTTACTCAGCTGCGCGCTCCGAAGTGTGAGGCCGGGAGTAGCCAGGTGGTTTCGGCGACCTATCACTATGCGGATTACGGCCGAATGAACACGTCTCGGATTCAGGGCACGGTATCTCGTAGCAACTAACGCGCCGGCAAGGGAGTTTGATAGCCGTCGCTGATCTGGAGTCCGCACATGCCGCATGGCGCGCTGACCGAACCGGCCAACCCGGCACCCCCGAAAGATGAACGGGCTGAACGCCGCTCGGCCTTCGGCGGTGCACGGTAATGCCGAGTTTGGTGCGTTGAGTACCTACCCGGTGCATAGGCTGGAGAGGGAGTTACACGAGCAGGAAGGCACGGGGGAAGCGACATGCACTTTGAGGAGTTCCGGGCGTTCGGAGCGCTCACCGAGGACATCGCCGAGGACCTCGCAGCCGTCGCCAGCCGATACAGCTCCTATCTCACGATCAGCTGCCATGGACGTACGGTCCACGCTCTGGTGCTGCCGGTGTGCTGGGACGTCCTACAGATACGAGCCGGTGACCTCGTCGTAGTTACCGCCGAACGCGGTCATCGCCCGCCCACTGACGAAGATCACCACGCTTTGAAGGACTTCGTCAACAGCTTTCACCAATTCACGACACCCGCACGAACACTCGCCCTTCAGTAGACCTCACAGACACCGGGGTCCCAATCCGGACACGCGGGGGTATCGAGCCCGCATTCCCACTCCAACGTCCCCGGCCGAGCCACTAGGTCCCGCATCTGAACGTCCGCATCTGCCGCATACCGCGCTGACTGACCGAACCGACCAGCGCAGGGCAATCCGGATGGTGTGGGCGGCTGTCGGTTACGTGAGCCTGGTATCAGCGAAGACCACCATCGCGTCGCGGTAGTAGGCGGCCCGTCCCCGTCCCGGAGCGACCTGATCGAAACTGGCGGTGGCGGTGGGGTCGTCGAGGTAGGTCTGGGCAAGTTGCTTGAACATCTGCGCGTCCGGGTTCCAAGTGGCACTGACGAGTTGGTACGCAGCATCGATCTCGGATTGCACGGCCACAGTCGGTTTCGTGGCCGCGCTGGTGCCGGATACCTGTACCGAGAAAAGTCGAGACACTAGTTGGCGAATGGAAACTAGTTGATTATTCTGCGATCGTGAGCGACGCATTGACACCACAGGACGCACTCGACATCGCCTCGGCCACCACTCGTCGAGCGCGCAGCGCGCCAGCCCGGCCCCGCTGGGTGCCAACGGTGGGGGCGCTGCTGTGTTTCGGCTCGTTCTTCCTGATCGGCGACGCGGTCGCCATGCCCATCGATCGCGCGATCACCGTTCGCGGGGTTGCCGGAATCGCTGTGACGGTTGCATTCGGTGCCTTCGTGGCGTGGGTGCTTCGAGAATGGCGCAACGGTGGTGTCGTTCCCCGGTCTCTGGCCGAGCAACCGGTGCAGCGATGGAAGCGAGTGGCTTTGGGCTGGCTTCCGCCATTTGTCGGCGTCACCCTGCTCGGTGCCATGCCCGGATGGATGACTATCGCGTCCGCTGTGATCATGGGCGCATGGATGTGGTTCCAGCTGACCCAACCACGGGCCGCGTCGTGACGGAGCTGAGCGAGCTGCTGGGTTCGCTGCCGCGCCTGAAAGTGGTTGCGTTTCTGGACGGATGCCGCGAGGCCGAGTTCGGCATGATCACCGACCTGTGCGAGATGAACAAGTCCACGTTGTCGAAGGCGATGACCGTCCTCGAGGGCGCCGGATATATCACGATCACGAAGGGATATGTCGGGCGGCGGCCCAAGACATGGCTCGCATTGACCGACCGCGGCCGCACGGCCTACCACGAACACTTGAACGCCCTCACCGCACTCGCACAACAGGCACGGAAGGCGGCGGGCGAGCCGGACTCACCGTCTGGTAGATCCTGATCGCGCTGGGAAAGAAGTGCAGCTGTGGGCTGATGGCGGGATGTCGCGCCAGTGGTCTTCCGCCGAATAGTCAGGGACACATCCAGGCCCGCGGCGATCCGAAGCCTGATCTGTCGAACGCACTATTCTGCCGCATGCCGCGCTGACCGAACCGGCCAGCGCGGGCATCGGAAGATCAACTGGCCGCGCCGATCCGAGGTCGGCTGAACCTCCGCTACTGCCGAATGCCATGCGCCCGTTCTGAACACGATCGGTCGCGAATGATGGATGCGCTGAGATTCATGACACACCAAGACCAGAGCTACAGCGCTCCGCTGAGGGAGCCCGCGTTTCCCATACCGCCGGGGTTGTCGGGCCTGACCCAATCCGATCCCCGGCGGTACTCGCGCAGGTACTCCGCGTGCCAGCGAGGCCAATCCAGGTAGGCTGCACCCGCGTTCCTTCGGTAGCGCCGGTATTGGCCGCCTGCTGTTCGCAGCGATCGGCGGGATTCGCGCGCGGCTCGGCGGGCTGCTGCGAGCGCTGAGCGCATCTGGGCGGCAGTCAGTTCGACCGATGGATCGGTCTTGATACCGGATTTCCTGAACATGGGTCGTTCCTCTACGACGGAATCTCGTGCTGAGACAAGCGATTGTTGCCATCCGCCCCCGCGCACCTCGAGTATCATTCTGTGTCGGCCCGAACACGGCCGCCATACACCGATTTCGGTGGCTTACCCGCGAGTGAGCACTGTTCGTCGCACGACGGTGATCGATATTGCGGAACCAACGTGGCCCCGCGTGAGCGGGATGCGGAACGTCCGCTCTTGCCGCGTGGCGCGCGGGGCTAATCGGCCACGCGATGATCTCGAAGACCAAGGGGCAGAGATCATCTCGGTAGCGCGCGGCCTGGGCAGTGCACGGGAATGTCGACTGCGGCGCGTTTTGATGATCTGTTGGACCAAGCGCGCCTCAGCAGTGGGACGCGATCAGCCCTCGTGCCGGGCCGCGTCCACGGACCACGCCGCGATCTGGGCGCGAGAGGTGAACCCGAGTTTGGTCAGGATGTGCTCGACGTGCGCATCCGCGGTGCGCTGGGAGATCACCAGCCGGGATGCTATCTGCTTGTTGGTGAGTCCTTCGGCGACCAGGTCCGCCACTTGGCGTTCACGTTTGGTCAATGTCGTCCCGCCGGCCGGCGGGGTGGCAGCCGGTTGTTCTTCGTTCAGCGCGTAGGCGACAACAGCGTTGATTCTCATGGCATGGCCGCGTCGCCACGCGGCATCGAAGCGCGCTTCACCGAGCGCGCGGCGCACGGCACGCTCGCAGTCGAGGTGGGCCTCGACCATCTGCGGGAAGTAGATCGCCGCGCCGGGGGCGGTCTGCATCATGTTTGCCGCAGCGCCCATCAGCGCGGCGGATCGCTGGTCGTCGGTGCCGGCCGCGAGCCACGCCAGTACTTCGAGATCGAGCGCCGCGACGAGAAGGCTGCGCATGCACTGGTTGAGCCGCAGCGATTCCCGCAGCAAATCCTGTGCGCGGGAGTTCTCACCCTGCTGCCACGCCGCGATCCCGGTCATCCCCAGCGCGGTCGACCGGAACAACGACTCGCCGCACGCCTCGGTGATGGACAGGATCCGCTGATGGCACTCGGCCGCCCGTGCGGAGTCGCCCTGCTGCGCGTACGCCACACCGAGCAACAGCAGGGCGGTAATGTGCAGACATCCTCGCGGGTCGGAACTCAGCACCTCGATGGCTCGATCGATATACGACACCGCGCGCGCGGGCTCATTGCGATAGAGAGCCAGATCACCCTCTGCAGAGGCGATCAGCGCCTGATTCATGGGCGTGGGATCGCGCTCGGCGAGCACGCGCCCCTGCTCGAGCAGGGTGGTTGCCGTCTGGAGGTCCCATTGCCGCGTGGCCATGAAGACGCTGGCGTGCAGCGCCCGGACCTGGTCGGTTGTCGAATCTGCGCAAGGATGGGCCAGGGCGCGATCGAGCCAGCGGCGGCCTTCACCGAACAAGCCACGGAAACTCCAGAACACGAACGAGGCGGCGGTGATGCGCAGCCCCGCTTCGGCTGACTGCTCGGTCTGGTCGGACATGCAGAATTCGAGCACCGCACGGATGTTCCCCTGCTCGCGGTCGAGCCGGGCCATCCAGTCGAGTTGCCGGTCGCTGATCAGGTTGGCCTCGGCATCGAGCACCAGCTGGCGGTACCAGTCCCGGTGCCGGCGCCGCAGATCCTCGTCCGCGCCGGCCTCCCGCAGCTTGTCCTGCCCGTAGGCCCGTACGGTGTCGAGCATCCGGAAGCGGACCGCACCCACGGGTTCTTCCCTGATCACAACCGATTTGTCCACCAGCCAGGACAGCACATCGAGCAGCTCTGCCGTCTCGGTATCGGCACCACACACCGCCTCGACGGCGTCGAGTTCGAAACCACCGGCGAACACCGACAACCGGGCCCACAGCCGCTGCTCGGCCGGGGTGCACAGTTGATAGCTCCAGTCGATGCACCACCGCAGGGTCTGCTGCCGTGTCGGCGCGGTGCGGTGGCCCCGGGTGAGCAGCGCGAACCGGTCGGTGAGCCGCTGCAGAATCTGGTCCGGCGACATGGTGCGCATCCGAGCCGCCGCGAGTTCGATCGCCAGTGGCAACCCGTCCAGCCGCGAACAGATCCCGACCACCGCGGCCTTGTTCTCCTCGGTCAGCGCGAATCCGGGCACGACCGCCGCGGCGCGATCGCCGAACAGCATCACCGCATCGTATTTGCGCAGCTCTCGCAGCGTCGGCTCGCGGCCGGCGGCAGGAACGCTCAGCGGCGACAGCCGCCGCACCGCTTCTCCGCCGATATCCAGCGGCTCGCGGCTGGTGACCAGGATCCGCAGTCCCCGACACTCCGACAACAACGTCTGGGCCAGGCTTGCCATCGACTCGGCAACCTGCTCGCAATTATCGACGAGGAGCAGGATTTCACGGGATCGCAGAAACTCGACCAGGGTGTCGTGGACCGGCCGGGCCGAATCGACCCGCACGCCCAGCGTGGCAGCGGTGATGGGAGCCACCAGCGACGGATCACGCACGTCGGCCAGATCGATCGCCCACACCCCATCGGCGAAATCGCATTGAACAGCCGCGGCCGCCTGCAGCGCCAGCCGCGTCTTGCCCACGCCGCCCATCCCGGCCAGCGTCACCAGCCTCGACACGGTCAGCAGGTGCTTGAGCTCGGTCAGCTCGGCGCGCCTGTTGACGAAGCTGGTCAACTCGGGCAGCACGTTGCCGCTGCGTCCTATGGTTCGCGGCGAGGCTCCAACCGCAGGCAACTCCTCCGCTACCGACATGCTCACGTCACGGCGGGTACGGTTCGCGGCGTCGTCGATCATCAGCCGCGCGCAATCCTCGCGGTATCGCTGTGAGCACCGGACATGATCAACTCACCTTTCGACGGTGCCCAGCCTATCGCCCGTGACGAGCGGACATCCAGCTATTCGACGGTTGCCGCACGGCTATCCACGGGTGCCTCCGCGCCGACCGCGAACACCGGGACGCAATCCCATGGCGTCGATATCCGAGTCCGCACCACGCCGCGGTACATCGCGACCACGACCGGCAGACGGCGCGGTGGCCACCGACGCCGGCATGGCCGTGTTCCGCACAACGGCCCTGAACGTCTGCTCTTGACCCGAGAAGATCCGTTGGCGGTCAACGGTTCTCGTGCTGGTCGGGACGCACATGCGCGCGCATTCCCTGGAGGCCGAACAGGATGAGCAGTTCGACCGTTCCGCCGTCGGCGCTGCCCAGCCAGTGCGGCAGCGAGGTGTCGAACTCCGCGGCTTCGCCGGGCGGCAGTGTCAGGTCGCGTTCGCCGACCACCAGCCGGAGGCGACCGTTGAGCACGTACAGCCATTCGAAGCCGTCGTGCGTCTGCGGTGTCGGGTCGAGCGGTTCGGGCCGGGCGGGGATGACCAAGCCCTGGACGAAGACGTCCGCGACACCGTGGCGGCAACACCAATTCCCGTCCCGGCCCTCCTCATGACCGCTCAGGGCCAACTCGACGCGATCCGAGCGACCGTCGCACCGCGCATGACCAACATCGTGCGCGCGGTCGACGTGCCCCACGCAGGGCACTGGCTCGTCGAGGAGAACCCCCAGTTCGTCGCGGCGGAACTACGGCGCTTCCTCTCCTGACAACCCCACCCCGCTCCCCTTTCGGCATATCTCCCTTGCGGCAAGATCCGGGGGTGCCGCACAATTGGCGGCCGATGCCAGGACCTGCGGGAATGCTGAATCCGCGGCGACTGGGCGGGAGAAAACCGGGCGAATGGGTGGTTCATGTTCGATGTGATCATTGCCGGGTGCGGGCCGACCGGTGCGATGCTGGCCGCCGAACTGCGACTGCACGATGTGCGGGTACTCGTGCTGGAGAAGGAACTCGAGCCCGTATCGTTCGTGCGCCTGGTCGGTCTGCATATTCGCAGTATCGAGCTGATGGCGATGCGCGGACTGCTGGATCGCATTCTCGAACGTGGCAGACCGCGCTCGGTCGGCGGTATCTTCGCCGCCATCCCCAAACCCGCTCCCGAGGGACTGGATTCCGCGCACGCCTATCTGCTGGGCATCCCGCAGCCGGTCGTCAATCATCTACTCGAAGAACATGCGATCGCACTGGGTGCGCAGGTCCGGAGCGGTTGTGCGGTGGCCGGTTTCGAGCAGGACGACGAGGGTGTGACCGTCGAGCTGGCCGGCGGGGAGCGGCTGCGCTCGCGTTATCTCGTCGGCTGTGACGGCGCGCGCAGCACGGTGCGCAAACTGCTCGGCGTCGGCTTCCCCGGCGAGCCCGCACGGACCGAGACGCTGATGGGCGAGATGGAAGTGGGTGTGCCGCAAGAGGAAATCGCCGCCACGGTCGCCGAGATCCGCGAGACCAATAAGGTATTCAGCCTCGGGCCCTTCGGCGAAGGGGTTTATCGCGTCGTCGTCCCGACCAAGGGAGTCAGCGAGGATCGCGCGGAACCACCCACCCTCGAGGATTTCAAACAAGGGTTGCGTGACATCGCCGGAACCGATTTCGGCGTGCACTCCCCGCGCTGGTTGTCCCGCTTCGGGGATGCCACCCGGCTGGCCGAGCGCTATCGGGTCGGGCGGGTGCTGCTGGCCGGCGATGCGGCGCACATCCATCCGCCCACCGGCGGTCAGGGCCTCAATCTGGGCGTTCAGGACGCGTTCAACCTCGGCTGGAAACTGGCCGCAGAGATCCGCGGCTGGGCGCCGGAAGCACTGCTGGACACCTACCAGACCGAACGTCATCCGGTCGCCGAAGACGTACTGGACAACACCCGCGCCCAGATGGAACTGCTGTCCACCGAACCGGGCCCGCAGGCCGTGCGCAGGCTGCTCACCGAACTGATGGACTTCGGCGAGGTGAACCGTCATCTGACCGAGAAGATCACCGCGATCCACATCCGCTACGACTTCGGCGAGGGCCCCGACCTGCTCGGCCGCCGGCTGCGCGATATCGACCTGAAACAGGGCCGCCTCTACGACCGACTACATCGGGGCCGCGGCCTGGTACTCGACCGCACCGAACGCCTGACCGTCGAGGGCTGGCCGGACCGAGTCGACCTCATCGCGGATCCCACTGCGGCACTGGATGTTCCGGCCATCCTGCTCCGCCCCGACGGCCACGTCGCCTGGATCGGCGAGAACCAGCAGGACCTGAACGACCACCTCGCCCGCTGGTTCGGCAAGCCCGCCAACTGATTTCGACCGAGCAGCCGAAAGCCAGGCCGGCTACTCCTGGGGCTTCGCCCAGCGGCCGCGGGCCTGCTGGATGTGGTCGCGCAGGAAGTGTTCGACGGCGTCCTGATCGCGAGATTCGAGGAGGTCGACGATGGTGAGATGCTCGCGGGCGACGTCGACCAGTTCGCCTTTCTGGGCCAGCGAGGCGAGGCCGAACAGGCGGGTGTGGTCGCGCAGGTCGGAGACCAGGGCGTTGAGCCGCGGGTTGTCGGCGTAGCCGAGCAGGGTCAGATGGAAGATCTGGTCGGCCGCCGTGTATTCGACCAGGTCTCCGCTTTCGGCACCTTCGACGATCTTCTCAGCGAGGGCGCGCAGGTGCGGTATATCCGATTCGGGAATCAGCGGGGTGACCTCGCGGACCACCGGCGGTTCCAGCAGCAGCCGGATGCGGGTGATGTCGTCGAGGTCCTTCTCGGCCACCTCGGTGACCCGGAATCCCTTGTTGGGCACAATCGAGATGAGGTTCTCCCGGGCCAGATCCTGCATCGCCTCACGGACCGGGGTGGCCGACACTCCGAACCGCGCGCCGAGCGTGGGTGCGGAATACACCACGCCGGGCTCCATTTCACCGGCGATGATGGCCGCGCGCAGTGCCCGCGAGACCTTCTCGCGCAGGCTGACCTTCTCCACCTGGGTGAACTGGTCGATACTCACGTGGTCGGCTCCCCTGCCCGTGATCGATGGATTCGATCGGTTCACGACATTCTATGCCATGTCACGTGGCATAGCCGTCGCCCCCTCGACAGCCGGCCCGGAATCGGCGCATGCGGCCTCGGCATCGACCGTCCGCAGCGACTTGCCCGCGGTCTCCTTGGCCAGCCCGACCGCCAGCACCGAGATCGCCGCGGCCACAATCAGATACAGCGAGATCGGCACCGAGCTGTGGAAGCGGTCGAACAGACTGATGGCGATCAGCGGGGCCAGCGATCCGGCCAGAATCGGCGCGACCTGATAGCAGAACGACAGGGCCGTATATCGCACATGCGTCGGGAACATCTCGGTCATGAGCGCGGAATACGGTGCGTAGGTGAGGGATTCGACGGCCAGACCGAGGGTGATGGCCATGATGATGACGGCGTAGTTCCCGGTGTCCATCATCGGGAAGGCCAGGAAGCCCCAGCCGGCGGTGAGCACGGCCCCGGTGAGATAGACCGGCCGCCGCCCGATCACATCCGACAGCAGGCCCGCCGCCGGAATCATGAAGAAGTGCAACAGGTGCGCCACCAGCATGAGCGCCAGGATCGGCGCGGTGTCCACGTGCACGGCGAGTTTGAGATAGGTGATCGAGAAGGTCACCACCAGGTAGTAGAGGATGTTCTCGGCGAAGCGCGCGCCGATGCCGATCAGCACCTGTCGCCAGTGATGGCGCAGTACTTCGACGATGCCGAGCGCGTGGCGCCGGTCGGCGTCCAACCGCCGCTGCGCCTCGCGGAAGATCGGTGCGTCGTCGACGCTGGAGCGCACCCAGTAGCCGATCAGCACGACGACGGCCGACAGCCAGAAGCCGATCCGCCAGCCCCACGAAAGAAACTGCGCGTCGGACAGATTCGCCGACAGCACCAGCATGACCACGGTCGCCAGGACATTGCCCAGCGGCACGCCCGACTGCGGCCAGCTCGCCCAGAACCCACGCCGGTGGTCGGGGCTGTGCTCGCTGACCAATAGCACCGCCCCGCCCCATTCGCCGCCGAACGCGAAGCCCTGGATCAGCCGCAGCGTCACCAGCAGCACCGGGGCCCAGTAGCCGACCGTGGCGAAGGTGGGCAGGCAGCCCATCAGGAACGTGGTGATGCCCACCACGACCAGGCTCAGCTGCAACAGCGCCTTGCGTCCGACGCGATCTCCGAAGTGCCCGAACAGGATTCCACCGAAGGGCCGGGCCAGGAACCCGACGGCGTAGAGCGCGAAGGCGGCGATGATCCCGTCGACGGCATTGCCGTTGGAGCGGAAGAACACCTCCCCGAAGACCAGCGCGGATGCCGTGCCGTAGAGGAAGAATTCGTACCACTCGGCGACCGCGCCGACCATGGCCGCGGCCACGATCCGGCGCAGTCCGGTCGGCGGGGTTGTCGGGCTCGGATCGGATTGCCGTGCTGTCGCGGAGTCGTCAACTGCAGTCATGCGCCACCCTCATCTGTGATGTGTGACATTGCACCATAGGGTGGTGACCCGGATCACGCAAGTGGTTGACCGGGCATGACTCCATCACTTACCGTCAGTGCAATGTCACACGTCACATGGTGACAGGCGGCCGGGGCGCTCTCCCCGGACTCTCACCCGATGGAGGCTCACATGTCCGAAACCACCACGTCGCCGGCGAACAAGCCCTGGCACGGGGTGATCGTCGCGACCACCCTGCCGTTCACCGAGGATCTCTCGGTCGACTACGACGCCTACGCCGAGCACGTACGGTGGCTGGCGGCCAACGGCTGCCACGGCGTGAGCCCCAACGGCTCGCTCGGGGAGTACCAGACCCTCGATGACACCGAACGCGCCCGGGTGGTGACCACCGCCATCGAGGCCGCGCCGCCAGGCTTCACCGTCATGCCCGGCATCGCCGCCTACGGCGCGCTGCAAGCGCGTAAATGGGCCGAGCAGGCCGCCGAGGCCGGCGCCCAGTGCGTCATGCTGTTGCCGCCCAACATCTATCGGGGCAATCGCGAGGTCGTCCTCGATCACTATCGGACGGTGGCCGCGGTCGGTCTGCCGATCGTCGCCTACAACAATCCGATCGACACCCGCATCGACCTCACCCCGGACCTGCTGGCCGAACTGCACGCCGAGGGGCTGATCGTCGGCGTCAAGGAGTTCACCGGCGATGTCCGGCGATTCTACGAAATCAAGGAACTCGCACCGGAACTCGACGTGCTCATCGGTTCCGACGACGTGGTGCTGGAACTGGGCATCGCGGGCGCGGTCGGCTGGGTGGCGGGCTACCCCAACGCCATTCCGCAGGTGACCGTGGAGCTGTACAACGCGGCGGTCAACCGCGACCTGGACAAGGCCCTGCCGCTGTACCGGGAACTGCATCCCCTGCTGCGCTGGGACTCCAAAACCGAATTCGTCCACGCCATCAAGCTGTCGATGGACCTGGCCGGGCGACCCGGCGGCGCGTGCCGGCCGCCGCGGATCCCGCTCGCCCCCGGGCTGACCGCCCAGATCACCGCCGACACCACGGCGGTGCTGGCCAAGGGTTACCGGTAATCCACAGGCGAGCAGGCGAATACGGGAAACGAGGACAACACGATGATCGACACCACAGCCGGATCGATCGCCGACACCACGGCGGCCGAGGTCGACGCCACGGTCGCCGCCGCGGCCGGGGCCGCCCCGGCATGGGCGGCGCTGGGTGCGGCCGGTCGCGCTCGGGCGCTGACCGACCTCGCCGACCGGCTCGACGCTCGCGCCGCAGAGCTGATCGCCATGGCGCGGAATGAAACCCGGTTGACCGAGGCACGGCTGACCGGCGAGCTGCGGCGCACCACGTTTCAGCTGCGCCTGTTCGCCGAGACCGTCCGCGACGGCGGCTATCTCGACGTGCGCATCGACACCGCCGACGCCGAGTGGCCGATGGGCGCGCCGCGCCCGGATCTGCGCCGGATGAACATTCCGCTCGGCCCGGTCGTCAATTTCGCGGCGAGCAATTTCCCCTTCGCCTTCTCCGTCGCCGGTGGCGATACGGCCGCCGCGCTGGCCGCCGGGTGCCCGGTCATCGTCAAGGCCAACCCCGGCCATCCATTGCTGTCCCGGGCGGTCGGCGCGATCGTCGCCGAGGCGCTGACCGAAAACCAGGCTCCGAGCGGAACTTTCGGCCTGGTGTTCGGTGTCGGCGCGGGCGTGCGGGTGCTGACCCATCCCGCCATCACCGCGGCCGCGTTCACCGGCTCCACCCGGGGCGGGCGCGCACTGTTCGACATCGCCGCCGCGCGACCGGTGCCGATTCCCTTCTACGGTGAATTGGGTTCCGTCAACCCGGTTTTCGTCACCTCCGCGGCCGCGAGATCACGGGCCGCTGAGATCGCCGCCGGGTTGCTCGGCACGCTGTCGGCCAGTGCCGGGCAGCTGTGCACCAAGCCGGGGATCATCGCGGTCCCGGACGGGTCGCCGCTGCTCGCCGAACTGGCCCGGTCGGCACCCGAGCCGACCGGTGACATGCTCAATGCCGCGATCGAGGCCGGATTCGTCGGGGCCGTCGAGCAATTGCGCGCGCACCCGCGGGTGCGGATCCTGAGCGGCGGCGCGGCGGGGCGCACCCTGCTGCTGACCACCACCGCCCAGGACGTGCTCGCAGATCCGGAAACGCTGACACACGAGATGTTCGGCCCCGCAGCACTGGTGGTGACCTATCGGGAGACCGCCGAACTGCTCGAGCTGGCCCGTGCCGTGAGCGGGCAGCTGACGGTCTCGGTCTTCGGCGACCCGACCGACGGTACCGCTCACGCCCTGCTCACCGAGGCGGCGGGCGCGGCGGGCCGGGTGTTGTGGAACAGCTGGCCCACCGGTTTGTCGGTGACCTACGCGCAGCAGCACGGCGGTCCGTACCCGGCGACCACCGCGCCCGCGTCGACCTCGGTGGGCACCGCCTCGATCGCCCGGTTCCTGCGTCCGGTGGTGTTCCAGTCCGTGCCGCCGGAGCTGTTGCCGCCGGAATTGCGCGACGACAATCCGCTGGGTGTGCCTCGATCGGTGAACGGGGCACGGGCGCAATGACATTCGGCACGTCCGGCACATCGTCCGTGAGGGGGACCGATGTGCTGATCATCGGCGGCGGCATGATCGGCTGCGCGCTCGCCGACCGGCTCGCCGTGGCGGGCCTGTCGGTGCGGATCTGTGAGGCGGGTGAGGTGGCGTCCGGGACCACGGCGCACGGCGAGGGCAACGTGCTGGTCTCGGACAAGGCCCCCGGTCCGGAGCTGGAGCTGGCGCGACTGTCGCGGCGGCTGTGGCCCGAGACGCTCGCGCGCATCGCCGAACGGCTGCCCCGGGCGGTCGCGGCCGTCGAGTGGGAACCCAAGGGTGGCATCGTCGTAGCGACCACCGACGCGGGTGCGTCCGCACTCGCCGCCTTCGCCGACGACCAGCGCGCGGTCGGTGTGCACTGCGCCGATCTCGACGCGGCCGCACTCGCGGCGGCCGAGCCGGCGCTCACCACCGAGGTGAGCGGCGCGGTCCACTACCCCGACGACGCGCAGGTCCAGCCGGTCGGCGCGGCCTCGGCACTGCTCGCCGCCGCGACCGCGGGCGGGGCGATCGTCGAAACCCGGTGCACTGTCACCGGTTCGATCGTCAGCGGCGATCGGCTGCTGGGCGTGCGGACCACGCGCGGCGACCGGTTCGCCGATGTGGTGATCAATGCCGCCGGGCCGTGGTCGGGTCCGGTGGCGGCGGTGCTGGGCGCGCCGATCGCGGTCAAACCACGCCGCGGCGATGTGCTGATCACCGCTCCGCTGCCGCCGACCGTCTTCCACAAGGTCTACGACGCGGATTACGTCGGCGCGGTGGGCAGTTCGGATACCGCGCTGCAATCCTCGGCCGTGGTGGAGTCCACCCGGGGTGGCCCGCTGCTGATCGGATCCTCGCGGCGGCAGGCCGGATTCGACGACCGGATCCGCCCCGACAGCCTCGCCGCGATCGCGCGCAAGGCGCTGCGCCTGTTCCCGATGCTCGCGGACGTCGCGATCATGCGCTCCTACGGCGGCTTCCGCCCCTACGTCGACGACCACCTCCCGGTGATCGGCCCGGATCCTCGCCTGCCCGGACTGTGGCACGCGACCGGCCACGAGGGCGCGGGCATCGGGCTCGCCCTCGGCACCGCGCAGCTGGTCGCCTCCGCCCTGACCAGCCGGCCCGACGAGATCGACATCGCGGCCTTCACCGTCGACCGACCGGCGGTCATCACCCCGAGCACGGAGTACGTCTCACCATGAGCCCCAATCTGATTCCCCCGGACCGCGACCGCCTCGGCCGTGCGGACCGGCCGCTGACCATCCGCGCCGACGGCGTCGAGGTGGCGGGTGTGCACGGTCAGACCCTGGCCACGGTGCTGCTCGCCGCCGGGCACACGCACTGGCGCACCGCGCGCGACGGCGGTGGCCGCGGCGTGTTCTGCGGTATCGGCGTGTGCTTCGACTGCGTGGCGACCGTCAACGGCGTGCCGGACGTGCGCCTGTGTCGCCGCCCGGCGCGCGACGGCGACACCGTCACCGGTCAGAGCCGAGCGGGCGGGAGCGAGCGATGAACCGGCATGTGGTGGTCATCGGTGGTGGTCCGGCGGGCACGGCGGCCGCGGAAGCGGCGCTGCGGCACGGCGCGTCGGTGACACTGATCGACTCCAACGAGGCGCTCGGCGGCCAGTACAACCGCCGCATACCGGCGGCCTACGGAGTCCGCCGGCCACTGGCCATGGGGCACGGGTACGCGGCCGCCGAGCGCCGGGCCCGGCTTCTGGCCGAGCATCCGCGCTGCGAGTATCTGTCCCGGGCGGCGGTGTACCACCTCGAACCCCACCCCGAGGGTGGTTGTCCCACAGTGCGATTGCTCATCGGCCTCGAGGGTGATCGCCGTACGCATCGAGCGGTGCGCGGGGACGCGCTGATCATCGCGACCGGAGCCTACGACCGCGTGTGCCCGTTCCCCGGCTGGGATCTGCCCGGCGTCTACACCGGCGGGGCCGCGCAGACCCTCGCGAAAACCCAGCGGCTGCTCATCGGGCGGTCCGTGCTGGTGTCGGGCACCGGGCCGTTCCTGCTCCCGGTCGCCCACTCCCTGGCCGATGGCGGCGCGCGGGTCCGAGCGGTGCTCGAGGCCAATCCGGCCCGGGCGATCCTGCGGCACTGGGTCGCCCGGCCGTGGGAGCTGCGGCACAGTGCCGGCAAGGCGGCCGAACTGATCCAGTACGCGGGTTCCGGTCTGCGCCATCGAATTCCGGTGCGCACCTCGACCGCGGTGGTCGCGGTCGCGGGCGACGGCCGGGTCGAAGAGGCGACCCTCGCCCGGCTCGACGAACACTGGGCACCGGTGCCGGGTAGCCATACGACCATCCCGGTGGACGCGGTCGCGGTCTCGCACGGCTTCACCCCGCAGCACGAGCTGGCGGTGGCCGCGGGCGCGCGCCTGACGGCCGACGGGTTCGTCAGCGTCGACCGGGATCAGCGGACGAGCGCCGACATGGTCTGGGCGGCAGGTGAACTCACCGGAATCGGTGGGGCGCAGGTCGCGGCGGTCGAGGGCGTCGTCGCCGGGATCGCGGCCGCGGGTGGCGATCCGAGCGCCGAGCGCGGCCTGCGCACCCGCCACCGCACCGCCCGGCGGTTCATCGCCCGGCTCGCCGCAGCGCACCCCATCGGCACCGAGGCGGTGGCCTGGTCCCGCCCCGAAACCGTGATCTGCCGGTGCGAGAACACCACCCGGGAGGAGCTGACCACGGCCTGGGCGGGCGCTGCGGGCGAGAGCTACCGGGCCACCAAACTTTCCACCCGCGCCGGGCTCGGGCCGTGCCAGGGCCGCATCTGCGGGACCGCCGTCGCCGCCCTGCGCGCCGCACAGTCCGCCGGTACCGGCGATGCGGCCGCTGATAGCCAATGCCGCTACGGCACAGCGGATCCCGCTCCCACCGGCCTGGCCGCCGCCACTCCCGCCCGGCGTCCGCTGGCTGCCGTCGTGCGATTGCGCGAACTCGCCGAACTCGACACCGAAGGGCAATCCTGATGCACAGCAGCAGAATCATCTCCGCCATCGACACTCACACCGAGGGGATGCCCACCCGGGTGGTCACCGGCGGGATCGGTCCGATTCCGGGTGACACCATGGCCGATCGGCGCGACTACTTCCTCGAGAATCTGGACGGCCTGCGGAAATTCCTGGTCAACGAGCCGCGCGGGCACGCGTCGATGAGCGGGGCAATCCTGCAACCGGCCACCACCGCCGACGGGCACTACGGGGTGCTGTTCATCGAGGTGAGCGGGCTGCTGCCGATGTGCGGGCACGGGACCATCGGCGTGGCGACCGCGCTGGTGGAGGCGGGCATGGTGCCGGTGACCGAACCGGTCACCGAGATCCGCCTGGACACGCCCGCCGGGCGCGTCGTAGCGACCGTGAACATCACTGCGGGCCATGCCGATTCGGTCGCGCTGCGCAATGTCCCGGCCTACTGCGACAGCCTCGACAACGAGGTGGAGGTGCCCGGGATCGGCACCGTCCGCTACGACATGGCCTACGGTGGAAACTTCTACGCCATCGTCGATCTCGGCAAGCTCGGGATACCGTTCGACCGCGCCCAACAGGATCGGATCCTCGACGCCGGCCTGCGAATCATGGCCGCCGTCAATGAATTCCGGCGTCCGGTGCATCTGGAGGACGAGCGGATCGGCGGATGCAAGCACGTCCTGTTCCTGGATCCGGCCTCCGAACCCGCGCACACCCGCAATGCCATGGCCATCCACCCGGGCTGGTTCGACCGCTCGCCCTGCGGCACCGGCACCTCCGCGCTGCTGGCCCGCCAGCACGCCCGCGGTCTGCTCTCCTATGGACAGGTGCTGCGCAATGACTCGTTCATCGGCACCACCTTCCACGCCCGCGCGGTCGAGACCGTCAGCGTCGCCGGACATCCCGCCGTGGTGCCGGAGATCACCGGTCGCGCGTGGTTGACCGGCACGGCCAATTACCTGCTCGACCCGGCCGATCCGTTCCCCGAGGGTTTCGTCTTCTGAGGCTCGCGACTCCCCCGCCGTCCACCACCCCTAGTTGAAGAATCACCACCTGAAAGGCGCGACAATGTCTGTCGTCACCCGCCGCCCACGCCCGCCCATCACCCTCGCCGGAGTCATGCGGCGAATGCCCGTCACCGATGCCGATTCCGGCGATTTCACCAAGAGCATGGGCCTGTGGCAACTGGTCGCGCTGAGCCTGGGCGGCCTGGTCGGCGCGGGAGTGTTCTCTCTGGCCGGTGTCGTGGCCAACCAGGTGGCGGGTCCGGCCGTGCTGATCTCCTTCGCCATCGCGGTCGTGGCCTCCGGCGCGGCGGGACTCTGCTACGCCGAATTCGCGGGCATGGTGCCGAAAGCCGGTTCGGCCTACACGTATTCGTATGTGGCGCTGGGCGAGATCATCGGGTTCATGATCGGCTGGGATCTGCTGCTCGAATACACCGCCATCGTGTCGGTGGTGGCGATCGCGGTCTCGGGCTACCTGAACTACATCACCCATTACATCGGATTCGATCTGCCGACCTGGGCGCTCGGCGCGCCCGGCACCGGCGAGGGCCGCAAGATCGACCTGTTCGCGGTCGTTCTCTGCCTGCTGCTGGCCTATCTGCTCTCGCGTGGCACCCGGGAATCTGCCCGTGTGCAAACGGGATTGGTCGCGGTGAAGGTGTTGATCGTGGCCATTGTGGTCGTCGCCGGAGCATTCCACATCAAGGCGGGCAACTACACGCCGTTCTTCCCGTTCGGGGTCGGCGGCGCGGTTTCCGGTGCGGCGCTGGCGTTCTTCGCGGTCTACGGTTACGACGCCATGAGCGCGGCCGCCGAGGAATCCAAGGACGGCAAGAAGCTGCTGCCCAAGGCCATCCTGATCAGTCTCGGCATCGCCTCGGTCGTCTACCTGCTCGTGTGCCTGGTCATCGTCGGTATGGTCAATTACACCGATATCGATGTGGCCGCGCCGTTCTCCAGCGCCTTCGACACCGTGGGCATGGGCATCCTGGGCCTGGTCATCGCGGTCGGCGCGGTCGTCGGAGTCACCACTTCCGCATTCGCCAATATGCTCGCCGTTACCCGCGTCGGCTTCGCCATGAGCCGAGACGGACTGCTGCCCGGCTACTTCGGCAAGACCGGCGAACGCAAGGTGCCCACCCGCGTCATCTGGCCGGTCGGCATCGTCTCCGCGCTCATCGCCGGCTTCCTCCCGATCCGCGAGGCCGCCGAACTCACCAACGTCGGCATCCTCATGGCCTTCATCGTGGTGGCGATCGGCGTCATGCGCCTGCGCCACACCCGCCCCGACGACGACCGCACCTTCCGCACCCCCTGGGTGCCGGTCGTCCCCCTCATCGGCATCGGCTTCTCGATCTGGCTCATCAGCCACCTCGACATCGTCACCTGGATCCGCTTCGTCGTCTGGCTGCTCCTCGGTCTCGCCCTCTACGCCACCTTCGGTTATCGCAACTCGACGCTGAACCGGACCGGGATCGACAACACCGCCTCTGTGCCGATCGAGGACTGAGCCCCGCCACAGCACAGCGTCGCCCACGGGACAACTGCCCGTGGGCGACTCGTGGATCCGCCCATTCCCCCGTGATCACGGCTGGTTGGTGACCCACCCCTGTACGGCGTTGATGAAGTCCGGACCGCCCGAGACGTATCCGCCGACGGTTGCACCGATCAGCGCACCCACCGGAATGCTGAGACCCCATACCAGGGGAATCATCGCCCCGAGGATGCCGCCCGCGATGGCGCCGATGACGATGCCGGGCAGGTTCTTGTCGACCTGCTCCTTGAGCCGGTCGTAGGAGTTGATGTCCTTCAGTTGCGCGATATCTTCAGCCGTCGGAGTCGGCGTCAGCGTCAGGGTGCGGCCGTCCGCACCGATGTGCTGT
Source organism: Nocardia sp. NPDC059228 (assembly GCF_042754245.1). NCBI lineage: Bacteria > Bacillati > Actinomycetota > Actinomycetes > Mycobacteriales > Nocardiaceae > Nocardia > Nocardia sp. NPDC059228. Next base: position 125,028 of record NZ_JBHZAL010000006.1, on the reverse strand, counting down.
GCAATCGCGATTGAACGCCCGTCGATGGCGAGCCATTGCGGGATTTCGGTCACCGCCGCTCCATCGCCGGACTCGAGCACCACCGCACCGTTCTGCGCGACCTCGAACTTGCCATTCTCGACGGTGGCGACAACTGCGCTGTCGACTGGCGAAACGGTGATCTGGTAATTGATTCCATGATCCACACCGGAAGTCGTGCCCTCCGCAGTCACCGCAGTCGGCTGCTCCGTCACGACCGGTTCTGCATGGGCGGTTGCCGCACTGATACCCACGGCCGAGATTGCCATGAAAACGGCAGCGGTGATTTTCCCGAACGTCATTCGTCGAACCCTCCACTCAGCTACCCCTGATGGGCGGACCGAGTCAGAACCTTAGACGTCGAATTCAATAGTGTGTGGTACGCCACACGCAGTTCGAAGTCGCTGCACTCCCGTTTCTCACGGGACTGACCGAAAAGCCGCATTCCACGCGGTCCGAATCGGACAGAGCGGGCGCGACCGACGGCGAGACCACATGCGCCCCACGACATCCTCTTTCGGCCGAATGCCGTGCGCCACGCAGACAGCGGTCGCTCTCGGTCGTGTGCTTGGCTAACATCTGACCACTCGAGTTGTGTCGATGCGGCGGACCGCGGTGGGAAGGCTCGCAGGGGGGCAGATGAGGCAGATCTTGTTCGCGGCGATGATCGCGCTGGCAGTGTCGATCACGTTGACGCCGCTGTTGATCCGGTTGTTCACCCGGAAGAAGCTCGGTCAGGAGATCCGCGCCGAAGGACCCAGCAGCCACCAAGCCAAACGCGGAACGCCCACCATGGGCGGGATCGCGATCGTGACCGGCATGTGGGCGGGCTACCTGGGCTCGCATCTGATCGGCTTGCGCTATAACGCATCCGGAGTCACAGCCTCCGGACTGCTGGTTCTGGGTCTGGCCACCGCGCTGGGTGTGGTCGGATTTCTCGACGATTTCGTCAAACTCTACAAGCGGCGCAATCTCGGGCTGACCGCCCGCGGCAAGTACGTCGGCCAATTCGGCGCCGCGATCATTTTCGGCGTGCTGGCACTGCGTTTCCCTGATAGCACCGGCTTGACCCCGGCCAGCAGGCATTTGTCGATCCTGCGCGATGTCGGCTGGCTGTCGTTCGTCCCGGCGTTGTTCCTGCTGGCGGTGTGCATCATGGTGGTCGCGTGGTCGAACGCGGTGAACATCACCGACGGGCTCGACGGTCTGGCCGCGGGATCGATGGGCCTGACTCTGGGTGCCTATGTGCTGATCACGTTCTGGCAGTTCACCAACGCGTGCACGACCCGTCCCGGGGTGGGGTGCTACACGGTTCGCGACCCGCTCGATCTGGCCCTGGTCAGCGCTGCGGCGGGCGGGGCCTGCGTCGGGTTCCTCTGGTGGAACGCGGCACCGGCGAAGATCTTCATGGGCGATACCGGATCGCTGGCGTTGGGTGGGCTGCTGGCCGGGCTGTCCATCACGACCCGCACCGAGCTGCTCATGGTCGTGATCGGTGCATTGTTCTGCGCCGAGATCCTCTCGGTTCTGTTGCAGATCGTCGTCTTCCAAACAACCCGCCGCCGCCTCTTCCGCATAGCCCCGATGCACCACCACTTCGAGCTCAGCAGCTGGCCCGAGACCACGGTATCCATCCGATTCTGGTTGCTCACAGCAATTTCCGCAGCCACCGGCCTGATGCTGTTCTACGGAGAACACCTCGCCGTTACCCGATAGTGAAAATATCCGCGACCGCCGCACTGCGCGCAGTTCGGACCGCCCACCCGGCACACCCGAAGATCCACGGGCGGATCTCGGGCAACCGCGCACCTACCGAACGCACTGAATTGCCGATGGCAGGGCGCTCTTCTGGTGGATTGGTCACAGCGGTCAGGAATCTGTGCTCGTCGATTCCGAGAGGTAACCTTGGCGCGCGGAACGGCGGGAGGGATGTGGTTTGGTGCAGCGCTGGGTGACGATCTGCCTGCCGCCGGATGCGATCGATGACGTGGAAGCCGCGATCACGCGAGCTCTCGCTCCATTCGAGATGCGGCAAGGGTTCCCGGAGCGAGATATGTGGGACACGTGGCAGATTCGGGATGGTGGAGGAGGAGCCGGGTTCTACGTCCGACCGGGTCATGAGGACGATCCTCGGCTGATTCACGACGGCCCCAATCAATTCGGCATCGTGCTGCTCCCCACGCGAGGCGAGTGCGCGGGCGGCCCGAAGTCCTTGCTGAACGTCGCGGTACACAACCTGTCAGAGCCCGATGTACTCACCCAGGACGGTTGGTGGGTCGAGTGGAGTGGCATTTGCCGACACAAGGATTGGGGCGAGACCACGTCCGGCGAGGACCAACCCGACTGCCCGATACCACCGGGCGGCATCGAAAACTACCTGGAGACACTGCCCGACGACACAGTGCTTGTTCGGGTCTGTTGCCACGGCTAGCAACGCCCTCTCTTGCCGCTGGTCGCGCGGGCCGAACCGGCGAGCGCGGCGCGGCGGAAGATCAACTGGCCGTGCGTATCCACGGCTGGCCGAACGCGCCGTCAGGCCGAGCTGAGGGCCGCTCGGAAGGCAGTGAGGGTGGCCTCGCCGGGGGTCCGGTCCAGTATTGCGAAGGTGATCTCGTCGAAGTGCCCGTTGAACCGCCCACCGTCGGCTAGCAGTGCATGGAAGACACCGGCCACCATGCCTGGGTCGTTGCCGTAGGCGCCGCAACCCCAGGCGCCCAGCACCAAACGCCGGTAGCCGACGGCTGTTTCGAGAATGCGCTCGGCGCGGGTGGCCAGCACCGCGGGTATTCGATACGCCTCGCTCGCCAGCTCCTGCACGATCACGTTGGTCCGGGGCGCTGGGCAAGTGAGGAAGCCGACCGTATAGGGGCTGTCGAGCAGAAAGCCCGTGTCGTCGCGGAAGACAGGCACGGCAGGAGACAGGATCACGCGGTCGCTGTAGAAAGGGTCCGGTGTGCGGCGGTGGTGCTCGTAGTACTGCGGCACGGCCAGCAGGGTGGTGTACAGCGCCGACGCTCGGCACAGGGCTTCTTCCTGGGTGCGGGCGCCGGCGAGGTAGTGGCCGCCGGGATTGCGGGCGGACGCGAAATTCAGAACGGCGACCGGCTCCGGATCGGTGTCGAGCATCCGGCGCGCCGCGGCGAGGCTGCTCTCCCCGGTCACCGTGATGACGGTGGCGGCCTCGCTGCGGGTGATTACAGGGACCGGGTCGGGACCGTACATCCGGGTGCCCTCGACGGCGGCTTGTACCCCCGATGTCAACGACACATGGTGCCCGCTGGGCGTCCGGTAACCGCCGGCTGCGATGATCCGCTCGTTGTCGGCGGCGATGGCTCGCAGGCGTTCGGTCACCCCGCAATGCTCTCATGGCTCGAGACGAACCGGATACCACCGCCAGAGGGGAAGTGCGGGCCGCTACAAAAACCAAAACACGACGCCCGATCTTCGGCTACGCACACAGCCCCGTAACACGCTGTGGGCCAATCTTCTTCGGCGATGCGATCATGCCGATCGCTTCCCGCTGCACGGCACCAGGACGTCCGCTACTGCCGCATACCGGGCTGACCGAACCGGCCGTGCGGGCATCGGAAGATCAACGGGCAGAGCGCCGTACGACCGCCGACAGCTTCTCACTCCAACGTCACTGCGACACAGGTCTTTTCGATACTACCCGGCTCGTACTTCTCGTCGCTCACGGTTACGGTGGCGGTGTATTCAGACATACCCAGCAGCCTCTCCCATGCTCAAGCAACCATGGAAACAGCGAGCTACCAGGCGATCATGCGGCTCGCTTCCCGCTGCACGGCACCAGAACGTCCGCTACTGCCGCATAACGCGCTGACCGAACCGGCCGCGCCGGCATCGGAAGATCAACGGGCAGAGCGCCGTACGACCGCCGGCAGTGCGCGCTCATGCGGAATGCCGGATGGAGTGTTGTACCGGGGATGGCCTCATGGGGGCTTTGCGGATGCGTGGTCAGGCAGGTTGGTCGGCGGCGAGGAAGGGGGTTATGAGGTTGAGCAGTTCTTGCGGGCGGTCCAGCGGGATAATGTGGCCACAATCCGGAATGACGTGTCCCGCAAGGGTATCGGCGATGGGGCGTAGTTGCCGCTCGAGTGCGTCGCCGACCGGGTGGGCACCGATCGCCAGGGTGGGTGTGGTGAGTCGGTCGGCTGCCACGGCGTGATCGATCTGTCGTGCGCTGGCCGGTAGTGCCCGGTAGTACGAGAAGGCGCAACGTAGGGCCTCTTCACCGGTGTAGGCATCGACGAATGCGTCGCGGATATCGGCCCGCACACCTCGTCCACGGGTGCCGGTGGTGAGAAACCATTCGACGTACTGTGCCTCGTGGCCGGACCGGACCGTTTCGGCGAGACCGGGGACGGCGTGGAAGCCGAACCACCACGGCGGACCCGCGGCGAGGAAGTCCTCGGCGCCGGAGAGGGCGCCCAGCAGGGCTTCCATGACCACCAGCGGTGGTACCCGGTCGGGGTGGCGCAGGGCGAGCAGGAGCGCGACCGGGGTACCGGCATCGATCGCGACCACGGCCGCGGTGGGTTCGCCGAGGGCGTCGAGGATCCCGGCGATGTCGGCGGCCAGCGTGGTGGCGTCGTAGCCGTCCGGCGCACGGCTGGTGGCGCCGAATCCGCGCAGGTCCGGGGCGATGACCCGGTAATGCGTGGACAGCGGGCCGATGATCTCGCTCCACAGTCGCCAGGTATGCGGAAAACCATGCAGCAGAACGACCGCGGGGCCGGAGCCGGCAATGGCGACATTGGCGCGGATGCCGTTGGTCTCGATCTGGCGCAGCTCGATAGGGGCGGTTTGGAGCGGTGGCGTGCGGATCATGAGACCTCCAGCTGGTTACCATTAGTTACCAGAAAACGGTAGGTAACGTCGGTTACGCTGCCAAGAAGGCACTTCGGCTACAGGTGGTGAGGTCCAGGTGACTGCTCGATCAGTGCACGCGAAGGCACCTGTTCGCGGTGATCTGTTCGATTCCCAATGCCCGACACGGCAGTTGCTGGACCGTATCGGCACGAAATGGACGTCGATGGCGGTCAAGGTCCTCGCTGAGGCCGCCCCGGGTGAGGTGCGGTTCGCCGAGCTGCGGCGGCGAATGCCCGGTGTATCTCAGAAGATGCTGTCGGTGACCCTGCACAACCTGGTCCGCGACGGCCTGGTCATCCGTCGAGTGGAGCCGACAGTGCCACCGCGCGTGCACTACCGGCTCACCGAACTGGGCTTGTCCCTGGAGATTCCATTAGCCGCGTTGCGCACCTGGGCCGAGGAGCATATGGCCGAGATCGACCACGCCAACACTGTCAACGACACGCAAGCCGACCCAACCGCCACCGAATAGCTTCCCAGCACACGCTCATGCCGCACGCCATGCTGCTCGGAACGGCCAACACGGCGCTTCGGAAGATCAACCGGCAGCGCGCCAATGCACTGACAGCCGCGACGCGGGCGTTCGGAACCGGCCGCAGGCTCGGTCGGCGAGTGCACGCAACTGCCGAATACAGGGCGCAGCGACCCGACCTCCAGGCAAGCGGATCGCAAAGGCCATCATCGGATGCTGATCCGCCGGCGCAGCGAGGTCGTGTCGGACATTCAGCAAGACCGCCGTCGTCGTCATCGCCGCGAAGTCCGCCGGGCGCAAGGTCGTGGCTTCGTCACCGCAGACGTCCGTCTAGCTTGACTTCTTGCGCGTCAGTCCGGCAGCCAGTGCAGCTCGTGCGCCAAGGTTTTGGCGACAGCACGGATGCGGCGGTGTAGTGGCGACTGCTCGCGCGGGAGGACCAGGTGGATCGTCAGGCTGGGCGCGCCCCGCAGCGGTCGCCAGGTGAGACCGGCCGGTGCTGCCGTGACCGCGGCTTCACCGGCCGGGGCGAGGGTGACCCCGTCGCGCAGGTCGCGCTGCGACAGGTCGAAAGAGACTGTGGGCGTGAGGAATCGGGGGTGTGGCCGGGTGTCGCGGAACAGTGCGGACAGCTGATCGTGGATCACGGGGTTGGCCGCACGGTCCGGGAGTCGCAGCGGATACGCGGCCGCGTCGGCGATCTCGATCTCCGGGTGTTCAGCCAGCGGATGGTGCTGCGCCAATTGGACCCCGATGCGCTCACACCGCAGCAGGAACCGGCGCACGCCACGGCCCGGCTGTTCACCGCGGGTGATCCCGGCATCGATGCGGCCGTCGGCGACCGCGGCGGAGATCTCCGGTGTCGCCATCGGGACCGCAACGACTTCGAGTCCGCTGTTGCCGCGAATCAGCCCGTCCACCAGGGCCGGTGCCGTCTCGGCCCCGGTGCTGAGGCTGTATCCGATGCGCAGCGTGCCCAGTTCACCGGCCGCCGCGCTCCGGGCCGTGTCCCATGCCCGGTCCAGCGCCGCCAGCGCGGACGGCGCGGACTCCGCCAAAGCCGCACCGGCCGTGGTCAATACGACGCTACGCGTGTTGCGGACCAGCAGGGCCGTACCGAGTTCCGCCTCCAATCGGCGCATCCGGGCACTGAGTGCGGGCTGTGCGATACCGATCCGTGCGGCCGCACGGGTGAAGTTCAACTCCTGCGCCAGCACCAGGAAGTACCGCAGGCTCACCGTATCCGGCGCCACAAGCCCTCCCCGCCAATTGATAACGATCCGTTCTGAGCCTATCCCATTCCGGTCTTTCCCTCGATCGCACATCAAGCCCTAACCTGCGCATATGACGATTCAACGCCTTCGTCGGCGACCTCCCGCTGTGGCTGGCCACCAACTCCCACGCGCTCCTCGAAACCACCTCCGTCCTCACCCAGATCCCGATGCTCCGCACCTAGCGAGGTCGGCGGCAGTTCTCGACAGGAGCTTCCAGGTCACCCGGAGTGTTGTGGTTTCGTCGCTGGACGGAGGTCGTCATGCATAAGTTGTTGGTCCTGTATCCCAAGCCCGCCGACCCTGACCACTTCCGCGACTACTACGTGACCAACCACCTTCCACTGGTCATGAAGATGCCCGGCCTGCTTGCGTGGCGCTACAGCTTCGACGTGGCGGGGACCAAGGGAGAAGCGCCGTATTTCGTGGTCTTCGAAGGCGACTTCGCTGACGCCGCCGCCCTGGCCGCGGCGCGGGCGTCGGCGCACGGCCAGCGGGTGGCCGCCGATGTCGCCAACTACGCCACCGGCGGTGCGGTCGTCATCGACTATCCGGTGCAGGACGGACCCGCCTGAGGCAGGACGGTAAGCCCCGGGACGCGTTCGGTCGGCCGTTGCGGGCCAGGTCCCGGCTATCGACGGGACACCGTTCGCGGTTGCTGGTTCATTGAGCGTCAGAGGTGGGGCCGATGTCCTGGCCGGAGCCATGTCCGCCACTCCGGGCGGCACCTACCGGCTCGATGACACTGCAACTGCGCTAGGTGACCTCGAACAACGGCCGTCCTCCTCCTGCGATGAGACACCAAGCCCGACAAGCACATCAGGAGGACGTTCCCCACGTCCAGACAACCGACGCACAGAACGTCTTTCTATGCCGCATACCGTGCTGACCGAACCGGCCAGCGCGGGGCATCGGAAGATCAACGGGCAGAGCGCCGTACGACCGCCGGCAGTGCGCGCTCATGCCGAGTTTCGGAGGACCGGTGCAATCCCGCACAATCCGCTGTAGAACAGCGATTTCGCGCCAGTTCCTCAGCTGTAGTGCGCGTTCAGAACGGTTGGGTTGGCCGTTCATGCGCGCACGGCAGCGTGCTCTTCTGCCGCATACCGTGCTGACCGAACCGGCTACAACGGGCGGGCGAAGGTCAACCGGCCGCGCCGATCCGAGGCCGAGCCGAACGCACCGTCGCTCCCTCGACAATTCGTCGTCTTCGGTATCTGGTCGGCGAACTGGCCTGCGGCGCGCCGCAGCCGGTGAACGTCACCGCCGCCCAGCGCTACGCCACCGACGGGACCCCGGCGTCTTCGAGGGCACCACGCCCAGAGCCGACTCTAGGACATATTGAAGTATAGGCTTTTCAATTTGTACGCGCGGGGCCGCACTACGCGGTTACCGTCGGAGCGGCACTCAGGTGCCGGCAACGACTACTCCAACGGGAAAGTACAGATGAGGCAAATGAGTTGGGCCGCCGTCACGGTGGCCATGCTGGCGATACCGGTCGTCGCGGCGGCATCGGCGTCGGCCACGGTCGACAATGTGAATCTGACACAGGTCGACACCGGCATCGGCGGATGTGAAGGGGCAGGCAATACCTGCACGATATTGGTGACCACCAGCGGCGCGGACGCCCTGGCACCGGTCACGGTCACCTTGGACGGGCAGAACGTCGGCACCTTCACCCCGCAAGCCGGATCCACGGCCGGCACCGGGATCATCCAGTACGTCTATCGCTCGAAGCTTCCCGAAGGCGTCTATAGCCTCACCGCCACGCAGGGCTCGTCGACCAAGTCCATGACGGTGCAGAACTGCGGCAGCCAGCCGACCGGCAGCTCCAGCGCCTCGGCCCAGTGCACCGGAAACGATATTCTCGGCGCTCTGATGATGCCGCTGATCATCCTCACCGGCTCCGGGCACACACAACTCTGACCGGCCAGTTGGGACAGTGGGTCGGTGGACGGCACGGAGTGCAGTGGTCGACGGCCCCAGGCACACAAAGTGAATCGAACGCCGTTACGCAGCAATCGTTTTTGGCCTATCGGCGAGGTCGATCTTCTTCATCGACTCCAGTGCGCACGCAAATGGCACGAAAACGGCCGGTCATCGCAACACCTGCGATGACCGGCCGCTTCCTGTGGTTCTAGCTGGATCGAACCAGCGACCATGTGACGGAGGTCGGATCTGGCCTTTTGCTCCACTTTCGGTGCCTCTGAGTCAGGAAACTGCTTGAAACCACTCGAGAATGGAGCAACAGGCCAGTCCGCCGCCATAGGCCGGCCGCCAGGCAGCTCCCGAACGCACCGTCATGGCGCCATACCGCGCTGACCGAACCGGCCAGCGCGAGGCATCGGAAGATCAACTGGCCGTGCCGATCCGAGGCTGGCGAAACGTCCGCAGCTGCCGAGTTGAGCATGCCCGGAGATGTTGCCGATGTTCGTATACAGCGGTTTTTCAGCCCCTGTGCCGATGTGCAATTGCCAGGTTCGAGCGATCACCAGCGATCGAAATGTGCGGGCACGGTCGGCGGCAGTTGTGGATGATCGAGCAGACGCTCGGGTGACTGCCGAAACGTCAATGCTGCGAGCATCGCGGGCAATAGGACCCAAACGGTGACCAATACCAGCCAGAACGTCCTCGATTGCCGCGCCCCGCGTTGATCGAACCAGCCAGCATGGGACATCGGAAGATCAACCAGCAGAGGCCGTCCGGCCGCCGGTAGCGCACTTATGCCGATTCAGCAGTTGCGGTCAACCGTTTGTGACGTCGCGCCGACTCGACTTGCCCAGCCATTGAGCGCGTCCGCGATCTCGAGGATACTCGCCGGCGGGGTTTGTGACTTTAGGCCTTTTGGCGAATCTGACAGTGATCAGCCATGATTCGTCGGGTAAGTCTCTCCATACGTTGACAGGGAAATGCTTGATGAATTTCATGGGTAAGGCCGTCGTCGGGGTCGCGGCGGTGGGCCTTGCGGCCGGGTCTGCGATCGGTGCTGGTACGGCGAATGCGGCCGATCTCCACGGTGCGATCGCGTTCAGTGTCGAGAACTGGAGCTACGGCACCAGTGTCAATGCGGGCAGCCGCGGCGAGGCGATCGACGAGGCGATGGCCAACTGCAGTTACGGCGGCATCTCCGACTGCGCCGTTCTTGTGGCCTGGTCGGACGGCTGTGGCGCACTCGTGTACCGGAACGACGCTGGAGACGACGTCGCGGTAGGCAGCGGCGCTGGCCGCGACCGGGCGTCCGCGCTCCGCGAGGCCTATTCCAGTCTCTCCCGAGTTTATCCGCGGGCCATGCTGGCCAATGTCGGTTCCGCGGACCTGTCGGCGACGGCGATCAACGATGTAATCTGCACCGCCAACGCATGATTCGCGGGTGGCACCGCCGAAACCTCGGTGCCGGACCTGACAGTGACTGTGCCCCGCCTGGTAATTCGGAGGGGGCACAGTGGTTTCTCGATCGAACCGCAGTCTCTCGAGACGGCGTCGCACGGCATTGTGGTGTAGACCAGGATCTTCAGGCTTGCCGGGGCTGCCTTGTCACCGCGAACGCACGCTATTGCCGCATACCGAGCTGGCCAGCGCGAGGCGCGGAAACTCGACGGACAGAGCTTCACAGCAGCATCGTTCGCTGCGCGGCTACCGTGGCGAGGTGAATTTCATTCAAGGGGGATCGATGATTGATCAACGCCCGCTGTCGGGGTGGGGCCGTACCGCATCGTCTGTGGCGCGGGTACTTTCCACTCCCGACCTCGACACGGTCGCCAAAGCCGTCAGCGCTGCCGGACCGCGCGGGGTCATCGCCCGCGGGCTCGGTCGCAGTTACGGCGATCCCGCCCAGAACGGCGGCGGTCTGGTCGTCGACATGACCGCCTTCGACCGCATCCACGACATCGACCGCGACACCGGCGTGGTCGACATCGATGCCGGCGTCAGTCTCGATACCCTCATGAAAGCCGCTCTGCCCCATGGCCTGTGGGTTCCGGTCCTCCCCGGCACCCGTCAAGTCACCGTGGGCGGCGCGATCGCCTCCGACATCCACGGCAAGAACCATCACTCCCATGGCAGTTTCGGCAACCATGTCCTCTCGATGGAACTGCTCACTGCCGACGGCACGCTCCGTACCCTCACTCCCGCAGGAGCCGACGCGGATCTGTTCTGGGCCACCGTGGGTGGCATGGGGCTGACCGGCATCGTCGTGCGCGCCCGGGTACGGATGAAACACACCGAAACCGCGTACTTCCTCGTCGACAACGACCGCACCGACAATCTCGAACAGACCATGGAACTGCTCACCGGCGGCTCCGACGACGGTTACGAATACTCGATGTCGGTCCCTGACACCATCAGCACCGGCCCGAAACTCGGCCGCGCGGGCTTCAGCCGCGGCTCCCTGGCCACCCTGGATCAGCTCCCGCCCAAATTGCGCCGCGACCCGCTGAAATTCGATGCACCCCAACTGCTCACGGTGCCCGACGTCTTTCCCGACGGCGTGGTCAACAACCTCACCATCCGCATCGCCGCCGAAGCCGCGCACCGGGTGTACCCGAGGCGGGCGCGTGGGCGCATCCAGAACCTCACGCAGTTCTATCACCCCCTGGATCTGCTGGGTGAATGGAACCGAGCCTACGGCCGCCGCGGGTTCCTGCAATATCAGTTCTCCATGCCCTTCGGCGCCGAACCACAGCTCGCGGCCGCGGTGCGCACGATCGCGCACTCCGGCCACCGGTCATTCCTGAACGTGTTCAAGCGCATGGGCGCCGCCAACCCGGCCCCGCTGTCGTGGCCGCACCCAGGGTTCATGCTCAGCCTGGACTTCCCACTCAAATCCGGACTCGGCGAATTCTGTGCCGAACTCGACCAGCGGGTCCTCGACGCAGGCGGACGCTTGTACTTCGCCAAAGACTCCCGCACCACCCCGGAAATGGTCCGCGCGATGTACCCGCGGCTCGAGGAATGGCGGCGTGTCCGCGACAGTATCGACCCCGAACGGATCTTCGTCTCTGATCTCGCCCGCCGCCTGCACCTCATCGACGACAACCTCGTCCACACAGGCCACTGATCACCGGCAAGCGTTGCCTACCAGGAAAATACGGTAGGCAACGCCTGGCCCGACGCCCTCTTCCAAGCATGGCGCGATGAATGTACTGGCCAGCATTGGGCATCGGAAGATTCACGGGCACAGCGCCGTACGACCGCCAGCGGTGCTCGCTCATGTCGAATGCCGTATGTCGGAGCGGGTCAGGTGTTGTTCCACCAGCCGAGAGGGTTGTCGTCTTCGGCGGCGGTACCAGAGCCATGGTGTCGCTCCGTGGCATCCGGGCGCCGGGCCTCGGTGAAAACCAGTTGGCGGACCACGGCGACCGCTGCTACCTTCCTGAAGGCCGTGCCAGAGAACGAGGAGGTGGTACCCGTGAACGCAGTATCGACATGGGTGCTCCCCTCCGGGGTCACGGCCGGGCGATAGGTCGTCCGGGAGCGCCGTTCAAGAGCACTCCTGAAAGGCACGACCGTGCAATTCAATTCCGAACAGCGCCTCGACGACGGCACCCTCGAGCGTGAATTCACTCTCGGCGAGATCCACGGCATCCTGTGGACGCCCGGATCCGCATCCGCACCAACCCCGCTGATCCTGCTCGGCCACCCCGGTGGACTGCAGAAGATGTACCCCCGACTGGCGGCCCGGGCCCGGCACACCGTGGCGGATGGCTTCGCCGCGGCCACGATCGAACTCCCCGGGAGCGGTGACCGGCCCCGTTCCGCCGTCACCGATCAGGCTCGCGCCGACCTGCGCCGGGCGTTGCAGGCCGGCGAACCGGTCACCGACGAAATCGTCGAACGTCTCATTCTCCCGCTGATCGAACAGGCAGTTCCCGAGTGGCGAGCCGCCCTGGACGCCCTCCTGGCGTTGCCCGAGATCGGCGGCCCGGTCGGGTACTCGGGAGGGGTGATCGCCCTCGGCCTCCGGCTGGCGGTGGTCGAGCCGCGCATCTGCGCCGCCCGCCTGTTCGCCGGAAGTTTCGTGCCCCGCAGCATGTTCGGCGAGGCCCGGCAGGTCACCATTCCGCTGCAGGTCCTGTTGCAGTGGGACGATGAGGGAAACGACCGGCAGCTGGCCTTGGACCTGTTCGACGCCTTCGGCTCCAAGGAGAAGGCGCTGCACGCCAATATGGGCGGGCATACCGGCGTCCCGGCGTCCGAGGCGGATGAAGGGAGCCGGTTCTTCGCCCGGCACCTGAAGTGAGACCGGGCCCGTCGGGCCGGCAGCGGAAGCATGTTCGAGAACCGCGTCATTCGTCGCGAGCTGAGGTGACCGACTCCGACCCGGCCGAGCACGTCGTCAATGGGGACGGTCGGGGTGTACGAGGCCGTGTTGGTGGGCGTAGACGACGGCGTGGATGCGGTCGCGCACACCGAGTTTGGCGAGGACTCGGGAGACGTGGGTTTTGACCGTTTCTTCGCCGACGCCCAGGGCGGCGGCGATCTCGCTGTTGCTGCGGGCATCTGCCACCAGTAGGAGTACCTCACGTTCGCGGGCCGTGAGTTGCGCCAGCTCAGGTGGCTCGACCGGCGGGGCGATGCCGGTCATCAGGCGGGTGGCCAGGCGGCGCGTCATGGACGGATCGATGACGGCGTCGCCGCGCACCGCGACCCGGATGGCGGCCACGAGTTCTTCGGGCGGAAGGCTTTTCAGCAGGAAGCCGCTGGCTCCGGCCGACAGCGCGCGGTGCAGGTTGGCCTCGCTGTCGTAGGTGGTGAGCACCAGCACCCGGGTGCCGCCCGCCGCCACGATGGCAGCGGTGGCGGCGAGGCCGTCCAGCTTCGGCATGCGCACATCCAGGATCGCCACGTCCGGATGGGTGCGGGCGGCCGCCTCGATGGCGGCGCGGCCGTCGCCCACCTCGGCCACGCACTCCAGATCCGGGTGCGCGTCCACCACCGCGCGCAGACCGGAACGGAACACGGTGTGGTCGTCGGCGATCAGGATGGTGATGCTCATACGGCTCCGATCGGCGATGCGGTCCCCATGGGCATCATGCGGACCCAACGGGTACGGAAACCCGGATGACCCAACGGGTTCCGGACGGGTCGGCACCGTAGGCGACGGTGCCGTCGAACAGTTCGACCCGGCGGCGGATCCCGTCCAGGCCGCGCGGCACCCCGGTGGCGCTCTCCAGGGCCGCAATGGGATTCGTCTCGCGCAACTCCACCGCGCCCGGGAGATAACCGATCTCCAGCGCGGCCGCATCACGTCCATGCCGCAGCGCATTGGTCAGCAGCTCCTGGACCACCCGGTAGAGCATGACGTCCAGCGACTCCGGCAGCACCGGCGGCTCACCCGAAACCGTCACGCGCACAGTCAATCCGGCGTCTTGCACCCGCTGCACCAGGTCCTCGATATCGGCCAGGCCGGGCTGCCGCTCACCCTCGTCGTCACGGCCGTGCAGCAGATCCAGCTGCCGGCGCAGATCCACCATGGCGGCGCGGCTGCTCGACTCCACCGCGGACACCGACCGCGCCGCCGCCTCGGTATCGGTGCGGGACAGCGCCATTCGCGCCACCCCGGCATGAATCCCGATGGCGCTCACATGATGCGAGATGACGTCGTGCAGATCCCGGGCGATGGCCTCGCGCTCATCGGCCAGCGCCCGGTCCAGTGCCGCCCGCTGCTCCTGCTGCCGCAGGCTCTCCCGCTGCTCCAGCTCCGCGATATAGGCCCCGCGCGCCGCGGTGTACCGGCCCACCAGCCAGGGCACCACGCCCGCGCCCAGCGCGAAGATCGCCAGCCGGATCGGATTGTTGACGCCCGCGATGGCCGCCACCAGATTCACCGTCAGCGAGCCGCCGGCCAGCAGCAGCACGGTCAGAACGGAGCTGAGCCCGCTCAGCCAGGCACCCGCCTGATACCCCGCGACCAGGAAGCCGACATCGAAAACCCGTGCGGTGATGCCGTAGTGGTGGGCGAACAGCGCCACCGCCACCTTCACCACCACCTGCGCCACCGCCACCGCGGCCGCCGTCGAGGCGGGCGCGGCCAGCGCCAGATCCGCGGCCACCGTGGCCAGCGTCAGGATCGCGGCCAGCGCGGGCGCGGCGCCGAAGGCCCCGCACATCACCATCTGGGCACCGTCCAGCGCCGCCGCGACGGCGGCCACCAGCAGCGACTGCCGGGCCAGCGACCTGGTCACATCCATGGCCGCACGGTACCCCGGAGACCGGCCATCCCCCGTGTGGGGGACGCGGAATCCCCCGTCGGCGCGACGATCCGCGCGCGCCGCCGAACTAGCGTCGAGCACATGCCAGCAGCCCGACCGCCCCGCCGAGGAGCACGCCCGTGAATGCCGACCTGTTCATCTACGCCCTGCCGGCGTTCGCGCTGCTCATGTTGATCGAATGGATCGACAACCGGCGTGACCCGGACCGCCCGGTCAATGGCATCGACCGCCGCGACACCACCTCCAACATCGCCACCTTCGCACTCGGCCGCATTGCCAAACCGATTCTGGCGCAGGTGATTCCGTTCTCCGGCGTGGTGCTGGCCGCGCACTTCACCCCGCTGCACCTGTCACCGGCGCACTGGTGGGTGTGGGTCCTGGGCCTGATCGTCACCGATTTCTGCTACTACTGGGCGCACCGCGCCGACCACCGGGTGCGGCTGCTGTGGACCTCGCACAGCGTCCACCACTCCAGCCGGTTCTTCAACTTCTCCACCGCCATCCGGCTGCCCTGGGCGCATCCGGCCGCCAATATCGTGCGCGGCCTGTGCTGGGTGCCCGCGGCACTGCTGGGCTTCCCGGCCTGGATGGTGTTCGCCTTGCAGTCGCTGGGGCTGCTCTACCAGTTCCCGATCCACACTCAGCGCGTGAAAAACCTGTGGCGGCCCCTCGAATTCGTGTTCAACACCCCGGCCCACCACCGCGTGCACCACGGCTCCAACCAGCCGTATCTGGACACCAATTACGGCGGCATCCTGATCATCTGGGATCGCCTGTTCGGCAGCTTCGCCGCGGAAACCGAACCGATTCGCTACGGGTTGACCAAGGACATCGAAACCGACAATCCGATCAAGGTCAATTACACCGAACTCGTCGATCTGGTCCGTGATGTCCGCACTGCCCGAACCTGGCGCGGCCGTCTCGGATATATCTTCGGCCCGCCCGGCTGGCACGAGAATGCCGCCACCCCCGACCTCGAAAAGGTCGCGGTCTAGTCCAATAGGAAAAGGGGCGCTTCGTCTTACGACGAAGCGCCCCTTTCGTTGCTCGGCGAGTGGCTACGCCACACCCTCCGCGCGAGCCGCGTTGCCGACGGCCTCGGCGACGGCCGGCGCGACCCGCGGGTCCAGCGGGCTCGGGATGATCTTGTCCACGGACAGCTCACCGGCCACCACGTCGAAGATCGCCTCGGCCGCGGCCACCTTCATGCCCTCGGTGATGCGGCGCGCGCCGGCGTCCAGCGCGCCCTTGAACACGCCCGGGAAGGCCAGCACATTGTTGATCTGGTTCGGGAAGTCGCTGCGGCCGGTGGCCACGATGGCGGCGTACTTCTTGGCCACCTCGGGGTGGATCTCCGGGTCCGGGTTCGACATGGCGAACACGATGGACTCGGGAGCCATCGACGCGATGAGCTCCTCGGCGATGGTGCCGGCCGACAGACCCAGGAACACGTCCGCGCCCGCCAGCGCCTCAGCCGCGCCGCCGGTGAGGCCGCGCGGGTTGGTGCGCTGCGCCAGTTCGGCCTTCACGCTGTTGAGGTCGCCGCGATCCCGGCTCACGATGCCCTTGGAGTCGAGCACGACGATGTCGGAAACCCCGGCGGCCAGCAGGATGTCGGTGCACGCCACACCGGCCGCGCCGGCGCCGGACACCACGACCTTCAGACCGGACATGTCGCGGCCCTGCACCGCGGCCGCGCCCTTGAGGGCGGCCAGCACCACGATGGCGGTGCCGTGCTGGTCGTCGTGCATGACCGGGCAGTCGAGAGCCTCGACGACGCGCTTCTCGATCTCGAAGCAGCGCGGCGCGGAGATGTCCTCCAGGTTGACCGCGCCGAAGCTCGGGCGCAGGCGGATCAGGGTCTCGACGATCTCGTCGACGTCCTTGGTGTCCAGCACGATCGGGATCGAGTCCAGACCGGCGAACTTCTTGAACAGCGCCGCCTTGCCCTCCATCACCGGCAGCGAGGCACGCGGGCCGATGTCGCCCAGGCCCAGCACGGCGGTGCCGTCGGAGACGACCACGACCAGGCGCTCGGCCCAGGTGTAGGTCTTGGCCAGACTCTCGTCCTTGTGAATGCCGCGGCAGACCTGCGCCACGCCCGGGGTGTAGGCGATGGACAGATCGCGCTGGGTGTCGAGCGGAGCGGTGAGTTCGACCGAGAGCTTGCCGCCAAGGTGCCCGGCGAAAATTTCTTCCGTGGTGATGTCGGACAGGTTCGCCCCATTGGACGCGGGGGCCTCGGTGGCATTCACTGCTTCAGTCACGGGTGACACGATTTCACTCCTGATCGGTTCGGACTCAACCGTTGGACGGTTACCGTTCGGTAATAGCGGAATTTGTGGTTTCGGTGCTCATATATCTTTTGCCGCAGCCGCGTTCAGCGACGTCGACACCACTTCCGAGCCACTTCGTGGAAACCTTGCCACCTCATCGTGGCGACGCATACAAAGTATTACGGCATTGCGAGAAGTGTGTCGCGGCAGCGCAGATCGTCGAGCGAGAACCGGAGGGGTGTGTCCGGGCGATACAGCCGGGGTGACCTCGTGTGAACCCGCGAGTCGGGGTTCGTGATCACCGAGTGTCCCGGGCCGGGCGGTGGCTGCGGCCGGGATCGGCCCATTCTGCCAGTCGCTGCGACGGCCTGCCAAATCGCCCCCGGGTCCGTCGCGTCGCCTCACCATCGTTGAAGGGTAAGGCAGTCGAATCACGCCGAGATGAACAGGAACTCGCTGGTCGGAACCTGAACTCGGAGAACTGTCACAACGCGGTCGCGGCGGCGGCTGTGAGCTGTCAAGCGGGGGTTGCAGTCACCGCTGTGAGGTCCGGCCGGACCCAGACACTGCCGAGACCCCCGGAGAGCAACCGTACGCGCCAGTCGCTTCCGGCGCCCGGATGGTCGGTGCGGCGATGCATGCCGCGGGTCTCGGTGCGGGCCAGGGCGGAGTACTTGGTCCAGCGGGCGACGGCCAGCAGCGCCGCGGCCTGCCGGGCGGGCAGGCGATCGGGTCCCTTTCCGCCGAGCGCCAATTCGACGCCGGGCCACATGCCGTCCAGCTCGCCGATGCTGTCGCGCAGGCTGCCGTCGCTGCGCCAGTAGCTGCGCCGCAGCGGCAACGTGTGCTCCTGGACCAGGCCGACCACCGCGCGCGGATCGAGCCGCGCCCGGTCGCCCAGGCCCGCGCCCGGCACCGGGCGCGCCTTGCCGAGCTTGCGACGGCACACGGCGAAATCGGCGGCACCCGCGCCCGCCCACACGCCCGAGGAGATGGCCCACGCGCCGTTCTGGCCGCCGAACCCGCTGACCGCCCCGGTGATGGGCTCCCGGGTGGTGACGTCGCCCGCGCCGTAGAGGCCGGGAACCGTGGTCGCACAGTCGGGTCCGGTCAGCCGCAGCCCGCCGGTGCCGCGCACCGTGCCCTGCAGCACCGCGCACAGCGGCACCTGACCGGTCAGGCTCGGCCCGTGCCGCTGCAGTTCCGCGCGCACCGCCTCGGGCAGTTCGTCCACCGCCGCGTAGACCCGCCGCCCGTCGGCGATGGCCGCGAAAGCCTGTGCCCGCGAACCGCATCCCTGCCCCCACAGCACCGCCCGCGACTCGTCGTAGAGGGTGGCGAAGTGCATGACCTGGTCGGAGGCGAACACCGCGGCGACCGGGCGGCCGCCCAGCACCGGCGAATCGGCCACCGGGGTCAGTGAATACGCGTTGGAGAACTCCATGCCGGACAGTTCGGCCCCCGCCTCGGCCCCCATGAGCAGCCCGTCACCGGTGTCCACATCGGTGCCGGCGCCACCGGAGAGGAAGGCACAGCCGCCGGTGGCCAGCACCACCGCGCGCGCCCGGACGGTCCAGCCGCGGAACTCGCCACCCTGCGTCACACCCGCCGCGCCGGACACGACGCCGTCACGGTCGGTGATGAGCTGGAGTGCGGGATGGTGGTCGAGGATGCGGATCCCCGCGATCACCATGCTGCGCCGCAGCCGGCCCAGATACTTCGCGCCGTCGAGATAAACCCGCGCCGGGCGCTCGGCGTGTTCGCCCCGGAACCGGAAGCCGCCGGTCACCAGCTGGCCGACACGCCGATGGGTCTCCTCCAGCACCCGGTACATCCACTCCGGGTCCCCCAGCCCGCCGCCGTGTGCGAAGTTCTGCCGCACGGCCTCGTCCCGAGCCGGACCGGACGGAATGTTCCACAGCGTGACCCCGCCCCGCGCCGTGGGGCCGCTGCTGCCGCAACGGCTCTTGTCGGCGACCAATACCCGCGCGCCCGCAGCGGCAGCAGCCAGCGCGGCCCAGGCTCCGGCCGGGCCACCTCCCAGCACCAGCACATCGGCGTCGAATTCGGTCATAACGACAAATGTTCGACGACAGTTCACTGGGTCGCAACCGTTATGCGTATTTCAATTCCACCACTGCGCCCAGAGCAGATATCCGGCTATCACGAAAACGACCAAACATCCGAAAAAAGCCGCAAAACCCCGATGTCTATCCGCATAAATTTGGGCGGCCAGCACAGCTGCCGCCGCGGTCACATGCCACGTCACGGCCGCCCATCCGGGGCCCGGAAAACCGCGCCGAGCACCGATGATCGCGGTGGTGGCGACCGTGGCCGCCAGCACCAGCGTGCCCCCCGCGACCACCCCGCTCAGGCCCCGGACCACTCTCATGCGGTGATCACCGGGACTCCGCTCGCTTTGCCCACGATTTCCTCGAATTGCGTTGGGTCGGTGGTGAATTCGCCGAGCCGAATGGTCTTGTTGGCGCCGTGGTAATCCGAGGAGCCGGTCGTCAGCAAACCCAGCTCGGCGGCCAGCCGGCGCAGCACCTCGCGGTCCTCCGCGCTGTGGTCGGGGTGATCGAGTTCCAGGCCGCCCAGCCCGAACTCGGTCATCTCGCGGATGTGATCCAGCGCCAGCAACCGCCCGCGCTTACGAGCCCGGGCGTGCGCCAACACGCTCACTCCGCCGGCCGAGGCCACCATTTCGACGGCCCGCCGCAGCGGCGTGTCGGCCTTCTCGACGTAGTAGCGGCCGTGCGGGGCCAGCAGATCCTGGAACGCGGCGTCCACGCTCGGCACCACCCCGGCCTGCACCAGCGCCCGGGCCAGATGCGGGCGACCCGCCGACGGGCCCACGGAGGCCATGACCGCGTCCGGATCGATGGGCAGACCGTCGGCGGCCATCTGCTCGGCCATGGTCCGCAGCCGCACCACCCGCTCGGCGCGCAACCGCTCCCGCTCCTGCGCGAAGGACTCGTCCTCGGGATCGAACAGGTAGGCCAGCAGGTGCACCGGCACCGGATAGCCGTCCTCCCCCAGCCCGACACACGACATCTCCATACCGCGCACCAGCGTCAGGCCCGCAGGGAGCGCGGCGGCGGCCTCGGCCCAGCCGGAGGTGGTGTCGTGATCGGTCAGGGCCACGACGTCGAGACCGGCAGCGGCGGCGTTCGCGATCAGTTCGGCCGGGGTATCCGTGCCGTCGGACGCGTTGGAATGGGTGTGGAGATCGATGCGCACGCCCCCTATATTGCCTGCGGCCCGAACCGACGCCAGGGGGCGGGACGATTAGCATCCTTGATGTGTCCTCGATACCGCCGTTGCCGTCCTTCCACTGGCCCGGGCGGTCCGGCGAGCCGCGAGACCCCGCCAAGATGCCCGTCCATCACGGCCGGATCGTCGACTGCGCGGTCTATGTCGAGGGGGTGCGGCTGTTCGAGCACAGCTCCTACAAGAACGCGCTGGCCGAAGTGCGCGAACGCCACGAAGGATTCGTCTGGCTCGGACTGCTCGAACCCGGCAAGGAACTCATGGCCGATATCGCGCAGACCTTCGGCCTGCACGAACTCGCCGTCGAGGACGCGGTCAAGGCGCAGCAGCGGCCCAAACTCGAACGCTACGACGACATCCTGTTCCTGGTGCTGCGCACGGTGCGCTACGTCGAGCACGAGCTCAGCACGGTCAGCGAGATCGTCGACACCGGCGAGATCATGGTGTTCGCGGGACCCGATTTCGTGATCACCGTCCGCCACGGTGAGCACACCGAATTGAGCGGTGTGCGCAAGGATCTCGAAGCCGACCCGCGCCAGCTCACGCTGGGGCCCGGCGCGGTCCTGCACGCGGTGGCCGACCGCGTGGTCGACTCCTACGTGGAGGTCACGGCGGCGATCGAGGAGGATGTGGACGCCATCGAGGAGGCCGTCTTCACCCCCGCGAACAAGCTCCAGATCGACGCCATCTACCAGCTGAAACGTGAAGTGGTGGAACTGCGCCGGGCCGTCAAGCCGCTCGGGCTGCCGCTGCAGGTGCTCACCCACGACACCACCCTGCCGCTGCCCAAGGAGATCCGCCGCTACCTGCGCGACGTGACCGACCACCACACCGCGGTCACCGAGCAGATCATCGATTTCAACGAATCCCTCAGCGCTCTCATCAATGCCGCGCTGGCCAAGGTGAGCGTGCAGCAGAACACCGATATGCGCAAGATCTCCGCCTACGCCGCCATGGCCGCCGTGCCGACCATGATCGCGGGCGTCTACGGCATGAATTTCGAACACATGCCGGAACTCTCGTGGACCTACGGCTACCCCATCGTGATCGTGGCGATGATCGCCCTGTGCGCTCTGCTGTACGCGAATTTCCACCGCAACAACTGGCTCTGACCCGCGGGCCCCACCAGGGGCTTCGCTGACCGCCTCGACTCACTGGCTACGGGGTTGCTATGAATTCGACTGTGTTCGTGATGAGTAGTTCGCCGGTCCGCGGCCGGATGGCTTGGTGGGCAGCAATATTCGGCCTGTTGCTGGCCGTGCCGGTGCCCGCCGCGGCCGTCCCGGCAACCGACTCCTACGTCGATGCGCTCGCCGATGCCGCACCGGCGCCCGCCCTGCAGTGGACCGACTGCGATTCCGGATTCTCCTGTGCGACAGCGCGAGTGCCCTTGGACTATGCGCATCCCGAGGTCCGATCGATCGACCTGGCGGTGATCAAACTCCCCGCCGCCGACCCGGCCCGGCGGATCGGCACCCTGTTCGTCAACTTCGGCGGGCCCGGCCGGTCGGGGGTGCAGCGCCTGCGGGAGCGGGCGCACTGGCCGTGGCTGTTCTCCGACGAGTTGCGCGCCCGCTTCGATCTGGTGTCCTGGGATACCCGCGGCGTCGCGAACAGCGCACCGGTGCACTGTTTTCCGGATGCGACCGCGCAGCAGCTGTTCTTCGCCACCTATCCCGCGATGCCCGGCACGCCCGGCATGGAACCGCCGTTCTTCGCGGCCGCGAAGACCCTGGCGGACAATTGCGCACAGCGCGCTGCCGACCTGCTGCCGCACATGTCGACCGAGAACACCGCCCGGGATCTGGACCTGCTGCGCCGGGCCGTCGGCGATGACAAGCTGACCTACCACGGGATTTCGTACGGCACCTACCTCGGAGCCTTGTACGCCAACATGTTTCCCGGCCGAGTCGGCCGCATCGTGCTGGACGGATCGATGGACTTCCGCGGCAACGCGTTCGACCCCGACGACGCCGACCGGCCCATCGACACCCGGCAGGACGTCGCGACCGGAATCGCGGGCACGTTCCACGCCATGCTCGACGCCTGTGTGGCGGCCGGACCCGAATGCGCCTTCTCCGAAGGGAATCCGCAGGAGAAATGGCAGCGGATCCTCGAGCGGGTCCGGCGCGAACCGATCTCGTGGGACGGCAAACGCTACGACTACGGCACCGTGGTCGCGGCGGCGGGCCAGCTGTCCGCCCCCGCCGGCTGGCCGGTCCTCGCCGCCACCCTGCAACACCTCTACGACCTGCGTGACACGCCCTACCTGCCGACCGACGTGCTCGCCGAGACCGCGGTGCTGGTGCGGCAGGTGGCCGATATCGGCACGGGCAGCTCCACGGCGCTGGGCGGTACCGGCACGAACACCTACGACGACAACTACACCGAGGCCTTCTACGCCGTCCAGTGCGCCGACAGCCGGGTGCCGCGCGACGAGCGCCGCTACAGCGACCTGGCGGTGAGCGAGGACCAGCGGGTGCCCGCCTTCGGCCGCCTCGGCGTATTCGACGCCATGACCTGCGCCTACTGGCCGCAGACCGCCGTGCGCCCCTACCTCGGCCCCTGGGATCGGCCGACCGCCCCGATCCTGGTGATCAACAGTCGCAATGATCCCGCGACACCGCTGGCCGGAGCCGCCGCCGGCGCGGCGGAACTGTCGGACGCGCGCCTATTGGTGGTGGAGGGAGCCGGGCACAGCAGCATGTACGTGCGCAGCACCTGCTCCGAGGCCGCGAAACGCGACTATCTCATCGCGGGAACGCTTCCGGCCGACCGCGCGACCTGTCCGATCGACGGCAACCCGTTCGATTAGCGCGACGCCGCGGTCGATCAGAGCGACGCTGCGGCCCGGGCGGGATCACGCACATCGATTTCCGCCTCGGCCCAGGCGTCGCGCAACGCCGCCGCGCCGCGAATCCGCACCCATGCCGCCTCCGTCGCGGTGATCGGCGCGACCGTCAGGAACCGCACGGGCTCAGCGGGTTCCGGCAGCGCCACCTCCGGGATGTCGCTCGCGCCCAGCAGCACCGCGGTGAACGGCGCGTTGGTCCACAACGGTTCTCCCAGATCGAGCAGCGCATCCGCTTGCAGCACAACACCTTCCACCGCGGGCGCCGCCACCAGCACGCCCAGCGTGCGGGTCAGCCCCGAACCCGCGCCCGCACCGCCGCGCAGCGTCAGCACCAGCTCCGCGCGCGGCCCGCGCACCGGATCGGCCAGCGCCGCGGCCGGATCCGTCATCGGATGACGGGAGCCGCCCAGCGTGGCGTAGTGCACGAACTCACCGTCCGGGATGCGCAGGATGTCGATGGGCTCCAAACCCAGGAACGTCACCGACGCCGCGTCCGCGGACTCCACCCCGAAATGACCGAGCACCGCGGCCCGGACCTGATCCAGTACCTCCATGGATCTAGATGGCCAGCCTGGCGAGCATGTCGCGCGCCTGCTCGGCGGTCTTCGGGTCGCACAGCACGTCGTAGCGACCGGCCACCAACTGCATGGTGGAGGCGAAGTCGCGCTGGCCCCGGGTGGCGGCGTACGGGATGGACGCGGAGATGAGGCCGAAGATGATGCCGCCGACCAGGCCGACCACCAGCGGGCCGATGGCCCCGCCGGAGGTGAACATGCTCAGCAGCAGACCCAGGAACAGGCCCAGCCAAGCGCCCGAAACCATGCCGCCGCCAATGACCTTGCCCCAGGTCAGCCGGTACAGCACCCGCTCGACCTGCATGAGGTCGACGCCGACGATGGTCACGCCCTCCACCGGGAACTGGTTGTCGGCCAGGTAGTCGACCGCCCGCTGCGCCTCGGCATAGGTCGGGTAGGAGCCGACCGGCCAGCCCGACGGTGGCGTCGGGAGGCCGGGACGGCCCCGGCTCGGATTCCCCATGGGATTCGTCATGACTCCATCATGCTATTTCGCGTCGACGGACGCCGATTCGCCGTGCCCGATTCACAGCGCGGGCGTGGTTCGCGCCATTCCGGCCGCCCTGCCCTTGTCAGCGATCACCTGAGCCATCTTCGCGCTGGCCTCGTCGATCATCTCGTCACCGAGCATCACCGCGCCCCGGGCGCCGCCCTCGGCCGAGGTGTGGAACGCGTAGGCGTCGAGGATCTCCTCGGCCCGGTCGTAGTCGGCCTGGCGCGGGCTGAAGATCTCGTTGCAGGCGGTGATCTGATCCGGGTGCAGCACCCACTTGCCGTCGAAACCCAGTGCGGCCGTGCGGGATGCGTTGCGGCGGAAGCCGTCGATATCGCGGACCGCCAGGTAGGGGCCGTCGATGGCCTGCAGGCCGTGGGCGCGGGCCGCCAGCAGGATCGTCATATAGATGTGGTGGTAGGCGTCACCCGGCTCGTAGCCCTCGGGCTGCTCGCCCACCACCAGGGTGCGCATATTGATCGAGGCCATGAAGTCGGCGGGCCCGAACACCAGGGTCTGCACCCGCGGGCTCGCGGTGGCGATGGCGTCGATATTGCGCAGCCCGAGCGCGTTCTCGATCTGCGGTTCGATCCCGATCCGGCCGACCGGCAGCCCGTTGGCCTTCTCCAGCTGGGTCAGCAGCAGGTCCAGGGCCTGCACCTGCCCGGCGTCGGTGACCTTCGGCAGCAGGATGGCGTCCAGCTCCGAGCCCGCGCCCTCCACCACCGTGATGACGTCGGCATAGGTGTGCTCGGTGGTCCAATCGTTGACCCGCACAACGCGGATCTGGGCGCCCCAGCCTCCGGAGTTGAGGGCCGCCACGATGTTCGCCCGGGCGGCCGCCTTCGCCGCCGGCGCGACCGCGTCCTCGAGATCCAGGAACACCTCGTCGGCGGGCAGTCCCTTGGCCTTCTCGATCATGCGCGGGTTGCTGCCGGGGACGGCGAGCACCGATCGGCGCGATGTCATGGCTCACTCCTTCACGTGGCGCGACATTTAGGACGCGTTCGACCCACTAGCCTTACCAAACATGGCAGCGACGAAGGTTTTCGCCGCCCGGCTGGCGGGCTTGGTGGTACTGGGACCGGACGGCGAGTCTATCGGCCGCCTCCGGGACATCGTGATCTCGATACGTTATGACCGCCAGCAACCCCGAGTCCTGGGCGTTCTCGTCGAATTGCCCACCCGGAAGCGGATTTTCGTGCCCATGCTGCGGGTACAGACCATCGACCCCGGCGCGATCACCCTCACCACCGGCACCATCAGCGTGCGGCGCTTCGAGCAGCGGCCCGGCGAGCTGCTGGCCATCGCGCAGATTCTCGACTCCACGGTCCGCGTCTCCGATCCCGAGCTGCCACAGCTGGCGAGCACGGACGTGGTGGTGGTCGACCTGGGTATCGAGCAGGGCCGCACCCGCGACTGGGTGGTGTCCCGGGTCGCCGTGCGCGAACGCCGCCGCCTCGGGGTGGGCTTCGGCCGGCGCGGCGCGGTGCACGTGGTCGACTGGGCGCAGGTGCGCGGCCTCACCCAGACCGAGCTGAACCTGCCCGGCCAGGACGTCACCCAGCTGCTCGGGCAGTTCGAGGGCATGCGACCCGCCGACGTCGCGCACATGCTGCGCGAACTGCCGCTCAAGCGCCGCATCGAGGTGGCGGCCGCCTTCGACGACGAGCGGCTGGCCGACGTGGTCCAGGAGCTGCCCGAGAACGACCAGGTGGAACTGCTCGAGCAGCTCGGTGTGGAACGTGCGGCCGATCTGCTCGAGGCCATGGACCCCGACGACGCCGCCGACCTGCTGGGCGAGCTGCCCGAGGGCGAGGCGGAATCGCTGCTGGCGCTGATGGATCCGGAGGACTCCGAGCCGGTGCGCCGCCTGCTCGAGCACGCGCCCTACACCGCCGGTGGTCTGATGACGCCCGACGCGATCGTCATCACCGCCTCCACCACGGTCGCCGAGGCGCTGGCCCGCATCCGCGATCCCGAGCTGACTCCGGCCCTGGCGTCGATGGCCTTCGTGGTGCGTCCGCCCACGGCCACCCCGACCGGCCGATACCTGGGCTGCGTGCACTTCCAGCAGTTGCTGCGGGAACCGCCCGCGAACCTGGTCGGCGGCATCGTCGACACCGATCTGGTCCAGCTGCGGCCCGACGCCCCGCTCACCGCCGTGACCCGGTACTTCGCCACCTACAACCTGGTGTGCGGGCCGGTGGTGGACGCGGAGAATCATCTCCTGGGAGCCGTCACCGTCGATGACGTGCTCGACCACCTGCTGCCCGAGGACTGGCGCGAGCAGGACGAAGACCATCACGATGCGCACGGCATGCCCGTGATCGAGGGGACGGGAGGCCGCGCATGAGCGAACGGCTCGAAAAACTCAGCGCCCGCCAGCGTTTGGAGACTCCGGTCCAGAGCCGCTTCCGCGGCCTCGACTGGGATCCCGAGGCGATGGCCCGTTCCAGCGAGAAGGTGGCCCGCTTCCTCGGTACCGGCCGCTACCTGGTGATCCAGACCGTCATCGTGGTGGTGTGGATCCTGCTCAATGTGTTCGCGCTGCGGCTGCAGTGGGACCCGTACCCGTTCATCCTGTTGAATCTGGCGTTCTCCACCCAGGCCGCCTACGCCGCGCCGCTGATCCTGCTGGCGCAGAACCGCCAGGACAATCGCGATCGGGTCTCGCTCGAGGAGGACCGGTCACGAGCGGCCCAGACGAAAGCCGACACCGAATTCCTGGCGCGTGAGCTCGCCGCGCTGCGGCTGGCCGTGGGCGAGGTCGCCACGCGCGACTACGTGCGCCGGGAACTGGACGACATCAAGGAATCCCTGGTCAGGTTGGAGAAACTGACGGTCGGCGACGAGGTCGCGAAGCCCAAGAAAGCAAAGAAGGGTACCGATCGGAAGCCCGATGAGGTCGCAATTTCGCCACAAAAAGATGGCGACTGACCACCGAAGTTGTTCCGATCTAGCTGACTCATGGGTAACCTGGATCACGTTGTTCCGAGCGACCGACCCAGACACAGCCGCTGTATGAGTGTCACCACGGGGCACCGGCCGCACGACTGAGGGGATTGTGTGGTGGCGAAGAGAATTTCTGCTCCGGTGACAGCGTCGGCACTGTTGATTGCGGGCCTGGTCACCGCCGGTTCCGCCACCAATACGACCGTCCACACCGTGGCCCCGCAGGCCGCGCCGGACGCATTGCTGGCGGCCGCCTCCGCGCACACCGCGAGCGTGAACGGTCCCGCCGACACCCCCTCGGATCAGACCGTCGGCCTGGTTCCGGCGGCTCCCGAGGCCCCCCGCAAACTCAGCGCAATGACCCCGCCCGCCGACGGCTCGCCGCTCTTCGGCGGCACCGTGCCGCTGCAGGACATCGCGCTGCCCGGCGGCAGTGGCGTGCTGGGCATTCCGGAGATCGTACTGGCCGCCTACCGCAATGCCGAACTGGCGCTGCAGTCTTCGGACCCGAACTGCCATCTGCCCTGGTACCTGCTGGCCGGCATCGGCCGCATCGAGTCCAACCACGCCAACAACGGCCGCACCGACGCCGCCGGCACGACGGTCTCGCCCATCTACGGCCCGGCCCTGGACGGGACGCTGCCCGGCAACGAGATCATCAAGGCCAGCGACGGCAGTTTCGTGCGGGCTATCGGCCCCATGCAGTTCCTGCCCAGCACCTGGTCGGTGTACGCCGCCAATGGAAAGGGCAGCGGCACACCGGATCCCAACAATGTCTTCGACGCGGCGCTGGCGGCGGGCAAGTACCTGTGCTCGGGCGGCATGGATCTGGCCGATCCGCAGCAGCAGCTCAGGGCCGTGCTGCGCTACAACAATTCGGTGTCGTACGCGGCCAACGTGCTCAGCTGGGCCAACGCCTACAAGACCGGCGGCGCCCCGCAGCAGGTGAGCATCTCACCGGATCTGGTGCCCAACAACTACGTTCCGGTCAACGGCCCGGATATCACGGTGGCCTCGACCACGATTCCGGCCACCGAGGCGCCCGACACCACGCGACAGACCACCCCGCCGACGCCGACCCAGGTGATGATCACCATCCCGGGCCTGCCGCCGATCCCGTGCGGCATCTTCTGCCCGGCTCCGGTGGTGCCCGCGAATCCCTGTGAGCAGGTGACGGTTCCGGCGCAGCAGCCGGATCAGAAGGCCGACAAGGTCCCCGGCGCCCCGGACACCGAGGACAAGACCAAGCCCGAGGACGCCGCCACGGCCGAGAACGGCAAGCCGGCGGAGCAGCAGTTCGGACCCGACGGCAAGCCGGTGGTCAAGGATCAGCCCGCCGTCACCACCTGCAACACCCAGACGGGTCAGCAGGGCCAGCAGGGCCAGAAGCCGCAGGATCAGCCGCAGCAGGCCGTCCAGCAACCGCAGGACCAGCAAACGGTCACGCCCTCCGGGACGCCCGAACCCGAGGCCGGGGCCGGGGCCGAAACCACTCCGGACGCCACCACGACCACCACCCCGGCCCCCGGCATCACACTGCCGTTCGGCATCACGATTCCGCTTCCGGCGCCGGCCCCCGCGCCCGCCCCGTAACGATGGTGTGATTCGCGAGTTCCGGCGCGCCGCTCCGGAACTCGCGTCTGACTTGCGGTTCCTTCAAATCCTGAGAGTTGGTCACGAAGGGGTAACAGGAAGGTCTCGGATAAGGTAACCTGACCTTCGTTGCATCACCCCGGTATCAACCGATGGCAATGGAGGGTCACCACACAGTGGGTCGTCACCGCAAACCCCCGGTCCCGAAAGTTCGCCGTGGATCGGTCATCGCATTGACCGGGCTCGTGCCCGCCGGACTGGCCACAGTTACCGGAGCCGGCGACGGGAACATCGCCGACAAGCTCGCGGCTACCGTCCAGCACCAGCTGTCGAACGACAGCGAGGAACAACTACCCGAACCCGAGGCAGCCGTAATACCCGCCGTCGCACCGGAACCGCTGCTGCACGAGGCCAAACAGGTTGCGCCCGTTGGCCCTCCGGAGGTCAAGTCCGTGGCGCAGCCGGACGGCCGGGTGCCGTCGGCGCGCGCCGCCGGGCCGCTCGGCATGCCGGGCGTCGCGCAGGACGCCTACGAGAACGCGGAACGCATTCTCGCCGTGGAGAATCCGACCTGCAATATGCAGTGGAATCTGCTGGCCGGCATCGGCCGGGTCGAATCCACCCACGGCTACGGCAAAATCGACGACAACGGCTATCCGCTCGAATCCGTCTACGGCCCGATCCTCGACGGCAGGCTGGCCGGGAACAACGTGGTCGCGACCTCCGACGGCGGCGACCTGGACGGCTTGTCCGGCAGCTACCGCCGCGCCGTGGGCCCCATGCAGTTCCTGCCCGAAACCTGGCGCAAGTACGCGGCCGACGGCAATGGCGACGGCGTCGCCGATCCGCAGAACATGTACGACGCCGCGCTCACCGCCGGCAAGTACCTCTGCTCGGGCGGCCTCGACATGCGTGATCCGGGCCAGCAGACCCGGGCCATCCTGCGCTACAACAACTCCATGGCCTACGTCGCGAACGTCATGGCGTGGGAGACCGCGTACGGCTCGGGGATCTCCCCGGCGGCCGCCGCGCTGCCTCGCATCTAGACCCCGCCACCCACGCCTCCGACCACGCCCCGGCACACCCGCCCCGGGTATAAGCGGAGGGCGAAAACGGCACGGCCGACGGCGCTCCTAGACTTGGGCGCATGCCAGTGGTTATGGAATCGGATGTGCGGGTCGCGCTCGCGAAGGTGATCGACCCGGAGATCCGGAAGCCGATCACCGAGCTGGGCATGGTGAAGAGCGTCGAGGTCGGCGCGGATAGCGGTGTCCACGTTGTGATCTACCTGACGACATCGGCCTGCCCGATGAAATCCGCCATCCAGGAACGGGTCACGAAGGCCGTCGCCGACGTGGCCGGAGTCGGCGCCATCACGGTCGAGCTGGACGTCATGAGCGACGAGCAGCGCACCGAACTGCGCCGGAAGCTGCGCGGTGACGCGGCGGAACCGGTCATCCCCTTCGCCCAGCCCGGCTCGCTCACCCGCGTGTACGCGGTCGCCTCCGGCAAGGGCGGTGTCGGAAAGTCGTCGGTCACCGTCAATCTCGCCGCCGCCATGGCCGCCAAGGGCCTCTCGGTGGGCGTGCTCGACGCCGACATCTACGGCCACAGTGTGCCCCGCATGCTGGGCACCGAGCAGCGGCCCACCCAGGTCGAGCGCATGATCCTGCCGCCCATCGCGCACGACGTGAAGGTCATCTCGATCTCCATGTTCACCCAGGGCAACACCCCCGTGGTGTGGCGCGGCCCGATGCTGCACCGCGCGCTGCAGCAGTTCCTGGCCGACGTCTTCTGGGGCGACCTCGACATCCTGCTGCTGGACCTGCCGCCCGGCACCGGCGACGTGGCCATCTCGCTGGCCCAGCTCATTCCGAACGCGGAGATCCTGGTTGTGACGACCCCGCAGCTGGCCGCCGCCGAGGTCGCCGAGCGCGCGGGCTCCATCGCCCTGCAGACCCGCCAGCGCATCGCCGGTGTCATCGAGAACATGTCCTGGCTCGATCTGCCCGACGGCACCCGCATGGAGCTCTACGGCGCCGGCGGCGGCCAGACCGTGGCCGACAACCTGACCCGTGCCATCGGCGCGAATGTCCCGCTGCTGGGCCAGATCCCGATCGAGCAGCAGCTGCGCGAGGCCGGCGACGAGGGCACCCCCATCGTGCTGCGCGCCCCGGAGAGCTCGTCGGGCAAGGCCCTGCTCGACATCGCCGACAAACTGTCCGTCCGCCGACGCGGCCTGGCCGGCATGTCCCTCTCCATCGACACCACCCGCCACCTGTAGCAATCACGATCAGGGAGCTCTCAGCGCGGAATTCGCCCGAATCCCGCGCCGAGAGCTCCCTGACTTTGTTCTCCCTTTGGGGGAGTGCGGAATTCGAGGGCGCGTTTCCGCCAGGGGTACGGGCGGACTGCGCTGCGGGCGGGCCCTAAGCTCGGGGCATGCTCACGATGCTGCTGTACGTGCTGATCGTCGGATTGGTCGCCGCGCTGCTGTTCCTGGTGGCCAGTGCGATCTTCGGACGGTCGGAGGAGCTCGGGCCGCTGCCGGAGGGGACGACCGTCACCGTGCTGCCCGCGACGGGGATCAGCGGCTGCGATGTGCGGGCGCTGCGCTTCCAGCAGGTGTTCCGGGGGTACAAGGCGGGCGAGGTGGACTGGGCCCTGACCCGACTGGCCGCACGCATCGACGAACTCGAGGGCGAACTCGCCCGCGTGACCGGAGCGGAGGCCGCGGCGGAGCCGACCGCCGAGCCCGGCGCCGATTCGCAGTCCGGGCCGAGCGAGGCGGCGGTCCCCCAGGTGCTCCCGGCCGAATCGGCCGTCCCGACGGAGCACGGCGAAGAGCCGGGCGCACGATGACCGCGGACGCGAGCACCGACGGACTGATTCGGTGCGGATGGGCGGAAGGCTCCCAGCTTTATCGGGATTACCACGATCAGGAGTGGGGACGACCGCTGCACGGCGATGACGCGCTATTCGAACGAATGTGCCTCGAGGCGTTTCAGTCGGGGTTGGCGTGGATCACGATTTTGCGGAAGCGGCCCGCCTTCCGGACCGCATTCCAGGGCTTCGCGATCGAACGGGTGGCGGGGTTCGGGGATGCCGATGTCGAACGCCTCATGGCCGATCCCAGCATTGTTCGCAATCGGGCCAAAATACTGGCGAGCGTCCACAATGCGCGGGTTGCCCGCGATCTCGGCGAGAGCCTGGACGCCCTGCTCTGGTCCTATGCGCCCGCCTCGCGCAAGCGCCCGCGGAGCATGTCCGACGTGCCCGCTGTCACCACCGAAAGCACCGCTCTCGCAAAAGAACTCAAGCGACGCGGGTTCAAATTCGTGGGACCCACGACCGCATACGCACTCATGCAGGCGACGGGGATGGTAGACGATCACATCGCCGATTGCTGGGTGAATGTCGGTACTCGCTGAACGCCACGACGGTCGGTTTTTGGAACTCAGGTACCCGCCTCGATCCGCGATAGGGAAGAATGGGCATGGTGTAGCCCGCCACATGCCGGCGGGCTGCCTGGTTGGTGACAACTGGAGTTCCATGAAAGTGCGCAGCAGACCGCGCAGATCTGGAGGGAGCAGAGGATGGCGGCCATGAAGCCCCGCACCGGGGACGGTCCCCTCGAGGCAACCAAGGAAGGGCGTGGAATCGTGATGCGGGTTCCACTCGAGGGTGGCGGGCGTCTGGTCGTCGAGCTCACGCCGGATGAAGCCGCGGCGCTCGGTGACGAACTCGTCAAAGTCACCAGCTGATCGATCGACTCGCCGGTGCCGGTGAGCCCAACTCCCGGGACTCTCAGGGGCTTCGCCCCCGAACCCCCTCGAGAATCCCGGGGGCTCCCAGGCTTACCGGTATCACGGTGAACGACAACTCATATCCCCCCATAGTCGGCACTGCCGAGCCCTCCCCCACGGAACGGCTCCTGGCCTGTGCCGACCTGCTGGCCTGCCCACAGTGCGGCCAGCCCCTCACGGCTCCCGTCGCCGACCCCGCGGCCGGCGCCCCGCCCGCCCGCACCCTGCGCTGCCCGCACGGCCACAGCTTCGACCTGGCCAAGCAGGGCTACATCAGTCTCCTCACCGGCGCGTCCACCAAAATGACCGGCGACACCCCGGCCATGCTCGACGCCCGCACCGCCTTTCAAGCCGCAGGGCATTTCGCCCCCATCGCCGCCGCCCTGGCCGAGACCGTCGCAGCAGCCCTCCCCCACCGAGACGCCGCCCCGCGCCCCGTAACCGATTCCGACACAGCAGTATTCGGAGCGGACTCCCCCACGGCTGCCACCTCGCCCACGCACCCACCCGCAGCCCGGCAACACGGTGGCACCGCCGACCCGGCGAGCTCCCACATTCCACGCAAACCCGGCCCAGCCACGCCGACCCGGCATCGGCGTTTCCGCCCCGGAACCCTCGCACCCGGAATGACCGTCACTTCGGCCTCCGCAGCACGGCTCGCCACCACCCTCCTGTCCGAAGGTGGGACCCCCGCACCCGAATCCCGTCGGGCTGTGGAGAGCCGTGGGAAGGCCCACGCCACGCCTCGGGAGTCCGCCGCCGGCCGGCCCGCGACGGCGGCGGAGAATCCGTTGGCCGGCCCGAATTCGGCGGCGCGTGAGGGCACTACGGGCGGCCCGGCACTGCTCGAGATCGGGGCGGGGACCGGGTATTACTTGGCGGCCGTATTGGATGCCGTGCCGGAGGGTCGGGGAGTCGCCCTCGATGTGTCGAAGGCGGCGGCGCGGCGAGCGGCGCGGGCGCATGCGCGGGGTGGGTCGGTGCTGGCTGATGCGTGGCGCGGGCTGCCGGTGCGGGATGGCGTGATGGGGGCGGTGGTGTCGGTGTTCGCGCCGCGGAATGCGGACGAGGTGGCGCGGGTACTGGGGGACGAGGGGCGGTTCGTGGTGGTGACGCCGACCTCGCGGCATCTGGGTGAGCTGATCGAGCCGCTCGGGATGGTGAGTGTGGATGCGGCCAAGGCGGATCGGCTCGCCGAATCGCTCGGGGAGCGGTTCGATTTGGTGGGACACGATGCGGTCGAGTACACGATGGAGCTCTCACACGAGGACGTGGCGAATGTGGCGGCCATGGGGCCGTCCGCGTTTCATGCGGCCGAGGGGCGGGCGGAACAGATTGCGGCCCTTCCTGATCCGGTGCCGGTGACCGCGTCGGTCACGATCTCGGTGTATCGCCCGCGCTGAGTCCGAGCGGTTTCGGGCGGTTCGGGAGCAGGTCGAGGAGGTTGTGGACCAGGGGGCGGGTGTCGTCCGCCCGGCTGGCGATGTAAATCGTTGTGGCGGCGTCGGTTTCGGCGAGGGGAATGATGCGGACCGAGTCGGGGGCGGTGAAGGTGGCGCTGCGTGGGGCGATGGTGACGCCGAGGCCCGCGGCGACCAGATAGAGGATGATGGTCCAGTTGGTGGCCTCCTGGACGATGCGAGGGGGGCGGCCGGATTCCAGGAGCGGCGCGAGGTTCTTCTCGTAGGCGAGTCCGCCCGCGGCGCGCGGGAAGAAGACCAGCGGATTCTCGGCGAGTTCGGCGCCGGTGACGGTGGGGCGTCCGGCGTCGGGGTGGTCGACGGGGAGGATCGCCACGAACGGCTCGGTCATCAGGGGGACGGTGACGGTGCCGGGTTGCTCGTCGGGGTCGCGGACGATGGCCATGTCGAGAGTGCCGTTGGCGAGGCGCTCCATCAGGTGGCTGGTGAACCCTTCGACCAGGTCGACCTGCACGAGCGGGAAGCGCTCACGGAATTCGCGGACCCCGCGCAGTGGTTCGAGCGGCAGGACCGAGGGGACGAAGCCCAGGTAGAGCGTGCCCTGACCGCCCTGGCCGATGCGGGTGACCTCGGCCAGATCGCGTTCGGCGTGGCCGAGCAGGGCGCGGGCACGCTCGCGCAGCACGATTCCCGCGGCAGTGAGCGCGACGGTGCGCGAGGTCCGGTCGAAGAGCCGGGTTCCGAGCAGGGTTTCCAGGCGCTGGATCTGCTGGGTGAGGGCGGGCTGGGCGATGTGCAGGCGGGCGGCGGCCCGCCCGAAGTGCAGTTCCTCCGCGACCGCCAGGAAGTAGCGCAGGTGCCGCAGCTCCACACCGGGGTTCATAAGTTGATCATATCGATCGCAGCTATCAAGTATTGGACGTTATGGTTCGACGTCCGACATGCTTTCCTGGTGACTCAGCAGACGGAAGCCCGCGCCCCGGAACTCGATTCGATCGTGGTCGCGCCGATGTCCTCGCCCGACGACGCCCGCGCCTTCAAGGACCTGAACCTGGAGTGGATCGAGACCATCTTCTCGGTCGAGCCCGCCGACCTGGCCACCCTCGACAATCCGCAGGCCATCGTCGATCACGGCGGCGAGGTGCTGATCGCCCGGCTGGACGGCGAGGCCGTCGGCTGCGTCGCCCTGGTCCAGGAGGAGCCGGGCGTGTTCGAGCTGTCGAAAATGGCCGTGTCGCCGCGCTTGCGGGGCCGAGGCATCGGCCGGGTGGTGCTGGCCACCGCCATCGAGCGGGTGCGCGATCTGGGCGCGACCGAGTTCTTCCTGGCCAGCAATGCCCGGCTGGCCAGTGCCGTGCACCTGTACGAGGCCATGGGTTTCGTGCACGTGCCGCCCTCGGAGCTGCCGCCCAGTCCCTATGACCGGGCCGATGTGTTCATGCGGTATCCCCTGACCGCCTGAACCGGCGCCCGGCTATCCCTTGCGGACCAGGTCGTAGATGTGCGCGGTGCGCGCGGCGATCCGGTTCCAGTCGAAGGCGCCGATCGCCCGGTCGCGGCCGGCCGCCCCCATCGCGGCGGCCGTGACCGGGTCCGCCGCAACGGTGTTCACCGCGCGGGCCAAGCCGCGCTCGTAGTCCCGGGGCGCGGTCTCGTCGTAGTGGACCAGCCGCCCGGTCTCCCCGGGCACCACCACCTCCGGAATCCCGCCCACATCCGAGGCCACCACCGCGGTCCCGCAGGCCATGGCCTCCAGATTCACGATGCCCAGCGGCTCGTACACCGACGGGCACACGAAAACCGTTGCGGCCGCGAGCACCTGCCGCACCAGCTCGGTGGGCAGCATCTCCTTGATCCAGAACACGCCGTCGCGGTCGGCCCGCAGCGCCCGCACCGACGCCGCCACCTCGGCCTCCATGGCGGGTGTGTCGGCGGCCCCGGCCAGCAGCACCAGCTGAATGTCCGGATCCAGATGCCGGGCGGCGGCCAGCAGATGCGAGACGCCCTTCTGCCGGGTGATGCGCCCGACGAAGGCCGCGATGGGCCGTCCCGGGGACACGCCGAGTTCGGTGAGCACGTCCCGCGAGCCGGACGCGGGACCGCCCGGATGCCAGACGTCGGCGTCGATGCCGTTGTGCACCACGTGGACTTTGGCGGGATCGATGTCGGGGTAGGCGGCGAGCACATCGGCGCGCATACCCGCGCTCACCGCGATGACGGCGTCGGCGTGGGTCATGGCATTGTGTTCCGACCACGAGGACAGCCGGTAGCCCCCGCCGAGTTGCTCGGCCTTCCACGGCCGTCGCGGTTCCAGTGAATGCGCGGTCAGCACATGCGGGATCCCGTACAGCTCGCCGGCCAGATGCCCCGCGAGCCCGGTGTACCAGGTGTGTGAGTGCACCACGTCGGCGAAGCTCGCGGCCTCGGCCATGCGCAGCTGCGCGGACATCATCTGCAAGGCGGAATTCGCCGCGTAGAGCATCGGATCCGGTTGGTGCACCACGGCATCCGCGCGCGCGACCCCCATGCAGTGCACGGTGACATCGCACAGCCGCCGCAACCGCGGGACGAGCTCGGTGACGTGCACCCCCGCCCCGCCGTACACCTCCGGCGGGTATTCGCGGGTCATCAGGGCCACTCGCAGTCCGCGAGCTCCGTCCGCGCGGTAACTCACCGGTCCAAACTAAACGTTAGCTCGCGGGCTAACCAATCGAGGTGGCCCGCGAGATCGCGATGAACACGGCACCAGCTGGACATTCCGTGTTCGGGCACAACCGGTAGTTTCAGGGGTGTGAGGAGCCAGCCGCACGTACTCGGGATCGTGCTCGCCGGTGGCGAGGGCAAGCGACTCTTTCCGCTCACCAAGGACCGCGCCAAGCCCGCGGTTCCCTTCGGCGGCGCGTACCGGCTCATCGACTTCGTGCTGTCGAATCTGGTGAATGCGGGTTACCTGCGCATTTGCGTACTGACGCAGTACAAGTCGCATTCGCTGGACCGGCACATCTCCCAGACCTGGCGGCTGTCGGGCTTCGGCGGGGAGTACATCACCCCGGTGCCGGCGCAGCAGCGGCTGGGCCCGCGCTGGTACACCGGCAGCGCGGACGCGATCATGCAGTCGCTGAACCTGATCTACGACGAGGACCCGGAGTACATCGTGGTCTTCGGCGCGGACCACGTGTACCGGATGGATCCGGAGCAGATGGTGCAGGCGCACATCGACTCCGGGGCGGGCGTGACGGTGGCGGGCATCCGGGTGCCGCGCAGTACGGCGAGCGCCTTCGGCTGCATCGATTCCGACGAATCCGGCCACATCATCGGCTTTATGGAGAAGCCGGTGCATCCGCCCGGCACCCCCGACGATCCGAATGTCACCTTCGCCTCCATGGGCAACTACGTGTTCAGCACCAAGGTGCTGGTGGACGCCATTCGCGCCGACGCCGACGACAACGACTCCGACCACGACATGGGCGGCGACATCATTCCGAGCCTGGTGCGGTCGGGCGCGGCCGCGGTCTACGACTTCTCCACCAATGTGGTGCCCGGCGCGACCGAGCGCAGCCGCGGTTACTGGCGCGATGTCGGTACCATCGACGCCTTCTACGAGGCGCACATGGATCTGGTGTCGGTGGATCCGGTCTTCGATCTCTACAACAAGCACTGGCCGATTCGCGGTGCGGCCGAGAATCTGCCGCCCGCCAAGTTCGGCCGCGGCGGCCTGGCCCAGGAGTCGATCGTGGGCGCGGGCAGCATTCTGTCGGCGGCGACGGTCCGCAATTCGGTGCTGTTCTCGAATGTGCTGGTGGAGGACGGTGCGACGGTGGAGGGAAGTGTGCTCATGCCGGGCGCGCGGATCGGCCGGGGTGCGGTGGTGCGGCACGCCATTCTGGACAAGAACGTGGTGGTGACGGAGGGCGAGATCATCGGTGTGGATCTGGACCGGGATCGAGAGCGTTTCGCGGTGAGCAATGGCGGCGTGGTGACCGTCGGCAAGGGCATCTGGGTCTGACTACCAGGCATTTCAGTCCATCCGGCCGGGCGAGCGACACGGATAAGAGTGGACATCCGGCCGATGCTGGTCCGAAAATCTGTGCATGGAGCGCCGCCGCCGACGGGCCGCGCGGGAGGGATCACCATGCGCCGTCCGGGACGTGTCGTCACCGCCATCACCTGCCTCACCTTGACCGCCCTGCTGTCCGGATGCGGTAGGTCCGGCACCCCGGTTCCCGGTGAGCTGGATGTCCGCACCCTGGACACCGGGTCCTATCCGGTGAACCGCTACGCCTACGACCGCAACAACGGTGGCAAGGGCAACACCCTCGAGGGCATCCGCATGACCGCGGCCGTCGCCCCCGCGGTGAAGATCGACTCCCATCTCAATATCGGCCGCGGCGGCGTGGTGCTGTCCACGGTCGACGATGTGGTGAATGTCAGCCACCTGTCCTCCGCGGTCAAGGGCGTGCTGACCAACCGCGGCTTCGTGGCCGGTTTCGCGGCCAGCGGCTCGGACCGCGAGGACGTCAACGACAATCCGGATCCGAACGGCACCACCATCACCACCCGCGTGCTGCGCTTCCCGTCCGCCGACAATGCCAAGCTGGCCGCCCGCGAACTCGAGGACGCCGACTTCAATGTCGCGCTGAACGTGAACCAGAAGCTCACTCTGCCCGACTACCCGGACGCCTACGCGCACTGGCGGCCGGGCGTGCCGAACATCGGATTGACCATGGCGCGCAAGGACTTCGTGATCTCGCTGTTCATCCTGCGCCCCAGCGCCGATCAGAAGGATCTGCTGTCCTGGGCCAAGAAGACCCTCGACGCCCAGGTCCCGACGCTGGACGCCTTCCAGGAGACCCCGAACGACCAGATCTCACAGCTGCCGGTCGATCCCGATCGCCTGCTGGCCCGCACCCTGGTGACCGATCGTGACCACAAGACCGTCGACCCCGACAATTTCGCGGTGTTCCCGGCCAATTGGCTCATCCTGCCCTCCGACGACATGGCCTACTGGACCAAGCTGGTGTCCGATGGCGGCGCCGACGAAATGTCCAGTGCCGACGGTAATTTCGTCATCCGGCTGCGAGATGGCAAGGCGAGCGCGGATTTCGTGACCGGCATGATCAGCAACCTGCAGGAATCCACGACCAGCGGGCCGGACAAGGTGCCCGACGTCAAGTGCGTGCACCGCACCTCGGACAAGTCGCCGAGCCGCTGCTACGTCAGCTACAAGCAGTACGTGGGCGTGGTGAACGGGACCAATGATTCCGACGCCCAGAAGAAGGCGGCCGCGCAGTACGCGCTGCTGGCCAACAGCCTGTAGCGGATCCGGTGCGGCGCTTCAGAATCGGAGGATGTCCGCGTCCAGCAACCGCCAGGCGGCGGGCCGGGACACCGGACGGTGCAACCGCTCCTCGTGCGGCTGCGGAGTGACATCGGCCGGCGCTCGATCCCCGGCGCACCGGCAATCCGGCTCCGCTGGCGCGCAGTCCTTGTCGCAGGCGTCCGGGCGTACCGCGGCCGCGCTCCGCGAGACCGCGTGCCCGGTGCGGCTGCGCCCGCTGCGCGGCGAACTGTCGTCGCGGAACCAGTAGTCGCGAAAACCGAACGGCTGCAGCAGCGCTCGCAGGAAGGCCGCGCCATCCTCGGGCAGCACGGTGCGGTTCTCGCCGAGAATGTCGACGCCCTGGTGGTACCAGACGCGGGCGACCAGTCCTTCGACCGGGTCCACCGCCCGGAAGGTGGCGCGACCGTCCGCGGCGAGCCGGAATTCGGCGATGCGCCGCCACTGCCCGGCCTCGCGGAAGTACAACCCGACCACGGCCGGGATCCGCTGCCCCATGGGTACCCCCACTCGTCGAACTATTTCCGTGGAGTATCCGCGCCGACGGTCCGGAAACCTCGATACGACCGTTCAGTTCGGATATCCGGGCACCGGAGTACGTGCACCGCAGAACGGTTCACACGTACTGGTCGTCGTGGGCATGTACCGCGACGCGTGGTCGTCGAAACGAGCTCCGCTGATCAGTAGCAGTACCAGCAGCCCCAGGCAGATGATGCCGCCGAAGAAAACCAGTGCGGGCCAGAGCCATCCGGCCGGTAGGTGTACCCCGAGGGCCAGTCCCTCGAACATATCCCCCACCTCCTAGCAAAAATCGATCCCCCTCTGCTGTACCACCGCGACACCGGCCGAATCCAGACCTCAGCACTGCCCCTGCACCGCCCACCCCGCCCGATCGCCGTACCCGCACCGGCAACTGGGGATTCGCCGGCAACGGAATCGGGACCACCCGGCACACCGGGTCACCGCGAACGCCCGCACCGGCGGGTCCGGTGCGGGCGTTCGCGGGGGTGTCGCGCTAGGCGGATCGGAGATCGCGGCGGCGGAATGCCATGAGCCCCACCGTGATCAATGCCACGTCCACGAGCACGAGCACCACCAGCGGGGTGGCGGTGAACGCCTCGCCGGGCACCTTCGGGGCGTGCTCGAACGGGTTCAGATCGCGGAACCATTGGGGTGCGCCCGCGAGCGAGCCCAGCAGGAAGACCGCGATGGCGGCGGTGAGGAAACCCCACGCCACGGTCGACCAGCGTGGCAGCAGACCGAACAACAGGACGGTGATGGCGGTGAAGGTCCACACCGCGGGCACCTGCACCAGCGCGGCCCCCAGCACCTGACCGGTCTTCTGACCGACGTCACCGGCGGCGCGACCGTAGATCAGGCCGCCGAGCAGGCCCGATACCGCGAGCGCCAGTGCGGGTCCGAGCAGGGCGAACGTCAGATGCGAAGCCACCCAACGGGTTCGGGAGACCGCGCCGGTGAGCACGGCTTCCGCGTGCGCGGTGCTCTCCTCGGAGTGCAGCCGCAGCGCCGCCGACACCGAGTAGGCCGCCGCACCCAGCGCGACCATGGTGAACGCGTAGCTGATCAGCGACTTCTCCAGCGATTCGGAACCGCCCATGCGGGTGATCAGATCGCGAATGGTCTGGCTGCTGCCCAGCTGCTTGCCGACGCCGTTCGTCACGCTGCCGATCATCA
This sequence comes from Nocardia sp. NPDC059228, assembly GCF_042754245.1. Taxonomy (NCBI): domain Bacteria; kingdom Bacillati; phylum Actinomycetota; class Actinomycetes; order Mycobacteriales; family Nocardiaceae; genus Nocardia; species Nocardia sp. NPDC059228. Next base: position 83,888 of record NZ_JBHZAL010000006.1, on the reverse strand, counting down.
ACCCGTACAGCCCGAGTCCGACCGTCCACGCCAGCAGCGTCCCGCGCTGCAGCCGCCAGGCGAGACCGAGCGGGCCGCCCAGCGCGGGCCCGGCCGCGAGTGCGCCCGGCCGATCCGCGATCAGGCCGGCACCGGTATCCCGGTGCGCCAGTAGGTAATACGCGACGACGGTCAGCACGGTCGCGGTGAGCAGGTGCAGCAGCAGCACCGCGAAGTGATCGCCCGCGAACGCCCGCACCTGCAGCGACCAGCCCTGCGGGGCCAGCCAGGTGAGCGGGCTGGTCGGGCCCGCCGCGGCACGCACGTCACCGACCGCGCGCAGCGTGTACGTCACGCCCAGCACCGCGAAGGCGATACCGCGCGCCACGCGGGCGCTGGCCGACAGCTGGGCGGCGATCGCGGCCACCGACGCGAACACGATGCCCGACCCGGCCAGCGCCAGACCGAAGGCCAGCGAGCCGGAGCGCGGCACGGAAGTGCTCGCGATGCTGGCGAATCCGATCAGCCCGGTGGCCAGCGCGCCACCGTAGGCCACGATCAGCGCCGCGGTCAGTCCGGCGAACCGCCCGACCCGCGTCGAGGCCAGCAGTTCGGTACGCCCGGTCTCCTCGTCGGCCCGGGTGTGCCGGATGACGGTCAGGATGGTGGCCACGCCGATGAGCGTGAAGAACATCCCGGCCTTCCAGACGCCCGAGGCGCCGAGGCTGGTGTTGTAGATCGGCCCGTACATCGCCAGTTCGGCAGGGTTCGACAGGATGCCGTCGGCGAAGCCTTGGAAGTCGGCGGGCGTGTGGTAGATCTTCTCGAGGCTCTTGATGTACACACTGCCCAGCGGCAGCGACAGCAACAGCACCCACAGCGGCAGAATGATCCGGTCGCGCCGCAGATACAGCCGCAGCAGCTGCCAGGTCCCGGTGAAATCCCCCGCGAATGACGGCGTTTCGAACGCGCGGGGCGCGGTGGCGGTGACCGCGGTCATTTCGACACCCGCTCGCGCTCGTCGGCCGGAGCCCGACCATCGAGCGAATAATGGCGCAGGAACAGCTCTTCCAGCGTCGGCGGCTGGCTGACCAGGCTGCGCACACCGGCGTCGCCGAGCACCCGGATCAACTCACCCAGGTGTTCACTGTCCACCTGGGCGTGCAGGGTATTGCCCTCGACGCTGATGTCCTCGACTCCCGGGATGCGGCTGAGATCGCCTGGGCTGCCGATCATTTCGGCGGTGATGGAGGTGCGCGAGAGATGCCGCATCTCGGCCAGCGTGCCGGTCTCGACGGTCTTGCCCGCCCGGATGATGGTCACCCGCTCACACAGCCGCTCCACCTCGGACAGGATGTGGCTGGACAGCAGCACCGTGGTGCCGCGCGCCACCGCCTCGGCCACGCACTCGTTGAACACCTGCTCCATCAGTGGATCCAGGCCCGAGGTCGGCTCGTCCAGCAGGAACAGCCGGGCGTTCGACGAGAACGCCGACACCAGTGCCACTTTCTGCCGGTTGCCCTTGGAGTAGGTGCGCGCCTTCTTGCCCGGATCCAGCTCGAAACGCTCGATCAGCTCGGCGCGGCGATCCTGATCGATCCCGCCGCGCATGCGGGCCAGCAGATCGATGGTCTCACCGCCGGACAGCGACGGCCACAGCGTGACATCGCCCGGGACATAGGCGATGTCGCGGTGCAGCGCGACCGCGTCCGTCCACGGATCCCGGCCCAGCACCACGGCCTCACCGGAGGTGCGCGACAGGATGCCCAGCAGGATGCGGATGGTGGTGGACTTCCCGGCCCCGTTCGGACCGAGGAAACCGTGCACCTCACCCTCGGCGACCTCGAGGTCGAGACCGTCCAGGGCTCGCACCTGCCCGAAGTTCTTGTGCAGATCCCGGACTTCGATCACGGGATTGGCAGGAACGTTCATCGAATCTCCTTGTAGGAAAACGACGTTGATGGGTTATTGCGCAGTACTGGTCAATGCGTCCAACGCCGTGGAATCGGTGAGCATGCCGTGGGTGTAGATCTCCAGCGCGGGCAGCATCATCCGGTCGGCGTATTCGCGCAGCGCCTTGCGGAAGTCGATGGGACCCGGCTGTTCGGCGGCGTAGAGCTGCAGGAACATCATCATGCCGCCGCCGTTGTTGGTGGCCACGTAACGCGCGGTGGCCCGCACGTCGCGCATCGGCTTGATGGACCCGCCCGCGACGCCCGCGCGCAGGTACTGCTCGGTGTCGTCGACCATGTGCTCGAAGAAGGTCTTCATCAGCGACCCGCCCGCCTGAAAGCTGCGCATCAGGTAGGCCATGCCCGGGGCAAACTCCTCGATCTCGGCCAGCTGGCGCATGAGCCCGCCGGGCGAGGGGTTCTCGATGTACTCCATCTTGGCGGCCCGGATCGTCTCCCGGACCCACTCGTCGCACGCCTCCCGCAGCCCGTCCTTGGACCCGAAATGATGATTGACCAGCCCGGCAGAGACTCCCGCCGCGGCCGCGATGGCCCGCACGCCGACCCCGAACCCTTGCTCCCCGAACACGGTGATCGCGGCGTCGCGAATCCGGGCCCGGGTTGTCAGATCGTCGGTTGAACGCATGTTTAATACCTTAAACACGCGTTCAAGCGGAGGGCAAGGGCCTTTCGGCTCGAGTCGCGAGGATTTACGAAATCCAGACGTCCGGGCACTTCGTCATCGGAGAATTTCCGCGCCGGGAAAGCTCTCTGAACGCAGTTATTGCCACGCGGACTATCGCCGCGCGGAACGCCACGACGGAATCGAATTCCACACCGGGCGTTGAGTTTTCACCCGCGCGCAGCGCAGAATCTCACCCGCGCGCAGCGCTGAATTCACCCGCGCGCAGCGCAGAGCAGCCCGTCGCCGACCGGGATCAGCACACTCGTCAGGTCCGGATCCTCGGCGATCGCGCGGGTCGCCGCCCGCACGGCCATGGTCTGCGGGTCGCGCTGGGCGGGGTCCGGGACCCGGCCCCCGAGCAGGGCATTGTGCAGCAGGATCGCGCCGCCGTCCCGCAGCAGCCGCACCGCCTGCTCCACATACTGCGGGTGCTCGAGCGGCGCGGCATCGATGAAGACCAGGTCGTAGGCCCCATCGGCGAGCCGCGGCAACACATCCAGGGCCCGCCCGTTGATGAGCCGGGTGCGCGCCGGCGCGATCTCGGCCGACCGGAACGCCTCACGGGCCGCGCGCTGATGCTCGGGCTCGGAGTCGATGGTGGTCAGGGTGCCGTCCTCGCGCATGCCGTCCAGCAGCCACAGCCCGCTCACCCCGGCCCCGGTGCCGACCTCGACCACGGCCCGCGCCCCGAGCAGCTGGGAATACATGCTGAGCAGCGCGCCGACCGCCGGCGCGACCGGGGCCGCGCCGAGTTCGAGGGCGCGCTCGCGTGCACCGACGAGGATGTCGTCCTCGGCGACGGATTCCTCCACGTAGGCGAGGTTGCGCTGCAGGTTCTGTGCCGCGGGAGTCTGGCTCACGAAGTAGAGGCTAATGGCGATACACCGGTAAGGCGTGGCGGTGACCGGCCGGTGTGGCGATTTTTCTCAGGTGTCCCTCAGCCTCTGCATACAGCGGCCACATCACGACCGACCAGAGTAATGCTCACGCCAGGCCAGCGACCGCTGGCTCGGAATTGGGAACAGCTGATCCAGCAGATTGGTTGTCCCCGATATCGGGTCCACGGTCCCGAGTAGGAGGTAACCCCATCCACATGGTCGACGCGGCGCGTGAACACGCCAACACTCTGCACCCGCAGATCAAGCCGCTGGACAGCGACACCACGCTGGACAGCGACCTTCTCCTGTCCCCCGCCGATGACGAGGCCGCCCTGTCAGGGACCGCAGCCTTCGACGCCACCGGCGATCGCTCCGTGATGCCGACCTGGGACGAGCTGGTCCGCGAGCACGCTGATCGCGTGTATCGCCTGGCCTACCGCCTCACCGGTGATCCGCAGGACGCCGAGGATCTGACCCAGGAAACCTTCATCCGGGTCTTCCGGTCCCTGCAGAACTATCAGCCCGGCACCTTCGAGGGCTGGCTGCACCGCATCACCACGAACCTGTTCCTGGACATGGTCCGCCGCCGCAACCGCATCCGCATGGAGGCGCTGCCGGAGGACTACGACCGGGTGCCCTCCGAGGGTCCGGGTCCCGAGCAGGCCTATCACGACGCCAACCTGGATCCGGATCTGCAGTCCGCGCTGGACTCGCTGGCCCCGGAGTTCCGTGCCGCGGTCGTGCTCTGTGACATCGAAGGTCTGTCGTACGAGGAGATCGGCGCGACGCTGGGCGTCAAGCTGGGTACCGTGCGCAGCCGCATCCACCGAGGACGTCAGGCACTGCGCGAGCACCTCGAGCATAATGGGATTGAGCGGCGATTCGCCGCGACCGAAAACGTCGGGTGAGCCGCGGGCACTGCGCCCGCGCTTCCTGGACACCACGCCCGCGGGCAGGTGTCGCCCGAACAGCTCGAGTCGTCCGGAAGGGTGTGCAGCGTATGAGTGGCGAGGACCGACCGCACCGTCGTCCCCCGCGTTTCGCCCCCACCGAGCATCTGGCCAGTGAGGCCATCGCCGCCTATGTGGACGGCGAGCTGCGGATGAACGCATACCTGCGTGCCGCCCACCATATTTCCGTGTGCCGTGAGTGCGCGGCCGAGGTGGATGCCCAGCAGCAGGCCCGGATCGCGCTGCGGCAGTCCTCGGATCAGATCTCCGCGCCGCTGAGCCTGCACGACACGCTGAGCCGGATTCCGCGGGCGTTGCTGCAGGAGTGCGGCAATCACCAGACTCCCGACCCCGCCGACCGCGATCGGGGTCCACTGGCGCGCGGCATGAGTTCCTTCGGCCTGCGCCAAGATTCGTTCGACAGCAGGCGGTGGACCTCGTGGTGGCGCAAGTAGAGTCCATAGCGTGACCACCGAATCGAAGAACACGGGCCCGGGGCCCGAGCGGGATGCGGTTTCCGATTCGGCGGCCAATCGGGGGAACCTGAGGCCGTCGGACGCACCGGTGCTGGGGCCGCGGCCGGTCCTGCGGCCACATGTGGACACTCACACCGCGCGTGCGTTCCGCCGCCCGAACGGTCAGCACGGCTCGTTCGCGGCGCGGCCGGCGGGTGCCGCGGGGGCGGCGCCGCAGGGGGATACCGAGATTCGGAATCGCCCGCCGGACGCGGTGCTGGCGGAGGCGTTCGGTCGGCCGGAGGGTTCGACCGACCTGCTGCAGCGGGACCCGGAGGCAAAGACCGAGACGACCGCCCCGGCCGCGCCCGCCGATCCGTGGCGGGATCCGAATTCGGCCGCGCGCCTGGGCACTCCGGCCGTGGCGCAGACCCGGCCGCAGGCGCTGACGCCCGGACCCAAGCTGGGTGCGCGCGAGGTGCTGTTCGGTGGCCGGGTGTCCTGGCAGGCGCTGGCGCTGCTCGCGGTCATCGCGGCGGTCATCGGTTTGCTCGGCGGGTTCGTCGGGGCGTTCACCGGCTCGTCGACCTCCGCGCTGACCTCCCGCAAGGTGGCGCTGCAGTCCGCGCCCGCGGCCGTCGAATCGCACAACCAGATCACCAAGGTGGTCAATGCCGTCATGCCCGCGGTGGTCACCGTCCGGGCGTGGCTGGGCGACACCGGGTCCACGGGGTCCGGCGTGGTGATCGACGGGGCCGGCTACATCGTCACCAACAACCACGTGATCTCGCTGGCCGCCAATGACAAGTCGGGCAAGGCCAAGCTGGATGTGGTGTTCTCCGACGGCTCGCGGGTGCCGACCCAGATCGTGGGCCGCGACACCAAGTCGGACCTGGCGGTGCTCAAGGTCGATGTGAAGAACCTCGCGGTAATCCAGCTCGGCAACTCCAATGACGTGCAGGTCGGCGACGACGTGCTGGCCCTGGGTTCGCCGCTGGGCCTGGAGAAGACGGTCACCTCCGGCATCGTGTCGGCGCTGCACCGGCCGGTGAAGGTGGGCGGCGAGGGCACCGACACCGATGCCACCCTCGACGCCGTGCAGACCGACGCGGCCATCAACCACGGCAACTCCGGTGGCGCGCTGGTGGACATGCAGGGCCGGCTGATCGGCATCAACTCCGCGATCAAGTCGGAGAGCGGCGGTTCGGTGGGCCTGGGCTTCGCTATTCCGGTGGATCAGGTCAAACGGATCTCGCAGGCGCTGATCCGGGACGGCTCGGTGCACCACCCGCGGCTGGGAGTCAGCGCCAAGACCAAGATCGTCGCCAATGACGTGATGAGCGGCGCGGCGGTGGCCGATGTACAGGCCGGTAGCCCGGCGGCCAAGGCGGGCATCGTGGAGGGCGACGTGATCGTGAAGGTCGGCGACCGCGATGTGTCGGGTCCGGAGGAACTGACGGTTGCGGTGCAGTCGCACGAGATCGGGCAGACCGTGACGGTGCGCCTGATTCGCGACGGCCGCGAGGTCGATGTCCCGGTCACCCTGGAGTCGGACTGATGGACCGCGCCTGAAAAATAGGACTGATGGACCTCACCTGAAAAATAGAACGAACCCAGAGTTCGCGGCCCGCCCCGGTCTGGACTGACGGAGCGAGGGAGCGCAGCGGAGGAGCGGAGGAGGGAAGACCGGGGTAACAGGGCCGCGAACCGCCTGGAGCGAAGCGGAAGGCAAAATAGACACTGTGTTCAGCAATATCGGCTGGGGCGAGATGCTCATTCTGCTCGTCGCCGCACTTGTGATTCTGGGTCCGGAGCGTCTGCCCGGCGCCGTTCGCTGGACCGCGCACGCCCTGAAACAGGCACGCGATTACGCCACCGGCGCGACTCAGCAATTGCGCGATGAGCTCGGCCCGGAATTCGACGAGATCCGGAAACCGTTGGAGCAGTTGAACGAACTGCGCAGTATGAATCCGCGATCCATGGTCACCAAACACCTGCTCGACGGGGACGACTCGATCCTGAACAGCTTCAACGACCTGACCAGTTTCGACAAGCCGGTGAGCTCCCCGAACAGCGGAAACGGTTACACCAACAGCGGATCCGGCCCGATTTCGATGCCGAAGGAACAAAAACCGCTGGAGCGCAACGAACGTCCGCCGGTGGATCCGGACGCCACCTGAGATCAAATATGTCGACCGGACTTGACGCATGATGCTGTCCAGCTATCTAGACTGCGCACATGTCGGCCGACGAGGTGGCCCGGGTATTCGCGATCGAGGACAAGGTCGAACGCCTGAAAGCCGCCACCGAAGGCGTGGCAGCCGCGCAGCAGCAGATCAATGAGCTGACTCGCATCCGCCGCGCCGTCATCCGCGAACTGCATGCCGAGGGCTGGACGTTCGCGAGAATAGGTGCGGCCGCGGGACTTTCCCGCGCCCGCATCCACCAGGTGAGTACGCAAGGGCCAGTACCGGAAGGTCTGTTCTTCGGGCATGGACCGCTCACCATCCTCACCCCGGACGTCCGCAGCACGACGCGCGCCATCGCCCTCGTGGGTGCGCCCGATGCCGCGGCGCCGCACCGGCTGGTCGAGCTACTGCGCGAACTCGGCTTCACCGCCAATGTCCAGCGCTTCCTGCCGGGCCGCCCGCTCGACCTCGACCGGGACGGCCTGATCGTGCTCGGCGGGCCCGAATTGTCGCCCAGTCTGCGGTATCTCGTGGCCGCGGACCCGCGCCTGCGCCGCACGGTGGCGCGCGCCGGGCGGGTACGCCGGGGCATCGAGGACCGGGCCGCCCGCCGCGTCTACCGCCCGGGCGGCACCGAGCCCTACGACATCGCCTACCTGGCCCGCCTCCCCCGCCCGGACGGCAAGGGCAGCGTGCTGGTCATCGACGGCCTGCATCCGCCCGCCTCGCTGGGCGCGATCCGGTTGCTGGCAACCAGACTCGCGACCCTGCACGAGCGCGCGAGCACGCATCCGTTCTCGGCGGTGGTCGGCGTCCGGTACGACCGCTCCACCGGCGAACCGATCGAGGCCGACCTGCTGACGCCGATCTACCGCCACGACCGCTAGCCGGATGCATGGCCGGCATGATGGCGCGCAACGGAATCCAGCGAGGCGGCGCGGGCGAGGTCAGTGCGCCGTCGCCCGGCCCCTCGAGGTCAGGCGGCGGCCTCCTCCGGGCGGAGGGTGTTCATCGGGGGCCGGTCGGCCAGCGAGACTTCGGTGGCGTGGGCGATGAATTCGCCTGCGACCATGGGGAACTGGGTCAGGGCCGCGCCGGAGTCCTGAATTCCGCTGCGGCCCAGGACGGTGCCCAGGATCTGGCGGCTCATGACGCCCAGGTCGGCCAGCGGGCGGTTGCGGTGCTGGCGGACGCCGAGATTGACCTGGCCGATGCTGGACAAGCCCAGCAGGTCGTAAGTGTCGAGCAGCAGGCCGATTTCGACGCCGTAGCCCGGCGCGAACGGTACCGAGGTGAGCAGTTCGCGGGTGCCGGCGTACTCACCGCCCAAGGGCTGCAGCACATTCGACAGTTCGGGCCGCAGCGCGGCCAGCAGCGGGCGGGCCACCAGTTCGGTGACGCGGCCGCCGCCGTGGTGGTCCACCGATTCGCCGGTGCGCAGCGGGCGGCGGTAGTACGCCTTGACCAGGTGCATGCCGTCGACGGTGAGCAGCGGGCCCAGCAGCCTGGGGACGAAGTTGGGGTCGGGGTCGATGAGGTCGGAGTCCACGAAGGCGATGATGTCGCCGCTGGTGACTGCCAGCGAGCGCCACAGGCATTCGCCCTTGCCGGGGACGGGGTCGAGTTCGGGGACGGCTTGTTCGCGGGTCACCACGGTGGCTCCGGCCGCCTGTGCACGGGCGGCGGTGGCGTCGGTTGACCCGGAGTCGAGGACGACGAGTTCGTCCACCAGCGTGCCGAGCAGGGGCCGGATGCTGGCCACCACGGCGGCGACGGTGGCTTCCTCGTTGAGGGCGGGCAGCACCACCGAGACGGTGCGGTCGCCCTTGGCGGCGGTGAGTTCCGCTACCGTCCAGTCGGGGCTGTCGAAGGTGTTGGTGTTCACCCAGTCTGTTTTCATGCGAGACCTCGCAGGGTACGGGCGGGTGGGCGGTGACCCTGGATGGCGGCGATCATGTCCACCACCCGGCGGGTGTGAGCCACCTCGTGCACTCGAAAGACGCGAGCACCCGCGGCGGCCGACCAAGCAGTCGCTGCCAATGTGCCCTCCAATCGTTCGGACAGCTCGACGACACCAAGAGTCTCTCCGATGAAATCCTTATTGCTCAGCGCCATCAAGACGGGCCATCCGGTTTTCACAAGAACGTCTATCGCACGCAACAATTCGAGCCCGTGATAGGTGTTTTTGCCGAAATCATGGGTCGGATCGATCAAAATCGAGTCCTTGGCCACCCCTGCCGCCGCAGCATTTTCGGCCGCGGCCACCACCGTCTCGGTGACCTGGGTCACCACATCCGTGTACCGGACCCGGTGTGGACGGGTCCGCGGAATCGCACCCCCGGTGTGTGAGCACACAATTCCTACGCCCAGTTCGGCGGCGACGCCGACCAGATCCGGGTCCGCCCCCGCCCAGGTGTCGTTGATCAGATCCGCGCCCTCGGCGACCGCGGCCCGGGCCACGTCGGCACGCCAGGTGTCCACGCTGATGAGCAGATCCGGGTAGCGCTCGCGAATGGCCGCCACGAACGGCACCACCCGGCGAGCCTCCTCGATGTTGTCCACCTCGGCGCCCGGACCGGCCTTGACCCCGCCGATATCGACCAGATCCGCGCCCTCGGCGACGGCCTTGTCGACGGCCCGCATGGCGGCCTCGTCGCTGAACGTCGCGCCTCGGTCATAGAAGGAGTCCGGCGTCCGGTTCACGATCGCCATGACAAGCGCCCGATCCGTCGCCACCGGCTTCCCGCACAATGTCGGCAACGGCGCACACATGCCCTCGACTGTACCGAGGGCTGTGGCGCCACTGCTGGGCAGCCGACCGGAACCGGGCTCCGACCGGCTGCTGTTCAGTTGCCGGGCACGCGCCCCGCGGCCACGTCGGCGGCGTATTCGGAGTATGCGGGAACGTAGCCCTCGGTGCGGCCCGCGAGGACGTAGAGGGTGCTCTCGTCGTCGGGGGTGTAGCCCTGTTTGCGCAGTTCCACCTTCCGGTTCTTGAAGGTGGAGGTCTGCTCCAGCTCCGGCACCACGCGGATGAACAGCGGCACGGCGTAGGCCGGCAGGTGGTCGTAGAGCACTTTGGCGGCGACCTTGCCGTCGAAGTGCCCACCCTCGTGCAGCGTCACAGCGGCCATGCCCGCCTTGCCGTCGGTGCCGGGGATGTCGACGCCGAAAACGACCGCCTGCGTGACCGAGTCGATGCCGTCGAAGGCGCCCTCGACCTCGGTGGTGGCGACGTTCTCGCCCTTCCAGCGGAAGGTGTCGCCGAGGCGGTCCACGAACGCGATGTGTCCCCAGCGCTGGTCGCGCACCAGGTCGCCGGTGTCGAACCAGCAGTCGCCCGGCTCGAAACCGTCCCGCACGAGCTTGGATTCGGTGGCGGCGGCGTCGGTGTAGCCGTCGAAGGGCGAGCTCGTGGTGACCTTGGCGAGCAGCAGCCCGACCCCGCCCGGCGGCACCCGGCGCAGGCGGCCGTCCGGGTGGCGCAACGCCTTGCCGGTGGCGTCGTCGTATTCGACGATGGCGAAGGGCAGCGGGGTGAAGCCGGCGGTCCGGGCAACCGAGAAGGCGTTGATGAAGGCGACATTTCCCTCACTGGCCCCGTAGAACTCGACGATCCGCTCGATGCCGAAGCGCTGCTGGAACTCGTCCCAGAGCTCGGGCCGCAGGCCGTTGCCGACGCAGAGCCGGACGGTGTGCGCGCGGTCGGCGGGCCGGGCCGGCTGGTTGAGCAGGTAGCGGCACAGCTCACCGATGTAGATGAAGGCGGTGGCCTGGTTGGCGATGGCCTCGTCCCAGAAGCGGGTGGCCGAGAACTTGCGGCCCAGCGCGAAGGTCGCGCCGCCCGCGATCACCGAGGACAGCGCCACCGTGAGCGCGTTGTTGTGGTACAGCGGCAGACAGCAGTACAGCGTGTCCCGGCCGTCGAGCCGGACGCCGAGTCCGCCGATGCCGGCCATGGACTTGGTCCAGCGCAGGTGGGTCATGACGCTGGCCTTGGGCAGCCCGGTGGTGCCGGAGGTGAAGATCAGGTAGGCGCGTTCCCCGGCGGTGATCTGTTCGGTCACAGCGGGATTCGAGGCGTCGGCGGTGCGGGCCTCGGCGGCCAGCTGCTCGGACCAGAGCAGGGCGGGCCGGGCCTCGGTGAGGGTGTCGAGGGCGTCGGCGCACTCCTCACCGACCACGTCCAGCACCGAGTTCAGCAGCCGGAAGCTGTGCTGCAGCACCACGTCCCGCTGATTGTGGTTGAGCAGGCCCGCGGTGGCGCCGAGTTTCACGGTGGCGAGCACGGTGAACAGCGCCTCGGCGCGATTGACCATCAGGATGCCCACCACGTCGCCGCGCTCGACCCCGTGCGCGGCGAGCACCTTCGCGTACCGGTTGACCTCGGAGTTGGCCTCGCCCCAGGTGTACACGCGCCCTTCGAATTTCAGGAAGGGCCGGTCCGGGTGCCTGGCCGCGCCGCGCTGGAAGAACAGCCCGATGGATGCCTTGTCGCCGGATTTCACCAGCATGTGCACGACATTGCGGAGCATGCCGGGGGCCTGCCTCGCCATGCCGGGCAGACTGCGGACCAGGTCGAGCAGGCTCACCGTCGAACGGACATCGGTATTCACTTCGCTGTGCTCCTCGCGCTCACGTCCCCCGCCGCCCACCCTTACCGATTCGCCCGATCTTGTCGAGTGAAACCAGATGGTTTCTCAACGGCCGGGACGCAGCGCCTCGAAAGCGGAGTCGAAGTCCTTGGTCACCAGCACCCGATCGATCGCTTCGCGGCCCGCGTACCCGCGCAGCCGCAGCCCCTCGACCCACTCGAACAGGCCCGCGTAGTGGTCCTGCGGATCGAGCACCACCACCGGCTTGGCGTGCACGCCCAGGTAGGCCCCGGTCCAGGTCTCGAAGAGTTCCTCGAGCGTGCCGATGCCGCCGGGCAGGGTCAGGAAGGCGTCGGCGCGGTCGTCCATGACCTGTTTGCGCTCGCGCATGGTGTCGGTGACGATCAGCTCGTCGGCGTCGGTGTCGGCGACCTCGCGGTGCACCAGCTTCTTGGGGATCACCCCGACGGTCCTGGCCCCGGCGGCCCGGGCCGCCTGCGCGACCGCGCCCATCATGGACACATTGCCGCCGCCGGACACCAATTGCCAACCGCGACGGCCGATCTCGTCGCCCACCCGGGTGGCCAGATCCAGCGCGACCGGATCGTCCACGCTGGCCGAGCAGTACACGCAGACCGCGTAGGCGGTGCTCACCACTGATCCTCCACGCCCGCCTCGTCCAGCTCGCGGCGCGCCTGCGCGGCCTCCACCACGATCCGCACCACCTCGTCCACGCTGTCGGTGATGTGCAGCAGCCCCAGATCGCCGGGGGCGACCTTGGCCGAGCCGAGCAGCGAGTCGCGCATCCAATCCATCAGTCCCGCCCAGTATTCGGTGCCGAACAGGATGATCGGGAAGCGGGTGATCTTGCGGGTCTGCACCAGGGTCAGCGCCTCGAACAGTTCGTCGAGGGTACCGAAACCGCCGGGGAGGCAGACGAATGCCTGGGCGTACTTCACGAACATGGTCTTGCGCGCGAAGAAGTACCGGAAGTTGATGCCGAGGTCGACCCACTCGTTGAGGTGCTGCTCGAAGGGCAGCTCGATACCGAGGCCGATGGAGTATCCGCCCGCCTCCGACGCGCCCCGGTTGGCCGCCTCCATGGCGCCCGGTCCACCGCCGGTGATGACCGCGAAACCGGCTCGGGCCAAGGCACTTCCGATGGCCATACCGGCCTCATACTCGGCCGACTCGGCGGGGGTGCGGGCGGAGCCGAAGACCGCCACCGCGGCCGGCGCCTCCGCCAAAGCGCCGAAGCCCTCGACGAATTCGGCCTGGATGCGCAGTACGCGCCAGGGGTCGGTGTGCACCCAGTCGGCCGGCCCGCGCTCGTCCAGCAGATGCTGATCGGTGGTGCCTATGCCCTTCTTACGATCCCGCCGCAGCATGATCGGCCCGCGAAATCGTGGCGTCTTGGGCGAGCGCACACCCTCGTACTCGGCGTCAGCAGACATGCAGCCAACCGTACAGGGAGCGGGTGACCCCCGCCGGTCGCTCGATCAGCGGGGTGTTGAACAACTACTCAGCCTTTGGCGCCGGTGAGGTAACTGCGCAGCATCGACGTCACCTGGGTGATCTGGTCGACGGGCAGGTGCTCATCGCGCTTGTGGGCCAGATTCGGGTCGCCCGGGCCGAAATTGACGGCCGGGATGCCGCGGGCGGCGAACCGCGAGACATCGGTCCAGCCGTACTTGGCGCGGACGCCACCGCTGCCGTGTGCGTGCACGATCTCGATGAGGTCCTTGGCGGCCGGATTGGACAGGCCGGGCAGGGCGCCGGGCGCGCCGTCGGTGCGCTCGAAATCCAGTTCCAGACCGGCGAATACCTCGCGCACGTGCTCGGTGGCCTGCTCCAGGGTGCGGTCGGGGGCGAAGCGGAAGTTCACGTCCACGGTCGCCACGTCCGGCACCACATTGCCGGCCACGCCGCCCTCGACGCGGACCGCGGACAGGCCCTCGCGGTAGGTGCAGCCGTCGATCTCGACCGCGCGCGCCTCGTAGCGGGCCAGCCGCTCCAGGATCGGGGCGAGACGGTGAATGGCGTTGTCCCCCAGCCAGGCTCGCGCGGTGTGCGCACGCACGCCGGAGGTGGTCAGCCGCACCCGCAGGGTGCCCTGGCAGCCCGCCTCGATCCAGCCGCCGGAGGGCTCGCCGAGAATCGCCAGATCGCCCGCGAGCCACTCGGGCAGTTCACGTTCGATGCGGCCCAGGCCGTTGAACTCGGCCGCGATCTCCTCGCAGTCGTAGAAGATCAGGGTCAGGTCGTGGACCGGATCGGCCACGGTGGCCGCCAGGTGCAGGAAGACCGCGTCACCGGACTTCATGTCGACGCTGCCGCAACCCCACAGCTGCTGTTCGCCGTCCGCGGTGGTCTCGAAGTGGCCGGGGACATTGTCGGCGATGGGCACGGTGTCCAGATGTCCGGCGAGAATGACGCGAGTGGGCAGCCCCCGATTGGTGCGCGCCAGCACGGTATTGCCGTGCCGCAGGATTTCGAATCCGGTGGTCTGTTCGTGCAGCGCCGTTTCGACGATGTCGGCGATGACCTTCTCGTTCTTCGACACGCTCGGAATGTCCACGAGCGCGGCGGTGAGTGAAATGGGGTCGGCACTCAGATCGATGGTCACTTGATCCACCATAAAGGAGGAATAACCTCCGTTCTCCGCACGGTCGCTGCGTTGGCACAAATCGGCACCGCATGCGGTATGAATTCACAGCCCGGTAACGTAGGGGGACGTGAGTACACAGGGAGCATCTGCAGTCGGCCTAGCCACCGTCACCGTCAACGGCACAGTCCTGGACACCTGGTACCCGTATCCCAGCCTCGGGACCTTCTCCGCCGACGAGGTCGGCACCGTCCGGCTCGATGCCTCGGATCCCGAATTCGCGAAGTTCGCCGCGTCGGTCGGCACGGACGAGGCACGCCGCGTGGAGATCGTCGCGGTGCGGACCGTCATCGCCGATCTGGCCTCCGCGCCGATCGACACGCACGACGCGTACCTGCGTCTGCACCTGATCTCGCACCGGCTGATCCGCCCGCACGGCGCGAACCTGGACGGCATCTTCGGCCTGCTGGCCAATGTGGTGTGGACGAACCACGGCCCCTGCTCCAACGAGGAATTCGAGCTGACCCGGCTGAAGCTGCGCGCCCGCGGCCCGGTCACGGTGTACGGCGTGGACAAGTTCCCGCGCCTGGTCGACTACGTGCTGCCGTCGGGGGTGCGCATCGCCGACGCCGACCGGGTGCGGCTGGGCGCGCACCTGGCCTCGGGTACCACGGTCATGCACGAGGGCTTCGTCAACTTCAATGCCGGCACGCTCGGCAATTCCATGGTGGAGGGCCGGATCTCGGCCGGTGTGGTGGTCGGCGACGGCTCCGACGTCGGCGGCGGCGCGTCCATCATGGGCACCCTGTCCGGCGGCGGCAAGCAGGTCATCTCGCTCGGTGAGCGCTGCCTGCTGGGCGCGAACTCGGGCCTGGGCATCTCGCTCGGCGACGACTGCGTGGTGGAGGCGGGCCTGTACGTCACCGCCGGCACCAAGGTCGCGCTGCCGGACGGCGCGGTCGTGAAGGCCGGTGAGCTGTCGGGCAAGTCGAACCTGCTGTTCATCCGCAACTCGCTGACCGGCGCGGTCGAGGTCCGGCCCCGCAAGGGCACCGGCATCGAGCTGAACGCGGCGCTGCACGCCAACGACTGACTCCAATGCCGCGAAAACCCCTGCAGGCTTGCGCCGCAGGGGTTTTCGTCATTTCACGTTCAGTGGTAGAGGCCGCGCCAGAGCGCCGCGGAGCCGTCCATGACGGGGAACGGGATGCCCGGAGTTGCACCGGCCCGGCCCCGAAACCTCCAGCACCGGACCTCCGGTGTCAGAGGCCGAAGGCGATGACCCGTTCGGGGGTGATGCGGATCAGCTCCGGGGACAGGCCCGGGTACCACGGCTCCACGTCCCGCAACGCCTGCGCGGTGCCGCGGATTTCGAGGCACCGCACCGTCCAGGGATCGACGGAGGGGACATCGTCGACCACGAAGGCGACCCGCTCCTCCTCGAGCAGATTGCGGAACTTCTGGCTCGCGCCCAGATCGAGCCCACCGATGTCGATGGTGCCCAGAGCCGCGTTGTAGCGGAAGCCCACCGGATTGTTCTGCGGTGAGCCGTCCGGACGGATGGTGGCCAGCCGCCCCAGTCGCTGGCTGTTCAGGTACTCGATCTGGGCGGGCGACAGCGATGCGGTCATACCGATCACGGTAGGACCTCGAGTGCACTCGAGGTCAAGACAGCAGTTTCTTCTGGACCTTGCCCATGGCGTTGCGCGGCAGGCCGTCCACCACGCGTACCTCGCGCGGCCGCTTGTGCACCGAGAGTTCGCCCGCCACATGGGCGATGAGCTCGTCGGCGATCGCCGCGCCCGCCCCGGGGCGGAGCACGACATAGGCGACGATGCGCTGCCCCAGATCGTCGTCGGGGACGCCGACGACCGCGGTCTCGGCCACCGCCGGATGCCCCAGCAGCGCGGTCTCGATCTCGCCCGCGCCGATGCGGTAGCCACCGGACTTGATGAGGTCCACCGATTCCCGGCCCACGATGCGGTGGAAGCCCTCGGCGTCGATGACAGCCACGTCGCCGGTCCGGAACCAGCCGTCGGCGGTGAAGTTCTCGGCGGTGACCTCCGGCTTGTTCAGATAGCCGTCGAAGAGCATGGGTCCGCGCACCTGGAGTCCGCCGACGCTCTCCCCGTCGTGCGGCACCG
Organism: Nocardia sp. NPDC059228; assembly: GCF_042754245.1. Lineage (NCBI taxonomy): Bacteria > Bacillati > Actinomycetota > Actinomycetes > Mycobacteriales > Nocardiaceae > Nocardia > Nocardia sp. NPDC059228. The sequence continues at coordinate 67,456 of NZ_JBHZAL010000006.1, read as the reverse complement.
GGTCGCCCGCCTCGTCGCGCAGCCGGGTCTCGACGCCCGCCACCGGGGTCCCGACCCAGCCCGGGCGGCGTTCGCCGTCGGGCCGGGTGGACAGGGTGATCATGGTTTCGCTCATGCCGTAGCGCTCGATCGGAGCGTGCCCGGTGAGCTCGGCGAGCCGCTCGAACACCGGCACGGGCAGCGGCGCGCTGCCGGAGATCAGGATCCTCGCCTTCGCCAATTCCCGTGCGGCGTCGGGATCTTCGGTGATTCGCGACCACACGGTGGGCACGCCGAAGTACATGGTGCCGTGCGCGTCGGCGTACGCCTTCGGGGTGGGCCTACCGGTGTGGACGAGCGGGCTGCCGGCCCGCAGCGGGCCCAGCACGCCGAGGATCAGGCCGTGCACGTGGAACAGCGGAAGACCGTGCACCAGAACATCTTTCGAGGTCCAGCCCCACGCCTCGATGAGCGCGTCCAGGCCCGCCGCGATGGCGTCGCGACTGAGCATCACGCCCTTCGGCGCGCCGGTGGTGCCGGAGGTGTAGAGGATGAAAGCCGTTGCCTTCCCGGCGGGTTCGGCGTATCGATGCCAGGACCGTGCGTGCTTGCGCACCGGGATCACCGGCAGATCGGAGCCCTCGGGAGCCGTGCCCAGCCAGGCCTGCGCACCCGAATCCCGCAGGATGTGCGCCAGTTCCGCACTGCCGGAGTCCGGCGGCACCGGCACCACGGTCACCCCGGCGATCAGGCAGCCCACCACGGCGAGCACGGTGGTGACGGTCGGTTCGGCCAGCACGGCCACCCGGCGCGCCTGGGCCACGCGTTCGGCGACGGAGGTGGCCGCGCCGAGCAGATCACTGCGCGACAACGTCTCCCCGTCGATGGTGACGGCATCCGGGATATCGGCTCCGGCGGCGATGGCGGCCGGGTTCAACGAGCTCAGCAACAGCGGCGACACGGGCCCACGCTACCGGAGCCGCTCGGCAACGAATCGCTTGCGAACCCGCCGAGCCGGTTGACAGGTGACCCGAGTGGGTAAGAAAGTTTCTATATAACTTTCTCACCCGAGGATGTGGTCAACGATGACCAGGCCGCTGCACGACTGGTCCGAATCCGCAGCCCCCGCACCGGAGATCGACGTCCGCCACTATCTGGACGGTGCGGCGGGCTTCTTCGGCGCGGCGGCGAACGTGATCATGCAGCTCTCCCACCCGCCGGTCGGATACGGCGTGGTGGAGAGCCCGGTGGAATCCGGGAACGTCATGGTCCATCCCCTCAAACGGCTGCGCACCACCCTCACCTACCTGGCCGTGGCCCTGCTGGGCACCGAGGAAGAACGTGCGGCCTATCGGGAGGCCGTCGATTCCGTGCACAAGTACGTCCGGTCCCACACGAACAGCACCGTGAAGTACAACGCCTTCGATCCCCGGCTGCAGCTCTGGGTCGCGGCCTGTCTGTACTGGGGTGCGCGTGATCTCTACGAGCGCATGCACGGACCCATGGACGACTACGACGCCGACGCCTTCTACCTCCACGCCGCAAGGCTCGGCACCACGCTGCAGGTGCGCCCGGACATGTGGCCCGCCGATCGCGCCGCCTTCGACCGATATTGGGACGAGAACCTCGCCAAGACCCGCATCGATCCCAAGATCCGGGCCTACTTCGAGGATCTCATCGACCTGAGAATGCTGCCCCGCCCGTTCCAGCTGGCCTTCGGCGGCGTCCACCGCTTCTTCGTGACCGGCCTGCTGCCGCGGCATCTCCGCGACGAGATGGGCATGACCTGGACGCCGCGGCAGGACCGAGCACTGGCCCGGATGCTGCGGCTGGCCGGTGCGGCCGAATCGGTCGTGCCGCCGTCACTGCGGGCCTTCCCGCTGAACGTCTATCTCACGGATATGCGTCTGCGGCGCAGGCTGGGCCTGCGGCTGGTGTGAAACCCGGTGCGGGTCAGAGGATCCGGAATCCGGGAATGATGTGGTCGCGAGCGAACTGCCGCAGCGCGACGGGATCGTCGAGCGGAATGACCGTCTGCGGCGTCAGCGCCAGCGACAGCGCCGCGCGGGCGATCATCTCGGCCAGCGGCAGCGGATCGTATTGCGGCAGTTTGCCTTCCGCCTGCAGGCGGGCGATGAACTCGGCAAGGTAATCGCGGCCGAGTTCGATGACCGGCGCGCCCTGCACGGTCAGATAGGGCAGCACCACCTCGGGTTCGGTCTTGAGCAGGCGGCCCAGCAGCTGATTGCCGCGCAGGCCCTCGATGAACGCGATGAAGAGCACGGTGATCTGCTCCTCGGCGCTGGCGTCGCGTTCGACCGGAACCTGCACCGCGGCGTCGATGTCCTCGACGAGCTGGCGAGCCTGACGCAGGCCGACGGCCTGGATGAGGTCGTTCTTGCCCGCGAATCGGCGGTAGAGGGTGGCCAGCGAGAGCCCGCCGCGGCGGGCGACCTCCACCATGCTGGTGCGTTTGATGCCGAAGTCCAGGAACGCCATCAGCGCGGCATCGAGGACCTTGGCCTGGTTGTGATCCTCGGGGCCGGATCCGCGGACGAGCGGCAGCAGTTTGGCCAGTTTGGCCATGGTCCGGGCCCTTTCCGGTCGCAAAGAAACGGTGAGGCACTAATCTTCGCACATTGACATGATCACCCTGCGATGAGAGGGTGAGTGGCGAAATTTCTCACACTCTCCTCATGGGTGAGGAGTGACGACGAGGAGCCGAGTCAACGATGACCGCCCCCCTGCGCAAGTTCGACGAGTTCCCGCGGGCCTACGAGCCGATGACCCCGGAATCCGTGCGTGAGCACATCGACGGCGTCGCGGCCTTCCTCGGCGGCGCGGCCAATGTCGTCATGCAGCTGTCGCTGAAACCCGTCGCGTACGGCGTCATGGAGAGCGACGTCGACAGTGGCAAGGTGACGCTGCACCCGATCAAGCGGCTGCGCACCACCCTCACCTATCTGTCGGTCGCGCTGCTCGGGAACGACGACGACCGCCGCGACTACCGTGAGGCCGTGAACCGCTCGCACCGCAGCGTCCACTCCAAGCCCGGCAGTGCGGTCAAGTACAACGCCTTCGACCCCGAGCTGCAGCTGTGGGTGGCGGCCTGCCTCTACTGGGGCGTCGACGATCTCTACCATCGCATGCGCGGCCCCATGAATCCCGAACTGGCGGAAGCCTTCTACCAGTACGGCGCGCGGCTGGGCACCACCCTGCAGATGCGTCCCGAGATGTGGCCCGCCACCCGCGACGAGTTCTACGTGTACTGGGAGGAGAACCTCGCGACCAAGTCGATCGATGCTCCCACCCGCAAGTACTTCAACGACCTCACCGACCTGAAGATGCTGCCCTGGCCCCTGCAGATCACCCTGGGCGGCCTGCACCGCTTCATCGTCACCGCCCTGCTCCCGCCGCACCTGCGCGAGGAGATGGCCATGACCTGGTCCGCCCGCGACGAGCGCATCTTCGCCGGCTTCCTGCGCCTGATCTCCGCGATCTGGACCCGCATGCCCACCCCGATCCGCCTGTTCCCCTACAACTTCTACCTCGCCGACATGCGCCTCCGCCGCCGCCTCGGCCGCCCCCTGGTCTGAACCAACTCTCGGACTCTCAGGGATTTCACCCCTGAAACTCCGTCCAGAGCAGGACCGCACGCCCGAGTGTGCGGCCCTGGCGCGCCCCGGGAACGAACCCGTGACCGCGAATTCTCAGGCGCGGTCAGCTAGGGCACGAAGGAAGAAGCCGAGGTTGGCGGGACGTTCGGCGAGGCGGCGCATGAGGTAGCCGTACCACTGGGTGCCGTAGGGGATGTAGACGCGCAGGGAGTGGCCGTCCGCGACGAGGCGGCGCTGCTCGGCGTCGCGGATGCCGTAGAGCATCTGGAACTCGAAATCGCCTGGGTTGCGATGGTTTTCGATGGAGAGGGCGAGGGCGGCGTCGATCATGGCCGGGTCGTGGGAGGCGATCATGGGGTACCAGGCGCGGCGAAAGAGGACGTCGAGGCAGCGCAGGTAGGAGGCGTCGACCTCGGCGCGGCGCCGATAGGCGACGGTCGCCGGTTCCTGGTACGCGCCCTTGCAGAGGCGGACTCGGGTGCCGTCGGCGGCCAGGTCGCGGGCGCGGTCCTCGGCCTGACGCAGGTAGGTCTGCAAAGCGACGGCGAGCCAGGGGAATTCGGCGCGGGCCTGGCGGACCGCCTCCAGGGTGCCGGCGGTGGTGGTGTGGTCCTCGGCGTCGACGGTCACCCAGACGTGCCGCTCGGCGGCCTTGGCGCACAGCTTGTGCAGGTTCTCCGCGGCGATGGCCGGCCCGTCCTGACCCAGCGACCGGCCGAGCGCCGACAGCTTGAGCGAGACCTCCACCCGGGGGATGTCGGTGTGCGCGCCGGGCATCACCTGGTCGGCCTCGGCCAGGTCGTCGATGAGCGAAAGGTATTCCGCCACCGCGGCATCGGCCTGGGCACGCTCGGTCGTGTACTCGCCCAGGAAGTCGACACTCACCGCGCGGCCACTCGCCAGCAGCTCACGCGCCACCGGGACCAGCCCGGCCCGGGTCTCCCCGGCCACGAACCGCCGGACCACCGCGGCGGTGACCGGCACCCGGGTGATGGCGTCCTTCATCCGCGACGATCCGGCCGCGGCCAGAATCGCGGGCCGCAGCGGATTCATCGCGTCTCCATGTGGGGGTAGCGGTAGTCGGTCGGTGGTACGAAGGTCTCCTTGAGAGTGCGGGGCGCGACCCAGCGCAGCAGGTTGAGGTAGGAGCCCGCCTTGTCGTCGGTGCCGGAGGCGCGGGCCCCGCCGAAGGGCTGCTGCCCGACCACCGCGCCGGTGGGCTTGTCGTTGATGTAGAAGTTGCCCGCGGCGAACCGCAGTGCGTCCGAGGCGGTTTCGACGGCCTTGCGGTCGCGGGCGAAGATCGCGCCGGTGAGTGCGTAGGGCGAGGTCCCGTCCACCACCTCGAGGATCTCGGCGAACGAGTCGGGGGCGCTGTCGTCGTAGACGTACACCGACAGAATGGGCCCGAAGTACTCGGTGGCGAAGGCATCGTCGCCCGGATCCTCGCCGAGCAGCACGGTCGGCCGGACGAACCAGCCCTCGCTGTCGTCGTAGCCACCGCCCGCGGGGACCGTGAGCCCGCGGTCCTTCGCCTTCTCGATGGCGGCCACGCACTTGTCGTAGGCGCGGTTGTCAATCACGGCCCCACCGAAATTCGACAGATCGGCGACATCGCCGTAGGTCAGCGACTCCACCTCGGACAGGAAGTCCTGCCCCATGCGCTGCCACACCGACCGGGCGATATAGGCGCGCGAGGCGGCCGAGCACTTCTGCCCCTGGTATTCGTAGGCACCACGAATCATGGCCGTGCGCAAGGCATCCGGGTCGGCGGACGGGTGGGCGAGGATGAAGTCCTTCCCGCCGGTCTCTCCCACCAGCCGCGGATATCCGTGGTAGCGGCCGATATTCGAGCCGACGCTCTGCCACAGGTACTGGAAGGTGCGGGTGGAACCGGTGAAGTGGATGCCCGCCAGCCGCGGATCGGCCAGCGCCACCTCCGAGAGCTGCGCGCCGCTGCCGGTCACCATATTGATGACCCCGGGCGGCAGGCCCGCCTCCTCCAGCAGCTTCATCGTGTAGTACGCCGACAGTGTCTGTGCCGAGGAAGGTTTCCAGACGACGGTATTGCCCATGAGCGCGGGCGCGGTGGGCAGGTTCCCGGCGATGGCGGTGAAGTTGAACGGCGTGATGGCGTAGACGAAGCCCTCCAGGGGCCGGTAGTCCATCCGATTCCACACGCCCGCCGCCGATTCCGGCTGAACCGCGAGAATCTGCCGGGCGAAGGCGACATTGAAGCGCCAGAAGTCCACCAGCTCGCAGGGTGCGTCGATTTCGGCCTGCTGCACCGTTTTCGACTGGCCGAGCATGGTGGCGGCGGCCAGGGTCTCGCGCCAGGGCCCGGCCAGCAGGTCGGCGGCCCGCAGCAGAATGGCGGCCCGTTCCTCGAAAGGCATGGCCTGCCAGCCGGGCGCGGCGGCCGTCGCCGCCGCGATGGCCGCGCGCGCGTCGTCGTGGGTGGTGTGGGTGTAGGTCCCGAGTGCCTGGCGACGCCGGTGCGGCATCACGATGGTGTGCCGCTCGCCGCCACCGGGCTGATGCTTGCCGCCGATGACGAGCGGCACATCCACGGGGTCGGCGGCGAGAGCGGCGAGCCTGCCGGCCAGCAGCTCGCGTTCGCGGCTGCCGGGGGCGTAGGTGTGCACCGGTTCATTGCCGGGAGCAGGGACAACCGTGACAGCGTCCATATCCAAGGCTAACGCGATCGCCGCTGCCCGACCGGAACGAACACGCCCCGGTCGGCCCCGCCGACGGAATTTCTCCGTCGGCGGGGCCGCTTCCTCAGTGGAAGTCCTGCGAAATGATCGTCTCGATATTGCGTTCCGCGAGTGCGGTGATGGTGACGAACGGGTTGACGGTGGTGAGGCCCGGAATCAGGGAGCCGTCGATGACGTACAGGCCCGGGTACTGGGTGAGCCGCCCGTAGTTGTCGGTGGACACGTTCAGCACGCAGCCGCCGAGCGGGTGGTAGGCGAAATCGTCGCCCCAGGTCTTGTATTCGCCGAACAGGTCGGTCCGGTAGATGGTGCCTTCCTTGCTGTTGATCTTGTCGAAGATGCGCTTGGCGGCGTCGATGCTCGGCTGGTTCCAGGCGGTCTGCCAGTTCAGGTCCACGCCACCGGATCCCGAGTTGTAGGAGAAGGTGCCGCGATTCGGGTTCTTGGTGATGGCCAGGTACAGGCTGGCGAAGGTCTCGATGCCGGCCGGGAACGGCGATACCTCCGCGAAGGCCGGGCCGCCGCTGTCGGCCCAGTTGTCGATGCCGACGCAGGGGATGCAGGATTGCAGGCTGCCGGTGGCGTCCCAGGCCTGGTTCTGCCGGGCCACCATGACATTGCCGTTGTTGCCCCAGCCGGCGCCGATCGAGTCCGGCAGATTGCCCAGCTTGCCGGTGGCCTTCTGGGTAACCAGCAGCTTGCTGGTCCCGACACTGCCGGCCGCGAAGAAGACCTTCTGCGCCGTAACGGTTTTCGCCTTGACGGTATTGCCGCTGGTGTCGATCTGGTTCATCGACACCGAGTAGCCGCCGCCATTGGCCGGCGCCACGATGGTGACCACGTGCTGCGGCACGATGGTCACCTTGCCGGTGCCCGACGCCGCCGCCAGATAGGTCTTGTCCAGTGAGTTCTTGCCGTAGTTGTTGCCGTAGATGACCTCGGCGTTGAGCGCCGACCGCGTGGCGGTGCCGGCCTGCTCCTGCTTCATGTAGTTGAAGTCGTAGACGTTGGGCACGAAGGTGTACGCGAACCCGGACCGCTGCGCCTGCTTTATGCCGACGCGTGCGAACTGATAGCAGTCCGCGCCCTGGAACCAGGTCTGGTCGATGTTGTTCACCTTCAGCCCGGCATTGGCGCGCGGGTAGTAGGTGCTGTACATCGAGCCGGCGTCCACCGACGGCAGGATGCTGGCGAAGTTCTCCTGCTTGGGCGTCACCGCCATACCGCCGTTGACCAGCGAGCCGCCGCCCACGCCGCGGCCCTGGTAGATCCGGATCCCGCTGAACTGCTCGGAATCCAGCACACCGGTGTAGCGGGAGATGGACTTGTTGTAGGGCGCGCCCATGAAATGGTTGACCGGCTGGTCGGTCTCGGTGCGCAGCCAGAAGGACCGGCCGTCCGGATTCAGCATGTTGCAGAAGACCTTGCCGTCGGACCCCGGCTGGCTCCAGGACATGCCCTTCTCGACCATGACCACGTTCTGCCCGGCCTGCGCGAGCCGCAGCGCCGCGACCGCGCCGCCGTAGCCGGTGCCGATGACCAGAACCGGCATCGTGTCACCGTCATTGATCGATCCCGTGGGTAGTGCCCGGGCCAGGGGCGCCTTCGGTAGTAGCGCAGCCGCCCCCAGAATGACACCTGTTGCAGCTAGGAACCCACGTCGGCTGACATTGCTGCCATAGACACTCTTACCGGGGGTTTCATAAGACAGACCACGCACTGAAAGACTCCTCATCGAGTTGCGATGAGAACCTGTTATAGAGGTAGTGAAGAGAACGTGTGTCAGTTTTGAACAAAATTAGGGAGACGACAACTGATTTCGCGAGATGGGGGTAACTCCCCGGGTACGCCCAGAATGGTTTCGGCACCCAACCGCCGGCACGGGTTGCCAGGAGTGAACGGCTCCCAGCCGCCCGCTAAATACGCGGAGAGGCGGGACAGTGACAGTGACAGTGCGACCCTGACGGGACTCGAACCCGCGACCTCCGCCGTGACAGGGCGGCGCGCTAACCAACTGCGCCACAGGGCCTTGCAATCGCTCGGCCACCGGGCCTTGCAACGTCGTAGACGCTATCACGGGCCCGGTGGTAACGGGAAATCAGCTGGTCAGACGATCAGCGGCCGCGGTGATTCGTTCGTCCGTGGCGGTAAGGGCAATGCGCACATGCTGATTGCCGCGCGGGCCGTAGAACTCGCCCGGTGCCGCCAGGATGCCGCGCTCGGCCAGCCAATCCAGGGTCGTGCGGCATTCCTCGCCGCGCGTCGACCACAGGTACAGACCCGCCTCGGAGTCGTCGATCCGGAATCCCGCGCGCTGCAGGGCATCTCGCAGCACGACCCGCCGCGCCCGGTAGCGATCCTTTTGCTGAACCTCGTGTGCGTCATCGCCGAGGGCCGCGGTCATGGCCGCCTGGATCGGGAAGGGCAGCATCATGCCGGAGTGCTTGCGCACCTCCAGCAGCTCCGCCACGAGCTCCGGATCACCGGTCACGAAACCGGCCCGGTAACTGGCCAGATTCGAGGTCTTGGACAGCGAGTGGATGGCGAGCAGACCGGTGTGGTCACCGTCGCTGACCTCGGGGTCGAGGATCGACACCGCGCGGCCCTCCCAGGCCAGCCCCAGGTAGCACTCGTCGGAGGCGACGATGGCCCCGCGCTCGCGGGCGAACTGCACCACCTTGCGCAGGTGGTCGACGCCCAGCACCTTGCCGGTCGGGTTCGACGGCGAGTTGAGGAAGATCAGCGCGGGCCGCTCCGGGCCGAGCTGCATGGTGCCGTCGGCGCGCACATAGCGAGTCCCGGCGAGCAGCGCGCCCACCTCGTAGGTCGGGTACGCGACCTCGGGGATGACGACCAGATCCTGCGATCCCAGGCCGAGCAGCCGCGGCAGCCCGGCAATGAGCTCCTTGGTGCCGATGGCCGGCAGCACCGCCGCCGGGTCCACCCCCGTGATCCCGAATCGCCGCTTCAGCGCCGCGACAACGGCTTCGCGCAATTCGGGCGTACCGTGCGTGGTCGGGTAGCCCGGTACCTCCGCCACCGACGAGAGTGCCGCGCGGATCAGCGGATCCACCGGATCGACCGGTGTCCCGACCGAGAGGTCGACGATGCCGTCCGGATGCGACGCCGCCTTCGCCTTCACGGAAGCGATGGTGTCCCAGGGGAAATCGGGTAGCAGAGCGCTGACCCGGCCACGCGCGGTCAAATGCTCGTCCTACTCGCTGGCCATCGGCGGCAGCGCGGCGATGAACGGCGGGTCGTAGTCGACCTTGCCGACCTTGGTGGCGCCACCCGGCGAACCCAGGTCGTCGAAGAAGTCGACATTGGCGTTGACATAACCGGCCCACTGATCCGGGGTGTCGTCTTCGTAGAAGATGGCTTCCACCGGGCAGACCGGTTCACATGCACCACAGTCCACGCACTCGTCCGGTTGGATGTACAGCATGCGGCCACCCTCGTAGATGCAGTCCACGGGGCATTCCTCGATGCACGCCTTGTCCTTCACGTCAACGCACGGTTCAGCGATGATGTACGGCACTGCCGCTCTCCTAGTCTGTCCTCACATGCGGGATACTCCGCCCGGCGAAACCCTATCCCGGCCAGCCAACATTACTACTGCACAGCCTGCCCTAACTTTCGCCCTCGGCAACACCCCGGGCAGGCGTTCCGAACGCGACAACCGATCTCGTTGCGCCAGCGGTACCTCGTCGGGCACGTCCAAAATTCAGACACCCACCTGACCGCCGGCGCGGGTGCGCGACTCCAACGGCTCTCAGCCGTCCGCCGACGTCGCGGAGAGGCGGGCGAGCGAGCGGGTCCGTGGCACACCGTAGGTGGTGGTGCGCTGCCGGACCGGGCGGCCGATACCCGACGCGATCTCCGTCAGTTCCTCGACCGTCTTGGCTGATCCATGTTCGGAACCGGCCATGCGGGAGATGGTTTCCTCCATCAGCGTGCCGCCGAGGTCGTTGGCGCCGCCGTTCAACATGAGCCGGGTACCCGTGATACCAAGTTTGACCCAGCTGGTCTGAATATTCTCGATCCGGCCGTGCAGCATGATCCGCGCCAGCGCGTGCGCGGCCCGATTCTCCCGCACGGTCGGGCCGGGCCGGGAGGCGCCCGCGAGGTAGAGCGGGGCGCTCTGGTGCACGAACGGCAGCAGCACGAATTCGGTGAAACCACCGGTCTCGTCCTGGATTCCGCGCAGCACGCGCAGGTGACCCACCCAGTGCTCGGGATTGTCCACGTGGCCGTACATCATGGTCGAGCTGGAGCGCAGGCCCAGCCGGTGCGCGGTGGTGACGACATCCACCCAGGCCGAGGCGGGCAGCTTGCCCTTGGTCAGCACCCAGCGCACCTCGTCGTCCAGGATCTCGGCGGCGGTGCCCGGAATGCTGTCCAGCCCGGCCTCTTTCAGCGCCGACAGCCAGTCGTGCACCGACTGCCCACTGCGGGACGCGCCATTGACGATCTCCATCGGGCTGAACGCGTGCACATGCATCCCGGGGACGCGAGCCTTGATGGCGCGCACCAGATCCGCGTAGCCGGTGACCGGCAGCTCCGGATCGATGCCGCCCTGCATGCAGATCTCGGTCGCGCCCTCGACCCAGGCCTCCCAGGCGCGGTCGGCGACCTCGGCCGGGCTCAGGCTGAAGGCGTCGGCATCGCCCTTGCGCTGCGCGAACGCGCAGAAGCGGCAGCCGGTGTAGCAGATATTGGTGAAGTTGATGTTCCGGTTGACGATGTAGGTGACCTCGTCGCCCACGGCATCGCGGCGCAGCTGGTCGGCCAGCGCGGTCACGGCCTCCAGGGCCGGGCCGTCGGCGGTGGCCAGGGACAGGTACTGGTCGTCGGTCAGGCCCGCGGGGTCCCGCTCGGCGGCGCGCAAGGCGGCCATCACGTCGGCGTCGACACGCTCCGGGGCGGAGGAACCAGCCAGCTCGAGCACCTGCTCACGGATGCTCTCCCAGTCGCCGAACGCTCCTAGTGAATCATCAGCAATCCCAGCGTCGCTGCGGGATTCGGTCCGGCGGCCCTCGGCGTCGATGGCGGTGTGCAGGTCGATGCGGCCGACCGATTCCCAATCCTGGTCGGGCTCCTGCCAGGGCAGGCCGGACGGCTTCACGTCGGCGGCCAGGCCGGTCTTCGGATCCATCAGTGCCGCAACATGTTCGGAAATCCGCGGATCGATCCACGGATGGCCCGCCAGCACATACTTCGGGTGGGCGGTGATGCGCTCGGTGAGGACATAGCCGCAGTCGGCGGTGATCTGCGCGAGGGTCTCCAGATTCGGCCACGGCCGTTCCGGATTCACATGGTCGGGGGTGAGCGGCGACACCCCGCCCCAGTCGTCGATACCCGCCGCCAGCAGTGCCCGGCATTCCTCCAGCGACACCAGATTCGGCGGCGCCTGGATCCGCATCTTCGGCCCCATCAGCAGCCGGGTCACGGCGATGGCGGCCCGGAACTCCTCCATCCCGGCATCCGGGCTGTGGCGCATGGCGGTGTTCTGCTTGGCCAGGAAGTTCTGCACGATGACTTCCTGCACGTGCCCGAAAGCCTTGTGCACCTTGCGAATCGCGAGAATCGACTCGGCGCGCTCGACCACCGTCTCGCCGATGCCCACCAGGATGCCGGTGGTGAACGGCACCGACAGGCGTCCGGCGTCGGTGAGCGCGCGCAGCCGCACCGCCGGGTCCTTGTCCGGCGAACCGTAGTGCGCCTGACCGGGTTCGGTGAACAGCCGCGTCGAGGTGGTCTCCAGCATCATGCCCATGGACGGCGACACCGGCTTGAGCCGCGACAGCTCCTCCCAGCTCATCACGCCCGGATTCAGATGCGGCAGCAGGCCGGTCTCCTCCAGCACGCGAATCGCCATGGCGCGCACGTAATCCAGGGTGGAGTCGTAGCCGCGCTCGTCGAGCCACTGCCGCGCCTCGGGCCAGCGCTCCTCCGGGCGGTCACCCAGGGTGAAAAGCGCTTCCTTGCAACCGAGTTCGACGCCCTGCCGGGCGACCTCGAGAATCTCGTCCGGCTCCATGTACATGCCCTTGCCCTGCGCGCGCAGCTTGCCGGGCACGGTGACGAAGGTGCAGTAGTGGCAGCGGTCGCGACACAGATGCGTGATGGGGATGAACACCTTGCGGGAGTAGGTGATCGGCAGCACCTCACCCGTGTAGCCGGACTCCCGCAGCCCGGCATCGCGCACCCGCGCGGCCGACGCGCACAGATCCTCCAGATCGGCGCCGCGGGCGTGCAACAGCACCACGGCCTCGTCGAGATTGAGGGTCGCACCGTCCCGGGCGCGGCGCAGCGCACGGCGCATCGCGGAATCGGTGGGCACAGCGGCGGTGGGCACGGCAGTATCGGTGCGCACAGCGGAACCATCGGGCATGGCGGAACCCGTGGGCGCAGCCGAACTGCTGGTGGGCCTCGGCGGCAGGCTCGGGTTCGGTAGATCCGTCACGGTCTCGATCATGCGCCATCCATCCGGCTGTTCCGACTCGGGTGCCATGGAACGAGCCAACCTGCCACCCACGTCCGGTATTCCGAGTTGATTATTCGTATCCTCGAGTTCATCTATTCAAATCTCGGTTCCGATGAAATAGCCTCGCGGGCGTCCACTTCGCAGAAGAAGAGGGAGACCTTCGTGCTCGCGAAAATCCGCCGCGCCGCCGTCGTCGCCGGCCTGGGCGCCGCCGCCCTGCTGACGATCGCCACCAGCACCGCCTCCGCATTCGGACCGGTGCCGCCCGCCAATCCGTATCTGGGACCGGTGGGCACCGCGACCATGCACGGCGACGCCGAGGCCTCCGATACCACGCCACTGCCCGGCGTCGGCACCGGCGGCGTCAACGCGGACTTCCACGAGGAGGGCGCTGCCTGCCCGACGATCCTGCAGGGCGCGGACGGCTTCCCGCAGGCGCTGTGCACGAAGGTCACCGATCGCGCGCCGGAAGTGCTGCTGCTGGACCCGAACAACGGCAACACCCTCGCGCACCTCGACCTGACCAAGGGCAGCCTGCTCGGCGGGGTCTACGCCTACCTGGACAACCACGACCAGATGGTCACCGTGGACGGCTCGGGCAGCCTGCTGCGGATCGGGCACCAGCGCGGCTCCGACGGCTCCTGGTCACTGTCGATCGCCTCGAAAACCGATGTGACACAGGCGGTCACCGGACACTGCGGCGGCGGCACCTGCGATGCGGTCAGTTCGGTGTCCCCCGACTACCAGGGCCGGGTGTGGTTCGCCACCGACAGCGCCGCCGCCGGATTCGTCAGCACCGACGGCACCGCGCACTCGATCGTGCTCGCGCCCGGCGAGAACGTGGCCAACAGCATCGCCACCGCGCCCCAGGGCATGGCCGTGGCCACCGACCACGCGCTGTACCTGCTGAACGTGGACGGCAGCGGCAACCCGCAGATCGTGTGGCGGCAGGCCTACGACCGCGGCCCGGCCCGCAAGCCCGGCCAATTGAGCTGGGGCACCGGCGCGACGCCGACCTTCTTCGGACCCGGCGACGGCACCGAATACCTGGCCATCACCGACAACGCGGCCACCAAGGAGAACCTGCTCGTCTTCGACACCGCCACCGGCCGCCCGGTGTGCTCGGTGCCCGCCATCGACGGCACCGAGAACTCCCCCATCGGCTCGGGCAACAGCGTGTTCGTGGCCAGCACCTACGGCTACCCCTACCCGGCGCTGCCGCCCAACGCCGGCACCAGTCAGCCCGCGAGCGCGCCGATTTCGGGCGGCATGACCCGCATCGATGTCACCGGCTCCGGCTGCACCGTGGTCTGGACCAACACCGTGCCCTCCTCGGCGGTGCCGCGGCTGTCGGTCGCGGACGGCAAGATCTACACCTTCACCCGGCACTCCCTGCTCGGCAGCGGCAGCGGCGCACTCGGCAGTGGCAGCAGCAGCGGCAGCAGTGGCCTGGGCAGCGGCAGCGCGGGAGTGACCGACAACTACAGCTTCGCGGTGATCGACGCCGATACCGGCAAGGTCGACATCGAGCAGTTCGTCGGCGCGACCACCGTGAACGACACCCTGGAAATGGTCGGCACCATCGCGCCCGGCCGAATCCAATACCAGGGCGCCACGACCGGACTGTTCCGCATTACGCCCAAGTAGCGGACCGACGCCGCCGCGACAAACCGACCGTCCGGTCCTCTCTAGTAACAACCGCCTCCGCGGCCGGATTCATGCAAGCATGGGCAGCATGTCCCAGCCCCTCGCTCCCGGCGGCATCCTGGCCGGCCCGTCGCGGCGTCCCAGCCCACGCGCCAAACTGCTGTGGGCGCTGAGCGCCGCGCTGTCGTGGGTGGTGCCGATCCTCGGAGTGGGGGTCTGGGCGCTGTTCGACACACACCGGCGCGGCCTGCAGGCGCTGGTATTCGGAATCGTGCTGCTGGCAGCGATATTCAGCATCGTGGCCATCCCGCTGTGGCGCTACGCCGTGCACCGGTGGGAGATCACCGACGAGGCCGTCTACACCCGGACCGGCTGGTTCACCCAGGAAAGCAGGGTCGCGCCCATCACCCGCGTGCAGACCGTGGACACCTACCGCGGACCGCTGGAACGGCTGCTCGGGCTGGCCACCGTCACCGTCACCACCGCCTCCTCGGCCGGGGCCGTGCACATCAGCGCGCTCGCCCTGGCCGACGCGCGCGACACCGTCGCCCAGCTCACCGCCATCGCCGCACAGCACCGGGGGGACGCCACATGACCCAGCCGCCACCGCCGGATCCGGACGTGTTCCCGGATTCCTATCCGACGGAAGTGCTTTCACCGATCACCGCGGGATCGGGACCGGGGACGCCCCTCGGCCCGGACGCCGAGCACTGGCAGCGGCTCGACAAGCGCATGCTTTTGGTCCACCCGGTCACCGAGCTCATCCGCTTCATTCCGGTGCTGATCGCCACGCTGGTGGCGGGCGCGAGCCGGGACAATCCCGGGTGGAGCCTGGCCGTGGTGGCGATCATCGTCGGCTTCGCGCTCACCCGCTGGTTCACCACCACCTATCGCATCACCCCCGACAATGTGGAGCTGCGCACCGGACTGATCCAGCGCAAACGACTGTCGGTGCCGCGCAACCGGGTCCGATCGGTCGATGTGCAGGCCGACCTGCTGCACCGGGTACTCGGACTGGCGGTGCTGTCCATCGGCACCGGGCAGCACGCGGAGAAGCGGGAACAGTTCAAACTGGACTCGCTGGATGCCAAACTGGTGCCGGAACTGCGGCTCGCACTGCTGGCGCACACCCGGGCGGGCACGGAATCCATTGACGCCCAGACGGTTACGACCGACGGCGAAACACCGGACGCGACGCCCGGCCATCCCGTCGTGGAAATCGCGCACTGGCAACCGGATTGGGTGCGGTACGCGCCACTCTCGTTGACCGGCTTCGCAATCATCGCGCCGGTCGTCGGTCTGGCGTTCCAGTACGGGTTCGCCCAGCTCTTCCTGAGATCCGGCACGGTCCAGGATGTCGGGCACCGCAGCGCGACCGTCATCGCGGGGGTGATCGCGCTGCTCGTCGTGATCCTGGTCGTCGTGGTCAGCCTCGCCGCCTGCGCGCGCTACCTCATGACCTGGTTCGGCCTGAACGTGCTGGACGACGGCAAGACCCTCACCGTGCGGCACGGGCTGTTCACCACCCGCCAGACCACCCTCGACCTGGCCCGCCTGCGCGGCGCTACCGTCAACGAGCCCCTGCTGCTGCGCCTGGCCGGAGCCGCCGAACTCGAAGCCATCATGACCGGCACCAGCCCGCGGCAGAAGATCCTGCCGCAGGCTCCCCGCGCCGCCGTGCACCGCACCCTCGCCCATCTGCTGGGCACGTCCACCCTTCCGGCCGAAGCCACCCTGCCGGTACCCCCGCTGGTGACCGTGCCGCTGGTCCCCCACGGCCCGGCCGCCCACCGCCGCCGCTACACCCGCACGCTGGGCCCGCTCGCGGCCATCGCGGTGCTGCTGCTCGTCATTTCCCTTGCGGGCGGCCACGTCCCGCTCTGGATGTGGATCACCCTCGCCATCGCCACCCCCATCGCCGCCGCCCTCGCCTGGGACCGCTACCGCGGACTCGGCCACGCCGTGCTCCCCGCCGCCGACGGCAAACCGGCCTGGCTCATCACCCGCAGCGGCTGCCTGGATCGCGACCGCGACTGCCTGGAGGCACCCGGCGTCATCGGCTGGACCGTCCGCCAGACCCTCTTCCAGCGCCGCGCCGGTGTGGCCACGGTCGTGGCCGCCTCCGCCGCGGGCAAGAAGCGCTACCGCGTCATCGACCTGCCGATCGACCAGGCGTGGTCCCTCATCGACGCGGTCACCCCCGGACAGCTGGGCACCCCCGCCGGGCGGTGACCGAACGGCTCGGCGGCGCATCGAATGTTCCACCGCCGAGCCGAATTCAGCGCGGTCAGCCGAGCACCGGGTAGTTCGAGCGAATCACGTTCTGCGGGTCTCGCTCACGCTTGATCGTGCGCAGGCGGTCCAAGGTCGCCGCGTCGAAGGCCGCGGCGGCCGACTCACCGGGGGCAAGGAAGGTGAAGGGCTTCTTGCCCGTCACCAGCGCGCCGAACTCCGCCACCAGCGCATTCGTCCTGGCGTGCACTGCCTCTCGCAGGTGGGGCAGACCGAGGCCGAGGGTGGAGACGAGGTAGCGGTCGGAGAGCGCACCGCGCGCACCCGCGGCCGGGCGGGCCAGCGCGCCGCCCAGATGGCGGACCTGAACGCTGACCAGCGGTGCGAGGGGTTCGCCGAGAATGATCTTCTCCGCCGCCGGGGACAGGTCGTCGAGCAGCTCGCCGCGGGTGATGGCCGGGCTGGGATCGACCGGCTCCTGGGTGATGTCGCCGAGGTCGGCCACCGACCGGGCGGCCCGCGTGTCGGTGAGCGCGCCGCCGATCCGGTCCAGCGCGGACACCAGGGTCCGGCCCTGCTCCGGATCGCCCAGATAGGCGAGGTCCACGCCCACCATCTCCGGCGCCTGCGGGAACCGGAAGCGGTTGAACCACACCGACAACTCATCGGGAGCTCGAGAAGCCAACTCGCGGAAGGCTTCCCACACCTCGGGCAGCCGATCGGCGGTCCAGGTGATGCGGCCGCCGTACAGCCCCGGCGCCGGGAAGAGCTCGAACTCGAGACCCGTCACCACGGCGAAATCGCCACCGCCACCGGACAATGCCCAGAACAGGTCCGGATCACCGTCCGGGGTCACCCGGGCCGGGCGGCCCTCGGCGTCCACGATCTCGAAGGCGCGCACCGCGTTCGACGCCCAGCCGTACTTACGGCCGAACCAGCTCTTGCCGCCGCCCAGCGTGTAACCCGTCACGCCGACCACCGGATTGCTGCCCGCGAGCCCGGTCAGACCGTGCCCGGCCGCGGCCTCCTGCACCTGCCCCCACCGCACGCCCGCACCGACGCGGGCCACCCGCGCGACCGGATCGATCTCGAGCCGGTTCAGCGCGCCGGTCCGTAGCAGGATCGCGCTGTCGACGCCGCCTGCCGCGCCGTGCCCGGTCGGCTGGGTCACCACCGGGCGGCCCGCGGCACCCGCGTAGCGGACCACGGCCGCCACGTCCGCGGCGTCGGTGACCTCGGCGACCGCCGCCACCGGCTGCGTCACGGCCAGGCTCCACGGCCGCGCGGCCTGCTCGAAGTCCGCGTCACCGGACTCCAGGACGCGGCCTCGGACAGCATTGCGCAGCTCGTCGAATCCCATCGTCTTCCCTCGTTCCCGCTCGTGATTGCGATTCACGAGGGGGACGAGACAGGCCGCCGAAGTGTGACAGCGCGGCGAAAGAAGTCGGAAAACCGCAGCACGGTGCGGTCAGGCTCCGGTCCGGGCCAGGCGGACGGTCGCCCGGTAGTAGAGGTACATGCCCGCGGGCAGCAGACCGCAGATGAGCAGCAGCATGGTCGGCCAGTCACCCATGAGCAGGGCGTACCCGCTCGGACTGAAACCCGCGCAGATCAGGAAACCCAGGACCCACACCAGGATCGGCAGGGCCATCACCCCGATCCGCTTGGTGATCACACCCATGCCCATCACCAGCAGCACGTTCACCACCGCGGCGGCCAGGGCCGTGAGCGGCACCGCGATCGCGCCATCGGTCATGCTCGAGGCCAGGGTGCCCGCGGCCAGCACCGGCGTCGGCTCCGGGATGTGGGCCCGGCCGGCGTAGATCGGCAGGAACAGCACCTCGAACCCGAGCGTGATCACCGCGTCGGCCAGCAGCAGCGTGCCGATCAACGCGGTCAGCACCCCGCGCACCGGTCCCGCCGCCAGCACCGCATCGCCCGTCCGGGCACCGACCGCCGCCGTCACGGCACCGGCGGGAATCCGAGCAGCGTCAGCAGCTGACTCTGCATGTCCACGAAGCCGTAGAGCACCGAGAGGTACAGCTCGTGCTGCCACTCGAAGTAGGGGCGCTGGCTCTCGACGAACGCCGCGATCGCGTTCTGCAGGTCCCAGTTGTACATAGCCTCAGTCTCTCATTCCAGGCCACCGAGAAGATCATGTTCGCGGCCGTCGGGGCCCAGCGGGCCGCGCTCGCCACGCACCAGAATGTAATGCTCCTCCGGCAGCACCGGCTGAGCGACATCGTTCGACAGTGCGAACTCCCGGCCCGAGGGGGCCACCGTCACCTGGGTCGCGTGTGCCCGCAGGGCCGCGCGCTTGGCCGCCAGCACATCCGAGACATCCACCGTCGTGGTCACGGATTCCGCTGGCACACAAGCCAATTCGCCCACGTGCGGCAGCCGCCAGCCGCGCGGCAGCGCACCCGGCAGCTGATCCACCGTGCGGCGCTTCAACGACTCGGTGTGCATGGCCAGCACGGTGCGGTCGGTGACCGTCCAGTACACCTTCGGGACCGTCCAACCCCAGTCCGAGGCGGCGTCGACGGCCGCCATGGTGATCTGGTGCGCGCGAACGTGATCCGGATGCCCGTAGCCGCCGCGCGGGTCGTAGCCGATCACCACGCGCGGACGCAGCTCCAGGATCACCTGCACCAGCGCGTCGGTCGCGGCGGTGCCGGAGTTCACGAAGGCACGGGGATTGCGCGCCGACGGCGTCCCGGCCATGCCGGAATCCCGCCAGCGGCCCGCGCCGCCCAGGAAATGCGGCACCCCGGCATCCAATTCGGCCAGCGCCCTGGTCAATTCGAGAATGCGGTAACCGCCCAGCTGGTCGGCCTGCCCGGCCACCAGATGCGCGTAGTCGTCGCCGATGACCTCGCCCTCCTCGCCGAGCGTGCAGGTCACCACGGTGACGGGGAGGCCGCGCTTGCGATAGTGGGCGATGGTGCCGCCGGTGGTGATGGACTCGTCGTCCGGATGCGCGTGCACCAGCAGCAGGCCGTGCCGGGAAGCATCGAGAGGATTCACGGCAGCCTCCGCCAGTTGGCGGCATCACCGAAGATGCCGGTCTGAATGGCGCCGCTCAGCGAGGCCCCGTCCACCCGCGGGCCCGCCGCGGCGACCTGGGTGTCCTGCACGATGGGCAGCACCGTCGCCAGTTCCCACAGCTTGGGCTCGGTCTCGCCGATCACCTTGCCCACATCGACGCCGCGCAGGGCCGCGTCGATGGCGGGCTGCAGGGTCGGATCGCATACGCCGGACACATTCGACGGGGACTTCTTCGCCCCGTCCGCGACGGTGGTGTCGGCGGTGTCACCCGGCGGCGCCACCGGCGTGCATCCGTACCGCGACGCCAGCACCGTGGCCGGATCCTCACCGGTGCGTTCCCAGCCGACCACGGCGTCGACCCCGACGTCGGTCAGCTCCTTGCCGTACAGCTGCGAGGCCGTGACACTACGCACGACGACATCGATTCCGGCACTGCGCAATTGGTCGGCGGCGGTATTGGCCACCGCCAGCGTGGTGGTGTCGCCGTCCACCGCGCCGATCCGCACCGTCAGCGATTTACCGTTCTTGGCCAGCGACCGCGGCTGCGGGGCGGGCGAGGTCGCCGACTGCGTGGCCGGCGTCTCCGCGGCCCGCGCGAATCCGGCCTCGGCCAGCAGCCCGAACGCCTCCTCCTGGCTCAGGCGCGGCGGCTGGGTCGCGACATAACCCGGATCCGAGGGCGAAAGTACTTGCGCCCGAGCCGGTTCCACCCAGCTGCCGGTCTGCGCGCCGACCGTGGCCAGCAGCACCGGGTCCAGCAGCGCCAGCACCGCGCGCCGCACCCGGACATCCGCCAGGTCGCCGCTGCGACCGTTGAGCGCCAGCTGCATCTCCCGCGACTGCGGCATGGTGGCCGTACGCACCGACGGAATCGCCGCCAGCTGCGCCTGCAACGCCACACCGCCGTGCACCAGCGCCATCTGCGCGTCCCCGACCCGCAGCGACTCCGCCACCTGCGCGGGAGTTCCGCCGCGCCGCAACAGAATCTGATCCGGCACCGCGGGCTGACCCCAGTACCGGTCGTTGCGTTCCAGCAGGATCTCCTCGCGGCCGCGGTCGGCCTGCTTGATCCGGAACTGGCCGCCGGATATCCGGATGGTGTCGATCAACCCCTGCTCGAAACCCGAGTCCTTGACCAGATGCTGGGGCAGCAGATCCGAGAACAGCTGCCGCCAGGCGGGATACGGCTGCGTCATGGTGACCGCCACCGTCTTGCCGCCCGCCGACGAACTGACATCCGAGATCAGCCGATAGCCCGCGGGATCCACCGTGCCCGGCTGCGTGATCATCTGCTGCCAGAGATATTTGAAGTCCTCGGCCGCGATTGGCGCGCCGTCGGACCAGGACGCCTCGTTCTTGAGCTGGTAGGTGATGGTGAACGGCTCCTGCGCCGTCACATCCGCCGACACCATGAGCGCCGGATCCAGTATCCAGTCCGTGCCGCCCGGCACCCCCGGCGTCGGACCGGGCCGGAACGGGCTCGGCAACACCATCGAAGCGACCGCCGCCGTCGCCGGCGACTGCTGCGACCGCAGATGCGGATTGAACCCGATCCCGATGTCGTCGACCGCGACCACGACGGAGTTCTTCCCCGGCTTGGCCGGCTGCGTCTTCGGACTGTCGGTGGATTCGATGGGCGGTGGCGGATTCGCGGTGCATCCGGTCGCGACCGCCAACAGGGTCGCCACCATCAACAGCACCGCGCGCAGCTGTGTCATTTGCCCTCCGCTTCGCTCCGGGCGGATTCGCGGCCCCGAGGTCTGAATTCTTCCCTCCTCCGCTCCTCCGCTTCGCTCCCCCGCTCCGTCAGTCCAGAATCGAGACGGCCGCGAATCATCGCGCGATGATTCGCGGTGCCGGGTTGCCTGCACAGTTCGCGGCGCGGAGCGCCGCGAACTGAGTGCGCAAGAGATCCTAGGCGAGCACCCCAAGGGCCGGGCAACGACTCCTGCCCGGCCCCGTGCTGATCGACTGGTTACTGCGCCGCGCGGTCGCGGGCCTTGCGGCGGGAGATCTCGCGCTGACGGTCGTTGGCGTTCAGGATGACCTTGCGCACACGCACGATCTCCGGGGTCACCTCGACGCACTCGTCGGCGGCACAGAACTCCATGGCGCCCTCGAGATCCAGCTGCAGCGGCTTGGCCAGGGTCTCGAGCACGTCACCGGTGGCGGACCGCATATTGGTCAGCTTCTTCTCGCGGGTGACGTTGATGTCGAGATCCTCCGCACGCGGGTTGATGCCGACCACGTGGCCCTCGTAGGTGTCGGCGCCCGGCTCCACGAAGAACTGGCCACGGTCGGCCAGCTGGATCATGGCGAACGGGGTGACCGAACCATTGCGGTCGGAGACCAGCGAACCGGTGTGGCGGGCGCGGATCTCACCGGCCCACGGCGCGTAGCCGTCGAACACGGCGTTGGCGATACCGGTGCCGCGGGTCTCGGTGAGGAAGTCGGTGCGGAAACCGATCAGGCCACGCGACGGGACGATGAACTCCATGCGCACCCACCCGGCCGAGTGGTTGCTCATCTGGACCATCTTGCCCTTGCGGGCGGCCAGCAGCTGGGTGACGGCGCCCAGGTACTCGTCCGGGCAGTCGATGGTCAGCTCTTCGAAGGGCTCGTGCACCTTGCCGTCGACGGTCTTGGTGACCACCTGCGGCTTGCCGACGGTCAGCTCGAAGCCCTCGCGGCGCATCTGCTCGACCAGGATGGCCAGCGCGAGTTCACCACGGCCCTGCACCTCCCAGGCGTCCGGGCGGCCGATGTCGAGCACCCGCAGCGACACGTTGCCGACCAGCTCCTGGTCCAGGCGCGACTTCACCATGCGGGCGGTCAGCTTGTGGCCCTGCACCCGGCCGACCAGCGGCGAGGTGTTGGTGCCGATGGTCACCGAGATGGCCGGCTCGTCGACGGTGATGCGCGGCAGCGCGACCGGGTTGTCGACGTCGGCGAGGGTGTCGCCGATCATGATGTCCGGAATGCCCGCGATGGCGACGATGTCACCGGCCACGGCCTCCTCGCCGGGCTGGCGCTCGACGCCGATGGTCTTGAGCAGCTCGGTGATCTTGACGGTCTTGACGCCGTCGCCGTGCATCCACGCGACGTTCTGGCCCTTCTTCAGGGTGCCGTTGTGGATGCGCACCAGGCCGATTCGGCCCAGGAACGGGGACGCGTCGAGGTTGGTGACGTGCGCCTGCAGGGTGGCCTTCGGGTCTCCCTTGGGGGCGGGAACGTACTTCATCAGGACCTCGAACAGCTCGTCGAGGTTCTCCGCGGCCGGCACCTGGCCATTGTCGGGGCGGCTGGTGGACGCCACGCCCGCACGGCCGGAGGCGTAGAGCACCGGCAGGTCGAGGGCCAGCTCGGCGGCCTCGGAGGCCTCGTCGTCGAGGTCGGAGGCCAGGTCCAGCAGCAGGTCGTGGGATTCCTCGACGACCTCCTCGATGCGGGCGTCCGGGCGGTCGGTCTTGTTGACCACCAGGATCACCGGCAGCGAGGCCGCGAGGGCCTTGCGCAGCACGAAGCGGGTCTGCGGCAGCGGACCCTCGGACGCGTCGACGAGCAGCACGACGCCGTCCACCATGGACAGGCCGCGCTCCACCTCACCACCGAAGTCGGCGTGGCCGGGGGTGTCGATGACATTGATGACGGTGACCGATCCGTCGGCGTTATGCCGGTGAACAGCGGTGTTCTTGGCGAGAATGGTGATGCCCTTCTCGCGCTCGAGGTCACCGGAGTCCATCACTCGGTCGACGAGTTCGGCACGTTCGGCGAACGCACCGGATTGCCGGAGCATGGCGTCGACCAGTGTTGTCTTGCCGTGGTCGACGTGCGCCACGATGGCGACGTTGCGGAACTCGACAGACGACACGTTTGATTCCTCCTGGTGAAAAAGTCTGTTGCCGACCCGGATGGGTCTCATGCGTGGGGCTGCCTACGACGAGACATGGCGAACTCCACCGGGCATGCGGCGAGCTACAGACTACCGGGCGTACTAGGCCACATGGTCAATGGGCAGAGGTTAGGTTAAGCTAACCAACCATGGGCAAGGTGAAGGCCAAACACGTATCCGGTCTGAAGCCGAAGAAGAAATGCTGCCGCAAGAAGACGCGATGCCTGAAATGCCCGGTTGTGATTACGCGGATGAAAAAGGCCGAAGCCGCAGGCTGCTGCGGCAAGGAACTCAAGAAGTGCCTGAAACTCGCGCGGGCGGCCTGAAACCGGAGTACACCGGAGTCATGAGTCCTGCGCTGCTCTCCGACGACGACATCGCCAAGGCCCTCACCGAACTGCCCGAATGGACCCGTGAGGGCAACAGCATCACGCGCACCATCCAGGCCCCCTCATTCCTGGCCGGCATCGAACTGGTGCGCCGGGTGGCCGCCGCGGCCGAGGCCGCCGACCACCATCCCGATATCGATATCCGCTGGCGGCGGGTCACTTTCACGCTGTCCACCCACTCCGCGGGCGGTCTCACGAAACGCGATATGGCTCTCGCTCACGAGATCGATCAACTGCACGCTCAGAGCTGAGCCGCCCGGCCCGGATCATCCACGCATAGAGGGCCAGCACCCCGATCGCGTTCGCCGCGCCCAGCCAGGCCAGATAACCCGGACGCGAGATATCCCACATCGACTTCTGCAGGGTTCCCAGCATCCAGGGCACCCCGATCACCGTTGTGAACAGCCAGTACGCGGCCATCAGGCGCGCACCGGCGGCCTCGCGCAGCGGACCGTGGAGGAGCCACAGAATCAGCGGGACCAGGCAGACCCAGTGGTGTGACCAGGAGATCGGCGACGCCATCAAACCGAACAACTGCACGATGATCAGCGTGCCCAGCCGATCATCGGAACGCAGTGCGCGCCAGGCGAAGAACGCGAGCACGGCCGTCACCACCACGGATGTCTTCCACAGCAGCCCGGACCCGATGTCGTGGCCGGCCAGGCGGCTGAGCGCCCCGCGCAGCGACTGATTGATCACCGAACCGACCGGCCCGATGCGGCCCGGATCGCCGACCAGGTCCCCGAAGTACCTCCTGGTTTCCCCCGGCGTGAGCAGGAAGGTCAGGCCGATGGTCCCGGCGAAGGCCACCGCCGACCAGATCACCGCGAGCCACTGCCGGCGGGCCACGAAATACAGCCCGGTCACCGCCGGGGTCAGCTTGACCCCCGCACCCAGGCCGACCAGCGCACCCGACACCCACCACCGGGCACTGCGCGCCGCGACCATGGCGAGCAGCACCAGGAACACATTGACCTGGCCGTAATCGAGGGTGGACCGCACCGGTTCCAGCCACATGCCACCCGCGGTCCACGCCACCGCGGTGGTGCGCCAGGACTGTTCGTGCATGGCCTCCCGGCCCACGATCATCTCCAGCGAGATCCACACGATGCCGAACAGCGCCGCCGCCGTGGCCAGCAGCCAGCCGACGGCCACCACGTCGAAGGGCAGGAAATGCAGCGGATACAGGACGAGCGCCGCGAACGGTGGATAGGTGAACGGCAGCGGAAATTGTGGTGACCGGCTGGAATCGGTCCAGTCGTAGAGGTTCCCGCGGAATAGATTCGCGGCCCCTTCGACATAGACGTGCAGGTCCACGAGGATCAGATTGCTGGGCCAGAACAGCGCCCACAGCAGGCGGACCAGCACCGAGATGCCGAGGGCGGCGGCAGCCAGGCGGAAACGTCGATTCACGGCACGGGCTTTCGGTCGGGTGGATCACCGACCGGAATTCACGGCTGGCGAGCAGGCCTTTTCGGCGCTCGATGAGCGTAGCCGGACCAACGATCATCCCGCGCACCCCAAATATTAAGGGCACCACCGACATTCGAGGCGCCCGAGATATTCGGGACGCGGATCTCGCGCTGAAAATCTCACCTCACCGGTCGGACAGCTCTTGCTCACGAGTTCGATCGACCGGATGTCCGGGGCTGAGCCGGCCCGCCCGGATGATCCAGGCATAGAGCGCCAGCACGCCGAGCACGTCCACCGCGCCCAGCCACGACAGGATGCCCCGACGCGAGATGGTCCAGATCGAATCCTGGAAGAAGCCCAGTACCCAGGGCACGCCGATCAGCGTCACCACCAGCCAGTAACCGGCCAGCACCCGGGCGCCCGCCGCCTGCCGCAGCGGGCCGTAGCACAGCCACAGGATGACCGGCAGGAGCCAGATCCAGTGGTGCGACCAGGAGATCGGCGACACCATCAACCCGAACAGCTGCACGATGATCAGCGTGCCCAGCCGATCGTCGGAATCCAGTGCGCGCCAAGCGAAGAACGCGAGCACGGCCGTCACCAGCGCGGCCGCGATCCACACCGGCCCGGACACCACGTCGTGACCGAGCAGCCGGCTGAGCGCGCCGCGCAGCGACTGATTGGTCGCCGATCCGACCGGCCCGATGCGATGCGCGTCGCCGAGCAATTCGCGGAAGTACTTGTCGGTCTCGCCGGGAGCGAAAAGATAGGTCAGCAGAATGGTCCCGAAGAAGACCACCGCCGACCAGATCGCCGTCAACCAGCGTTTGCGGGCCGCGAAATACAGCCCGGTGACGGCCGGCGTCAGCTTGATGCCGGCGGCCACGCCGACCAGCGTGCCCGACACCCACCAGCGCGCGCTGCGGACCGCGATCATGGCGAGCAGCACCAGGAACACATTGACCTGGCCGTAGTCGAAGGTCGAGCGCACCGGCTCCAGCCACATGCCGATCGCCGTCCACGCCACCGCGGCGGTGCGCCAGGACCGTTCCCGCATGGCCTCGCGGCCGACCATCATCTCCAGCGCCAACCACACCACGCCGAACAGCGCCGCCACCGTGGCGAGCAGCCATCCGATGGCTACCACCGCGAAGGGCAGGAAATGCAGCGGATAGAACACCAGCGCCGCGAACGGCGGATAGGTGAACGGCAGCGGAAAGTCCGGCGTCTTACTGGAATCGGTGTAGTCGTAGAGATTCCCGCCGAACAGATTCGCGGAGCCGTCCACATAGACGTGCAGGTCCACGAAGTTCATGCCATTGGGCAGGAACAGAACCCACACGAGACGGGCCAGCACCGAAATACCCAGTGCCGCGGCGGCCATGTGGAAGTGTCGATTCACGGCACTGTCTTTCAGCTCGGGCGGGTCACCGGCCGAGTGCACGGCTGGCGAATGCGGCTTGCGGGCCTCGCGAATGCGGCGTTGCGGTGGCCCCGGTAAGCGTAGTCGCCCAGCAGAATGTCTCGTGCAGCGCGGACCCTTCGCTGTAACATTTGCATCACCGACCCCATCTGTAACAGGCACTCTGGTCGCCCGTTCGATAGCGTCAGCTGATCGAGTTCGCCAAGATCACACCGCGGCTGTACAACACGGCAGCCCGGTCCCTAGAGTGGCGCGGAGCGATGGCTCCATCGCTGCTAGATGTCCCTGAAGGTAAGGACGGCTACACCAGTGCTTCGCACCCGAGGATCGCGGTTCGCAATGTCCGCATTGGCCCTGGCGGCCTGCGCCACCGTCGCCGTGCCGACGGCCTACGCGAACCCCGCGCCGGCACCCAAGAGCGCGTCGATTCCGATGATCCCCGAAGGGGTTCCGGTCGACGCGCTGGCCTCGCTGGTCCCCGCCATCATCGGCGCGGCCACCGGTCCCGCCGATATCGCGGACGCGGGCCCCAAGAACGCCATTCTCGCCCAGGCCAAGCAGCTGCTGGAGAGCAGCAACCTGCCGGCGCAGGTGAAGACCACGCTGCTCGCCGTCATCACGTTCCTCGACGGCAGTGGCGGTGGCGGCCCGGACATCCCGAAGGATGGCCCGGTCATCTCGCAGTTCCTGTGGCCGACCATCGGTAAGGGCTGCATCTCCCCCTCCGCCGACTCGGTGGGCACCGCGCTGGCCGTCGGCGGTCCGGCGCAGCTGCCCCCGCCCGGACCGGCGCAGGGCCAGGCCGGTTTCGTGTTCACCGCGCTGGGCACCAAGCAGCCCACCGATGTGCAGCCCGCCCCGATGACGGTGCAGTGGCTGAACCTCGACACGCGCGCCACCGCGACCCAGAACCTGACCAATGACGCGCACATCAACCCGGACGGCCCGGCCACCCTGTCGGCCATCGCGAACACCGGTTCCGGTCGCGTGGTCGCCATCGTCTCGGGTTCGCTGACGACTCAGGCCGATCCGGAGTCGCAGCCGATCACCTGCTCGTTCCTGCCGACCATCGGATTCTTCACGGTCGCCTGACGGACACCCCGACGTAGCCGAGAATTTCGCCCCTGTTCTCCTCCGTAGCCACACGGAAGGGACGGGGGCGAAATCGTTTGCACGGCGGGTTTCCTGTGGTAGACCGACAACTATGGCCGCTGTGACCAACCCCGTACGGGGACTGCATTCGCGCCGGTCGATCCTCTCGATTCGTTCCGAGGGATCGATCCTGTCGATCGGCTCGGCCTATTCGATCCTGTCCATCGGCAGCGTGGGCTCGGTGCTGTCGATCGGGTCGGTGGGCTCGTTCGGCTCTCTCATCTCCTCGGCTTCCTTCGGCAGCCTCGGCTCCGCCTTCTCGGCGCTGTCCCGCTGGTCCCTGTTCTCCTGGAACGGGAACGGTGAGGTCTTCGCCGACGGCAGCGGCGAGGACGAACACACCGACCCCCACCTCATGCTCCGGGTCGTCCCCGAGGAGCCGGACCTGGCGACCGACCCGACCTGCCACTGCCAGACCTAGTTACCACCATTGGCCGTACTGCGGGGCGAGTACGGCATTGACGTCCACGGAGACGCCGTCGACCTCGCGCTTGTCGATCTCGAACTGGTGCAGGGTGGCGGCAGGGTGGACGTAGCCCTTCGGGGTGCCCCAATTGTGTTGCCAGAAGAAGGAGCACAGGCCCGCGTCCCGAATGTTGTCGATGGTCGGCGAGTTCGCGTAGACGCCGGTGCGGCCGTGCCCGATGACGGTCTCCCAGCCGCGCAGGTACGGCTCGATGAACTGCTCGAAATCGTCGTCGCCGGGGTTGTCGTCGATGGAGGCGTAGATGGGCGCGGTGTCGGGCCCGCCCGCGGCCTTGTGCAGGATCAATCCCCGTGCGGCGTGCTGCAATCCGGCCGCGTAACCGCCGCGCCAGTCGGCGGTCGGCCCCTTGCCGAACTGGTAGCAGGAGACCACCGACAGGCCCGCGTCGCGCAGGGCGTCGACCTCGCGGGCGAGCAGCGGTTTGCCCGCCATCCATTCGGCGCCGGGCCGCCGGTCGGAGACGTAGCGGATGACGCCGATATGGCCGTCGTCGCTGATGGATTGGGCGGAGGGGACACCGCCGGCGTAGTCGAGGAGGGTGCCGAGCTGTTGCCTGGCTGCCGCGGCGGCGGGTGGGAGGGTCAGTCCGGGGGTGACTCCGGCGGCGAGAGCCGTGGCCCCGGAGAGGAATTTCCGTCGATTGACATGGGCAGGACGCATCACGGGCTCCTTCGCACACACTCGCTGGTCGAACATTCCAGTCGTGACGATGGGGAGACGGCGTCTCACCGGTGACCGGTTGGAACTACTTGCGGCGTGCCCGGCGCACCTTCCCCGATGAAACAAGATCATCCGTGCGCCGGGAGCCCTGAACGTGCCCTCATTTCACCATATTCACATTGGAATCGCCAGGCTCATCGAGCACATCGGCACCATATGTCACATCGGGGCGAAACCAGGCAACGACCGGCCGGTGGCGAATCAACAGCTATCGAATTGCCGCGGGGCTGGGACCTCAGACGCGCGTCGAGTCCAGCCGGGCGCCCACATCGATGGTCCGGCGCGACACGTCGGCCACCTCGGCGCGCACGACCTTCGCGACCTGGGCAGCGATCTGCTTGCGCATGCCGGCCAGCTTGCCCAGCGCGGCCGCCCGCCAGCCTTCGGCGGTCATCTCCAGATCGATGTCACGGGCGCGCGGCGGCACCGCGTCGATGACGATCAGCAACGGCTCGGCGGCACGCGCGGTGAGGGCCACCGGCACCTGCACCTCGGCCCGATAGCGGTTGGTCTTGAGCACGTCCACGGAGATGTCCAGGCTCACCGGAATGGTGAGGTCGAAGCGCACGAGCGCCGGATCGTGGGAATTCGCATGTGCCTCGGCCGCCGCGGCCGCTGCCGCCGCGGATTCGGCCGCGGCATGGGGCAATTCGGCGATCCGCGGCTCGGGCACGGGCGTAACGGTGACCGGACCGGCGGCGGCGACCCTCGGTAGTCGCACACTGCCCTGCACCCAGACCTCGGCCTTGTTGCCCGGGCCGGTGCGCAGCGGGCCGACCTCGATGGGCTTGCCCGCCATCGATTCCACCACCTGCCGCACCCGTTCCGCGGTCACGATGCGCGCGAAGAACCGGCGGCCGAATTCGTCGTAGCCGATCCACTCGTGGGTGGGCCGCCCGCGGTAGGCCGAGCGGGTGCCGTCCATGATGGCCTGCACGTCGAAGGTGCGGCCGCGCTGCGAATCCGGGTCGGCCAGAATGGCATTGATGCGATTGGCGACCTCGCGCTGCACCAGTTTGGCGATCGGGTCCAGCAGCAGTTCCCAGGCGGTGCCGATGGCCTGCGCGCGCATGACGAAGCTGACGTCGCGCCCGGTGACCGGGGGGATGTCGATGACGATGAGCAGCGGATCGGCGGTGCGGGCGTGCATGCTGAGGTCGATCTCCACCACCGCCTCCAGCCGCAGCCGCTGCCCGCCGAGGGTGACGTCGACCCGCAGTTTCACCGGGAGCATGACGTCGAAGTGCACGTGCGGCCCGCGCCGGATGACGGTGGGTTTGCCGATGCTGCCCTTGGCCACGAACCGGGCGAGCCCGGCGGGCCCGATTCCGAAGGGGCCGATGGTGATTCCGCGCCCGGCCACGCTGGAGACCGCCGATTCGATCCGGGTTTCCGTCACCGCCGCCGCCACGAAACGTTCGCCGAATTCGGCGTAATCGATCCAGGTCGGTTGGTCGGACGACGTCATCAGCTACTTTCGTCGGGCGGGGACCCCTGTCCTGCCGATGAGGGGGCAGCAGGACAGGGATCAATCGACGACGCTGCCGGGCGCCGCCGAAACCCATCGTAAGCGGAAGATGCGCTCAGTAGTACACCCCGCCCCGCGTGTTTCCAGAATGTGGAATCAGCGTGTTCCCAATCGCCCGAAGCCGACCAGCCCTGATGTGCCGGACGGTCGGAATTTGTGGATGGCGACACCGCCGGATTCACCGGCCTCATTGCCGCCCACCGTGGTGATGGTATCCGAATCCGCCGCGATAACGATATTCGTGTGCTGATGGAACACACTGGAATCCGAGTACATCACCACATCGCCGACCCGCGGTAGATATCCGTTGTTCGCCTGCTCGAAACGGTGCTGTCCCCGGTAGTACTCCTCCAGGGTGTACACGCCGGGAATCCGCCAGGATCCGGAATTCGGATTGCTCAACGGTTGTCCGGCCGCGCGCATCACCCAGCTGACGAAGTCGGCGCACCAGGGTTCGGCAATGCCCTCGGAGTATTTGTCCCTACCGCTCTGTTCGTCGAATTGCTGTCGCAGAACATCGACCACCTGCGCCTGCCCGGGACTCAACCCGGCGAAATCGACCTGCGGAAAGTCGTGCAGCAGACGCCCGTCCAGCTCCGGCGGGCCGTAGGGCTCCTCGTGCCGGTGCTGCTGCCACCACCGCACGCCGAGCACTCCCCCGGCACTCAGCGCCGAAATCACCACCAGCGCAACGGTGCTCACCACCAGCCAGCGCCGCCGTCTGCGCTGCGGGCGCTCGAACTCGACTGTCATACGGACCTCCCCCGTTCCGGCCGGCCGTCGGCCTTACCGGTAAGGACGTTCCACCCGGCCGCGGAGTTCCCTCAGGGTCGGCGCACCAGCCGGCTGCGGCCCATCGGTCCGAGGCGGCCGGCCTGCATGAGCCCGACGCCCCGGGGTGCGAGTTCGGCCAGCTCGGATTGCAGTCTGTCCTGCAGTTCCTCGGCGGCGGCGCGGTGACCGGCGGCCCGCTCGTGGTCGTCGAGGTAGGTGGCCAGCTCGGCGAGGATGCAATCCATGGGCCCGAGCACCGAGGCGCCGGTCTCCAGACCGCAGACGGTGCCCGAGTACGGCAGCAGCTGCTGGTACACGCCCAGCGCCATGACCGGATCCTCGAGGGCGATGGCGAGGCGGGCCTTCACTCCGGTGAAGGTGGACCAGAACTGCGGGGCCAGTGGAGGTGCGGCGGCCAGCACGCGACGGGCCTCCTCCGGGCGGCCCGAATGCACCAGGGCCAGTGCGTAACCGTGGATGAACAGCTCCGGTTTGAGGGCGGTGCGCTCGCGCAGATCGTTCAGGTAGACGGACATGTCGTTGCGCAGCCAGCCGATGGAGACGGCGATGCCGACGTGCAGCGCATTGCCGTCGCGGGTCGGTTCGGCCGCGCCCTCGCCGGAGTGCGCCACCAGGTGGTCCAGTTCACCGGAGCCCTCGCCGAGCAGGCGCAGCACCTCATCGGTATTGCCGCGCAACAGTTCCAGCACCATCCCGAAGGGCGCGATGGCGTCCAGCAGGTGCCGCAGCTGTCCGTCGGTGGCGTATTCGCCGGCCCGCCCGGCGTGTTCGGCGGCGGCCACCAGGTCGGCGTCGGCCAGGGTGGCGCGGAACAGCAGATAGTGTGCGAGCGCGCGGAATTCGGTGAGTTCGGCCGCGGTGGACACCTCGAGCAGCCGGGTCGCATACCGTTCGAGGTCGTGGGCGCGCAGGAAGCCGCCCGCCGCGAAAGCCGCGAACGCCTGCGCGTTGAGCACCGTGCACAGCAGGTCCGGGTCGTCGAGCGGTTCGGCCAGGGCCATGGCCGAACCGGCCAGGATGCGGGCCGCCGAGGGTTCCTCGACGGCGCGATCGAAAACGGCGGTGACATGCAACAGAATTCGCGTGCGCACCGGCAGCCCGGTATCGGCACAGGCCAGGCGCAGCGGTTCGCGAATGCGCGGGTCCGGGGTGTGCCAGTCGTGCACCGACCAGATGAGCGGCGTCGGCCAGCAGGTGACCGCGTGCGCGAGCAACTCCGTCCCGTCCGGCGATGACGCTGTGCCGCCGAGTGATTCGGCCAGATCGAGCGCCTGCTCGCGGGCCGCCCGCGCGGCGATGTGCTGCCCGTCGTAGGCCAGTGCCACCACCAGCTCGCAGCGCGCCTCGAGCACCGCGAGCCGATCCGCGCGCGCGGCTCCCGCGCCGGTGTGCCCGGCCAGATCGTGCAGCGCGAGTACAGATCGCCAGCGCCGCACGGCATCGGCGCGCATCCGCCGCTCCACGCACCGCCGCGCCGCCGCGCGCACGTATGGCAGAGCCACCGTGGCGGTTTCGGCATCCGCCCCCAGCGCCGCGTGATGTGCCAGCGCGTCGATGTCCCGCCCGCGCGGTACGTATACCGCATCGTGCGCGGAACTTGTTCCGGCGTAAGCAAACTCGGTGATTCGGCTACGGCCGGGCGGTGCCGCCGTGCCGGGGTCCGCGATGCTCGCGGCGTCCGGTTCCGTCTCCCCGGTCGACGAGTCCGTGGCCACCTCGTCGGCCCCGCGGAGGGCCGCGAGCGTCCGGTCGGTGCGACGCGCAGCCCTGGGCCGTGGCGACCCGAGGAGCGCCGCGACCAGGTGATCGGCTCCCCACAGCGCGCTGAGCACTCGATTCCCCATGCCCGGAAGGACTTCCGTCCCGGCCTGGGCGTCGGATCGGCGCTCGTCCTGGCCCGGCGCGACCACCGCGCGGGTCGAGCCCGGCACTGCCGGTCCCGGTTCCGGGTCGCTGCGCAGGTATTCGAAGGCGGCCCAGTGCATTCGGGTGCGGCGCAGGGTGGGGAGGTCGTAGTAGACGGTTTCGCGGACCAGGGCGTGGTCGAAGGTGACGCGGCCGGCCCGGTCAGTGCGTAGCAGGCGCGCGGATTCGGCGGTGGCGATCAGGTCGATGACGGTGTCGGCGGGGCGGCCGGCGGAGGCGGCGAGGGTGGTGATGTCGCTGTCCTCGCCCCAGACCGAGAGGTGGCGCAGCAGGTCCACGACGTCGGCGGGCAGCTGACCGATGCGCCGGCCCAGCAGGTCGCGCACACTGTCGGGCAGGCCGTCGGTGGTGCCCTGGGTGGCAACGAGTTTGGCGAGTTCGCGCACGAACAGCGGGTTGCCGCCGGTGCGGCGGCGTAGCAGTTCCACGGTGCGGTCGTCGGGGGCGGCGAGCCCGGCGGCGGCCGCGGCGCGACGGGTGCCCGCCATGTCGAGGCCGTCGAGTTCGAGGCGGTCGGCGGTGAACAGGGCCAGGGCGGCGGCGGTGTCGCGGACGCCCGCGCCCGCCTCGGTGCCGCGCAGGGTGGCGACGATGAGGATCGGGCGGTCCCGCAGCCAGTTCACCACCTGCCGCAGCACCTGCAGGGTGGCGGTGTCGGCGCCGTGCACGTCCTCGAGCACGATGGCGATCGGTCTCCCGGCCGAGCGTTCGCGGCAGGAGCGGACCACGCGCCGAGCCAGCGTGAAAGCATCGGCGGCGGTGAAGGTTTCGGGGTCAGCGGCGTCGAGGCCGGTGAGTACCTCGGCCCAGGCCCAGGCGGGCGGCGCGGACTCGACCTCGGGGCAGCGGCCGAACACGGTGGTCCAGCTGCGGTCGCCCAGGTGTGTGGTGAGGGCGGCGGCGAGGGTGGTCTTCCCCGCGCCGGCCTCACCGGAGAGCCAGACCAGCCGGACGTGCCCGGCGGACGCGGCGTCGGCGGCGGCCAGCACGGCGGCGCGCTGTGCGGCATATCCGCTGTCCGGCAAGGGTTCCGGATCGGGCAGCGGTTCGGGTTCGGCGGGCCGCACGGGTACGGGCGGGGTGACCGTCTCGGTGTCCACCGAGTGGGTGAGGATGGCGGTCTCCAGATCCCGCAGTCCCGGACCGGGATCCACCCCGAATTCCAGGGTGAGGAATTCGCGGCTGCGGCGCACCGTGGCGAGTGCGTCCAGCGACTGTCCCAGTCGGTACTGGGCGACGGCCAGCAGCCGGGCGCATTCCTCGCGTCCGGGATGCTCCTCCAGGATGGGCCGCAGCGCCAGCACCACCTCGGCGGGCCGGTTCAGTTCCAGCGCCGCCTGGGCTCGCAGTTCGGCGGCGGTCAGCCGCAGGGCCTGCAGGCGGGCGGCTTCCTGTGCCGCCCAGGGCATTCCGGGGAAGGATTCGAAGGCGCCGCCGTGCCAGCACGCCAGGGCGGCGTCCAGCACCCGCACCTGCTCCAGCGGGTCGGGTCGCCCGGCGGGGTCGCGCATGGCGGCCTCGTGCCCGTGCAGCAGTTGTTCGAACTGCCAGGAATCCACTTGGGACGGCTCGAGATTGAGCGCATACCCGTGTGATTCGGACACGATGACGCGCGAGTGCGCCCGGCGCGGCCGGTCCGGCTCGAAGACCCGGCGCAGATTGTGGATGTACACCTGCAGCGCGGCAACGGCTTTGGCGGGCGGGTCACCGTGCCAGAGGTCGTCGATGAGCCGTTCGGTGGGCACCACCCGGCCACCTGCGGCGACCAGTCGTCCCAGCACCGCGCACTGCATGGGCGCGCCCGGAGGCACGCGCTGACCGTCGATGCTGATGTGCAGTGGGCCCAGCACCCCGATGCGTATGAGCGCCATGTCGCAGTGCGACCCCCGTACCCACTTCGAATAAAACCAAACAGGATCCTCTCAATATGACAGAAATTCTGCGACAGTACCCAGTCTTGTGACGGGGCTTAACTCGATACGAAGACGCTCCGAAGAGTTGTCCCGCACACTGCCTAGGGTGTTCGACCCCTCCCCGCCGCCGGACGCCGATCTCGCGGTCCTGCACAGCCTTCCGCATCCGGCCTGCCTGCACGACGGCTGCTACGACGTGGTGGCCGCGAACGAACCCTTCCGGAACCTGTTTCCGGGCACCGGTCCGGGCGCGAATCTGATGACGGCGATCCTGCTGGAACCCATGGCCCGCTACCGGCTGGGCGACTGGGAGGCCGAGGCGCAGGTCATGGTGTCGGCCTTCCGGTCCGCCGCCCCCGGCCTGCGGCCGGACCGGGTCGAGGAGATCGTCAATCTGGCGCGCCGCTCCCCCGACTGGGATCGCTTGTGGCACAGCCACGTCGTCCCCCCGGAGCCGCGCGAGCGCACGGTGCTGATGAACGATCCGGTGACCCGCCGGGAACGCCGGATGTACGTGCAGACCTTCGAGTTCCAGTCACCGCAGCGACCGTGGTGGCTGCTGACGGTGGTGCCGTTCGACTAGCCCGGTCAGGCCTCGGCGGCCGGGACCTCGAACCAGCCGTCCTCGGGTTCGGCATAGCCGTGGTACATGAGCGGTATGCGCCGGTCCACGCCGAAGTGCCGATAGACCGCCAGCATCGTGCTGCGCACGGCGTAGTCATGGAAGTCGTCGATGCGCCGCGGGCCGAGCCAGTGCTCCGGGAGCAGTGCGAGCCGGGTCATCTCGTCCGGATCGTCCATGTCCAGGCCGATGGGGCCGGGGTCGACGATGAAGTGATCGTGTAGCACCGCGTGCACATCGTGCGGGTCGTGCTGCCCGGCCGCTAAGGCGAGGAAGCGGGTGCGGATGGCGGGCGAGCCGTGCTCCTGCAGCCACTCGATGAGATGCGCGTTGGGGCGCGGAATCGACCTCGCGGACAACGGGGTCTGCTCCACCAGGTGCAGGATGCTGGCGCCGGGCACGCGGGGTTCGGGGACGAGGAAGAGGCTGAGCACGGGGGATCCGGACAGACTGTCGCAGAGGCAGACCTTGGTGCGCATGGGGTCGGTCATGCGCCACTCCTTACACGGGAGGGGTTGCTGGCTTCGTCATCCGAATCGTGCCGGCTCGCCGAGTTACCAGACTCGGACAGATCTCTCCTCGACGCCCGACCGGTGCAACACCCGGAATTATAGTCTCCGGACACCGATCAGACCGACCGGTCTGACGGTCGATCCGATCGGTCACCCGGTTGCCGTACGGCCCGGTTACGCGCCCACCAGACGGCTGCGCGTGCCCTCTCGGGCCGGCAGCGCCGCCAGCTGACCCTCGATGGTGGCCCGGACAGTCGGCCACTCCTCGTCCAGGATGGAGTAGAAGGCGGTGCTGCGCACCTCGCCGTCCAGCCCGCGCGAGTGCGCCCGGCGCACTCCGTCGCTGGTGGCGCCGAGGCGCTCGATCGCCAAGCGGGACCGCAGATTCCGGACATCGGCCCGCATGGCGATGCGCCGCACCCGCCACACGTCGAAGGCGTGCTGCAGCAACAGCAGCTTGGACTCCAGATTGATGCCGGCGCCGCGCGCCTGCGGAGACAGCCAGGTGTTCCCGATCTCGGCGGCGTCGGGCACTGCGAGCAGGGGATCTCCTGTCGGCATGCCGTGCACCAACGGCCACACCACCGGGCCCTGCCAGTAGTCGAAACGGGTGAATCGGGTCGAGCCCAGCACCCGTCCACTGGCGACGGCAATGATGGCGAAGGCCAGTGAGGTTCCCGCGGCATGCCCGGAAAGGGCCTGAGCGATGTATTCCAGCGCCTCGTCCACACCGTGTGGGACAGGCGTGAACGCGTACGCATCGCGATTCCCCGCAGCAGCCTCCGCAATACCCGAAGCATGCTGCGGCGCAAGGGGTTCCAGCCGTACCAGACGGCCGGTCAGAGTTACGGGTACGGGCACGTTCCCTCGATCTTTCGGAAGGGGTCGGGGGCTCGCGTCAGGCAATGGCCGCCCCGGCCACACACTCCGGAATCGACGAACCAGCCCTGGCGCGCCAGTAGCAGCATCGGATAGTGGGATGAACGATAGCGGAACACCAGCGCACGGCGCTGCAGGCGGCATGTAAATTTCATGCGCTCTACCGCGCGTCGCGCGGGCTATTTCACAGGTGTCTTACAGCCTTTTCCGGCACGGCCATCCGCTACCTGCCGGCGACCCCCTTTCGGGCTGCCGGAAATGCGAATACCTATGCGGTGGAAGGTATTACTACGCCGGTCTTCCCCGCCAGAAACCGTCGTGTACCGCCCTGGCCTCCGCGAGCTCGATCGGACCGATGACCGACAGTGCGCGCTGACCGGCGGCGAATACCGCACGGCAGGGCAGCGCCATGGTCGGGTTCTCGGGATCCGCACCGGTCAGGGCCAAGAGCTCGTCCTCGCCGAGTGCATAAACCACCCGCCCGATATTTCCCCAGTAGATCGCCCCCGCGCACATTGCGCAGGGTTCGGTACCGGTGTAAAGCGTGCAGCCGCGCAGAAACTCGGCGTCATAGCCGGCGCTCGCCAGCCGCACCAGATTCGTTTCCGCATGTCCCGTCGCGTCACGCCCGGTGATCACCGTGTTCTCCGCCTCCAGCAACACCCTTCCCCCGGGCTCGGCCAGCACCGCCCCGAATGGATGATTGCCGTGCTCGCGCGACCGCCGCGCAATGCCGACAGCCGTCAGCAGATTTTCCATATCCCGCTCGCTGAGCGATTCGACCACCCGAACACCTTGCCACACAACTACTTCGGCGCCACCGGAGGGGTTCGAAGATGGCCGGGAGGCGGGTCGCGGCCACAAACGCGGGTACCTCTTGCTTTTAGCAGGCGCGCCACCCATGCTTAACGCTAGTTTGACTAGCTTTAGGGAGGCGACATGGCGGACGTGGAGGAACAGCGGAGCACGGCGGATCCCCTCGCGATCCAGGTGGTCATCGGCGGCGAAAGGATGACCCGCGACCGGGTACTGGCATGGGAGTCACGCCGCACCCGCGCGGTGCTCGCGAAATTCGAGACCCGGCTCGGGCCGCGGGGATTCGCCGAACTCGCGCCCGCGCGCACCGCCGCCGACCTGCGGCACGCGACGCTCGACCGGCAGCGGGCGGCACTCACGACATTGAAGATGCGACTGGGGCACGCGGGGATCTACGCCATGCTCGGGCGGGAGCTGGCGTTCTCCGAGCGAGCTGCCCGGATCGGCGTCGCGGCGAGCCGGGGCCGGACCAGGCACAGTGCCGTCCGGGTCGAAGTGCCGAACTACTCCGCCGCACGTTTCGCGGCCTGGTTCGACACCCTGACCGCGAGCAATGCCGAGGCCGACATGGTCGACGCGTGCCCGGACCACTACCTGCTGCGCGGGTTGCCCGATGGCCGGCAGGAAGTCGTCGAAACCACCGGCGGCTCACCGACGGTCACCAGATTCCTGGTCGATTACACCTCGACGGACGCGCTGACCATTCCGGCCGACCGCGGCTATCCGATCCAGATCGCGGGGCACGCGGTACTCGACGACGGCCTGATCATCGGTGGTGTGCGCCATCAATTCCGGGATCGGGACGGCGGGATGGAGGCCCTGCTGACCGTGCAGTTCCCGGGGGTGTTTCCCGCCCGGCTGATTCGCGAACACCAGTGGCACCTGGCCACGGAGTTCAGTAATTGGATGATCGCGGCGGCCCCGGTCGCGGCCGGATCGTCGCCGATGCGGTGATCACGGCCGCGGACCGGCGAGCGCACCGTCGAGCACCAGGTCGACGAGGCGGACGCACAGTTGCGGGTCGATCGGTTCCCGGGTGACCAGCGTGCGGAATTGCAGTGGCGCGATCAAGGTTTCGAGCAGCAGCCGCGGGTCGGTCCCGGCGGGCAGCTCGCCGCGGTCGACGCCGCGCTCGACGATCGGCCGGGTCAGGTCGAGCCGCGTGGTCCAGAACGTCTCCCGCACGCGCGCCCACCGCGGTTCGCCGCCGCTGAACGACAGCGCCTGATTGAGCGCCCGGCCGTGCGGCGTGCCGAGGTAGGCCGCGACGGCATCGAGCAGTGCGTAGAGGTCGGTCCGGATCGCCCCGGTATCGGGCACCGGTATCCGCTGCTCGCTGTAGCTCAGCAGGGTGTCGATGATCAGCTCGTCCCGGCTGCCCCAACGCCGATAGATCGTCGTCTCGTGCACCCCCGACGACGCGACCACATCCGATACCGCGAACTCGCCAACCCCCTTGTCCGCCAGCACATTCAATGCCGCTTCGAGCACGGCCTCCCGCACCCGGGCGGATCTGCCGCCGGGCCGCCGCCGAACCTCACCCTCCGTCACTGAACCTCCACAAACACAAGCCGAACTGGCGTTAGCAGTGTAGGCCGGGGGGTTGTCGCCGGGAGATCATCGGCGGAAGATCGATTGGGCAGCTGTTCCGGGTCGGGGTCTGAACCACCATCGCTCATCCAAGGAACGGAGCTCGGAAATGAAGACCACAATTGCCTCGATAATCGCCGCGACCGGCATCGCCATGTCGCTCGCCGGGCTGGCCGCTCCCACCGCATCGGCCGCCCCGCCCGCACCCGTGCCGGTCACCGACACCGTGGGCTCGGTCACGTTCTGCTTCGGCGTTCCGCTGGGCTTCATCACCTTCAACATCTGCATCTGACGCGCAGAGCGAGGTCACGGCCCAACCGCGCACCGCGCGGTGGGCCGCTCGCTCGGACGCGGCCATTTCTCGCCGGTCTCCGAAAAAACTGTCGCACAACGCCTCTGCGACCGATGCACATCGGATCCGAGCCGAGTGGCATTCCGAAGCTGGATCGACCTTTCACGACCGTGGAACGCGGCCCGGTGATCTACCCGCGGCAGGCTGGAGCGTCTGCTCGCCTCGCGGCATCACACGAACTCGACCGCACCGCCACCGATTTGCCGCGGGTCACGTCGACATCGTGCTCGAAGGAGCGGATCACAAGGAGGTCGCACCGTGATCACGGGTACGCGGCGAGTGACATTGGCGACAGGGGCCGGCAGCGCTGGGCACCGCCAAAGCCGCACTCGCGCAGTTCGCTCGTTACCTCGCCCAGGGAGACTTTCATCGCGCCGTATTTCACCACCGACGGCCGCGCCGACCTCACCGTCGGCGATACCGCGATCACTGCGGTAGCCAACGAACACGGGGTGCCCGTCACCGTCACCGCGGCCGACTTCTACCGCGCCACCTAGCAGCCGGAAGCGGCGACGTCGAGACGTATTCGGCGGAACCACAACAGGTTTCACGAAACCAGACAGGTCGATACACCGCCCGGAAGGACATCTCATGAAACTCGCAGTCATCGGCGGCACCGGACTGATCGGATCGCAGGTCGTCGAGGATCTGAACGCCGCCGGACACCAGGCGATACCGCACTCGCATTCCACCGGTGTCGACGTCATCAGCGGCAACGGATTGAACGAAGCCCTGGCCGGTGCCGACGTCGTCGTCAACCTGACCAATTCCCCGACCTTCGACGAGGCCTCTCCGGCCTTCTTCCAGACCTCCATGGACAACCTCCTGACCGCTGCCCGCAGCCAGGGCGTGGGCCATTTCGTCATCCTGTCGATCATCGGCGCGGACCAGGTACAGGACCTGGACTACTACCGGGCAAAAGTGCTGCAGGAGAACATCCTGGCGGCCGGGTCGATCCCCTATTCCATCGTCCGGGCCACACAGTTCATGGAGTTCATCGACGCCGTGCTGTCATGGACCACCGACGGCGACACCGTCCGACTGCCCACGACACCGATCCAGCCGATCGCCGCGAAGGACGTCGCCGCCGCGGTGGCAGAAGTCGCGACCGGCGCCCCGCTGAACGGCGCCCGCCACATCGCCGGACCCGACATCTTCCCCCTCGACGAACTGGGCCGAATCACCCTGGCCCGCAAAGGCGACAGCCGAACCGTAGTCACCGACCCCACCGCCGGCATGTTCGCCGTGGTCAAAGGCGACGTCCTCACCGATGAAAACGCCCAACTCGCCCCCACCCACTACGCCGACTGGCTCTCCTGACTCACGTACGCGACGAACAGCAACACCCAGCGGATCAGGTAGCAAACTACCCGTGACCGACCGCGCCCGCTGCGGCACAGTTGGGGTCGACGCTGTGGCCGGCGAACGCGGGAACGCCTGTGCCGCACAAGAGCTTCCGGTCGGCCGGCCTCAGACCGCGGCGAGTTCGTGCTGCAGCACTTCGCTCGCGGCGCGTTCACCCGAGCGAATGGCTCCGTCGACCCAACCGCACATGACGGCCGAGCTCTCGGTTCCGGCCCAGTGGATACGGCCGCACGGTTCGCGCAGCGTACGGCCGAACTGGGTGAGCACACCGGTCGGCGTGTGACTGAGCATCCCGCCACCGGAATAGCGCTCGGAACTCCAGTCCTGCTCGATGTAGTCGACCGGGACACCGGCTTTTTCGCCGAATCGCGTGACCAATTCGTGGAGTATCGCCGTCCTGCGTTCGGCGGGATCGAGCCGACCGATCTGCCGTGCGATGGGCCCCTCGGAAATGACGCACAGGACCCCGGGCCGCCCGGCGTCGGTAGAGCCGTCGATGGTGACGGTGGCCGGCGATCCCGGCGCGGCCGACTGACCCGACAATCCGTCGCGCCGCCAGAACGGCTCGTCGTACAGGACGGAAATCTTGATGACCGAGCCACTGGGCACCCGCTGATGCAGGAGCGAGCGATCGACCGGCAACATCGGCTCGTACCGGATCTGACCGGCGATCGCCAGAGGGACGGCCACGATCGCCCGACGGGCGCGCACCGTCGATCCATCCGCATGCACACTCACCCCGGCGGCGTCCTGCTCGATACTGCGCACCGGCTGCGACAGGTGGATCGAGTCGCCGAGCTGGGCCGCCATCGGCCCGTAGATCGCACCCATGCCCCCGATCGGCCGGGCGTCCTGGGCGCCGCCCTTGACGCCGAATACGAAGTTGGGCCCACCTCCCGATGCCATCTGATGCAGTGCGAAAAGCATCGACACTTCCGAGGCGGCCGAGGTGTAACTGCCCGCGATGGCGGTCTCGAGCAGATCGTGGGCGGGCTTGGACCAGACGGTGCGATCCAGCCACTGCGCCAGGCTCATCCGATCCCACTTGTCGGCCTTCTTCGCCTCCCACGGCGCCTCGAGCGGGATCGACTTGCACATGTGCCCCAGCTCGACAAAGCTCGCGCCGAGATTCATCGACGCCCAGGGGCTCATCGTCCACGGGATCGTGCCGCTGTAGCGGTACTGCTTGCCGTCGACGACCATCATGGCCTCACCGTCGGTGTACTGCTGGTAACTCCGTACCCCGAACTCGTTCATCAAGGCCCGGATGCGGTCCTGTCCCGGCCCTATCCAGGCACCACCGCGGTCGATCCAGCAACCGTCCGCGCGCACCTCGGTGAATGTGCGCCCGCCGAGCCGGTCGCGGGCTTCCAGCACCACCACCGATCGCTCCGCCTGCTTCAGCCGCAACGCAGCCGTCAATCCCGCGAATCCGCCACCGATCACGCAATAGTCGAAGTCCGTCATCGAGAGAACCGCCTTCGTCTCGAAGTGCTCCTGGCCACGGCTGGGCCACGGCGCTGCCCGCACCCACGACTTCACGGATGCGAACCGCCTCCGATCAGACCCACACCCAAGTCAGCAATTCTATAGCAAACTACATAGGCGGATCGGGCCAACGAAGGTCATGACAATCGCGCATGAGCTTGCCGGGACATCAACATTCGCCGATCGCAGTTGAACAGAGTTGAGCAGGCCGGAGCACGGCACGGGCTTCCACTGCTACCGCGACAATCTTCAAGCCGCGAACGCACGATAATGCCGCATCCCGCGCGGTTCGAATCGG
Source organism: Nocardia sp. NPDC059228 (assembly GCF_042754245.1). NCBI lineage: Bacteria > Bacillati > Actinomycetota > Actinomycetes > Mycobacteriales > Nocardiaceae > Nocardia > Nocardia sp. NPDC059228. Next base: position 24,169 of record NZ_JBHZAL010000006.1, on the reverse strand, counting down.
CCAGAGTGGACGTGGCCGGCAGCGAGACCGACTGCGGCCCAGGACATCCTCTTCTGCCAATTGTGCGATGTTGGACAAGCATTCCGTGTCAGAGGTCTCGCGCTCGGTCAGGTGTCGAGTGATTGCCGATCGGCGAGCCAGGTCTGTGGGTTTTCGCCGGTGGCCAGAAAGATGGTGCGGCGTCCGACTTGCACGGCGTGATCGGCGAACCGCTCGTAGTAGCGGGCGAGCAGAGCGAGATCGACAGCGGCAGTGACCCCGTCGCGCCAGTCCGGACCGAGCACCCTGGCGAACAGTTCGCGGTGCAGTTCGTCCATCACGTCGTCCTGCTGATCGAGTCGCGCGGCGTCTTCAGGATCGCGGGACTCCAAAACCGCTGCGGCGCTGGTGACTATGGCAACCGCAGCCGCACCCATGCTCGCGACAATCGGGCGGACCGAGTCCGGGACGGCATGGCCGGGGTGCCGGCGCCGGGCGGTTCTGGCGATGTGGCTCGCCAGGGTGCCCATGCGGGCGAGGTCGCCGACGAGCTGGAGGGCGGTCACGACCTGGCGCAGTTCACTGGCCACCGGGGCTTGCCGGGCCAGAAGATCGACGGCGGCCTGTTCACAGTGATCACGCATGGTCTCGATCTCCGCGCACACGTCGATAGCGCGCTCGGCCTGTTCGATGTCAGCGTTGAGCAACGCGTTCGTCGCCGACGCCACCGCGTCGCGATCACGCAGACTCATCGACACGAGCAGGGTGGCGAGACGAGCGAGATTCGCGTGATACTCAGTCCGCATGGCTCCATCTTCGTCGAACCACGACAATTGCGCTGACCAGCAGAAATAAGCTGACGACCGGGCTCGGTGAATGTCTCCACTGCCCGCCGACACGAACCGCGCACCCCACCGGACATACCGCATACCGCGCGGATCCAACCGGACAACGCGGACCCTAGGGAAATCAATGGTCGGGGCGGCTGACCAACCGCAGGCAGTGCGGCCACCGGGCAACGCACGAAGATGCCTGTGGTCTCAACGGGCCTGCGTGTGTCCGACCCGTTGAGACCACACTGACTTGCCGGCGTACTTCAGCGCTGCCCGGGGGACGCTGAGTAGATGTGTCCGGCAAATTCGGCGAGTTGATTGTCAGGCAGATGCCTGGCCAGATCAGCCTCGCTGATCATGCCGACCATCCTCTTGTTCTCGATCACGGGCAGTCGCCGGATTCGATGGCTCACCATCTCGTGCAGTACATCCTGCACGTCGGCATCGGCATCGATCCAGCGTGGCGTGCCCTCGCACAGCTCGGCGCAAGACATCTTCGCTGGATCACGGCCGTCGGCAGTGCATTTCACGACAATGTCGCGGTCTGTGATGATTCCGATCATGCGCTCGTTCTTGTCGCCGATCGGCAAGGCTCCAACGCCTAGTTGGCGCATTACCTGCGCCGCGCGCTGAACGGTGTCTGTGCTGGTCATCCAATGCGCACCCGGGTGCATGATGTCGCGAGCGGTAGTCATGGTCACCTCCAGATAGGGAGCTACGGACCTCTCCAACGGTAACGACGTCGTGGTCAACGGCGCAGCAGAATCGATCGCTGAATGTCCAGTCCTGCCGCTGACCGCTGATTCGACGAAGTTCGCGTAGGACCTGGTCAACACTGATCGGGTCTGCGTACCCGCACGCGATCAGGAGCAACCCGTCGTCCCTCGGGCGTCATGACTGCCAGCCTCGGCAGTGGCTCACCGGAGTCGATGTCGACCAGTTCCGAATGCCGCTCGCCGGGCGAGAAGGCGTGATCGCGCCCCCACTGACCGAGCCCGAGGATCAGGTCGAACAGGTCGCGGCCGCGATCGGTGAGGACGTATCCCTCGAATCGGCTTCCGTCGGAGGCGGGTTCGGCACGGAGTATCCCGGCGTCGGTCAGCCCGCGCAGGCGAGCACTGAGGATGTTCTTGGCGATGCCGAGGCTACGCTGGAACTCGCCGAAGCGCCGTTTGCCGTCGAAGGCATCGCGAAGGATCAACAGCGACCATCTGTCGCCGACCAAATCGATGGTGCGTGCGATCGGGCACGCGGGATCCGTCCAGTCGCTCTGCGGCATTGCGCGGCTCATGATCCTCCCGGCTCGAAGTGTCTCGGTGCCCCACATCCTCCATGGTTGCAAATCGAGACCATCACCGTCCATGATGGTTTCAAATCAAAACCATGGAGGGCTTTACCCGATGATCCCCGCCGCCGAAACCTTCGACGAAACCTTTCCCTTCCCACCGCATTTCACCGCCACGACAGGGTTCCGCATGCACTACGTGGACGAGGGATCCGGTCCGGTGATCCTGTGCCTGCACGGCGAGCCAACCTGGGGTTACCTGTTCCGCCACGTCATCACCGCGCTCGCGCCCGGGCATCGCGTGGTCGTGCCCGATCACATGGGTTTCGGCAAGAGCGCGACCCCGGCCGACCGTTCCTACCTACTGCAGGACCACATCGACAATCTCGAAGCCCTCGTCCTCGAGCTCGGACTGCGCGACATCACACTCGTCATGCACGATTTCGGCGGCCCTGTCGGTATGGGCCTCGCATCCCGACATCCGGAACTCATCGCCCGCGTCGTCAGCGTCAATGGGCCGACACCCTTCGGCCAACCCGATCTCCTCGACACCCTCACCGCCAACGCGTCCCGGTCGCCATGGTTCCGCTGGATCGCCGAGGCCCACGACCGCGACAGTCTGCGCAGCACGCTGGGACAGCTCGGCTACAACATCCTGAGTACCTTGAAACTCAATGGCTTCCAGAACAATTCGATCATCACACCGACCTGGCTGCGCGCCTACGGCTCCCCGTTCCCGACAGCCGCGGACACGCTCGGAGCTCTCGGCTGGGCCGAGGGCTTCGCGCAAGGCGCCCACACCTTCGAGACTCCCTCCGACCACGCCCGTGAACATCTGAAATCCTGCCCAGCACTGGCCATCTGGGGAATGGCCGACGACACCCTCGCCGCCGACCATTTCCTACCGCTGTTCCGGGCAGCCTTCCCCAACGGCCAGGTCAACGAGCTCCCCGACACCGGCCACTACAGCCTCGAGGACAATCCGGCCACTATCACCGCGCTGCTGAAACTGTTCCTCGACACGACCTCGGTTTCGTGAACTCCGTCGCCCGCATCGCCATCGACACCCAGCGGGCCGCCGCCGACAGCAACACGTCCGAACACGAGTGGTGGCAGCGCGCCGCCCCGGTCCTGGAATCGGTCTTCGACCCGGAGCAATATCCGTTGTCCGCCGACGTCGGCACCGCCGTCGGCCAAAATCACGACAGCGCCTACGAATTCGGCCTGGCGCGAGTGCTCGATGGTCTGGCCCAGCTCATCGAAGAACGCTCCCGCCGATGCGCTGTCACCATCGACATGCCAGGTGGCTGTAGGAACGCGGGATACGTCAGTACCGAAAGTGGTAGTACGGCGGCGGCTCCCGCCTACGCCAGCGCGCCGCTGGTCGCATGTGAATGTCCTTCACACCGGCTCGAGATCAGCCGATCTCGGTTGTATGGCCATCCATCCGTCAGGCGTGAGAATGGGGATTCACGATGCGATTGAGAGCCGTCAGATCCGATTGCAGGGCGTAGAAGGTGCGCAGGGCGACGGCGAAGGCGATAAGCCCACCGACACAGAGGGCTACCATCGAGCCGATCACCGTGTGCTGCTGTTGCGGAGTCAAGAACATCAGCCCTGACGGCACGCCGATCAGCGGAACCGATGCCGCCACACCGAGGTACACACGGCTGCGTTGGATCAGCCGATGCAGCCGGGTGGCGTCGTCGGGGGACAAGTGCCCGGCGGCGACCAAACCCGGGTAGTACCAGCGCAGCACGAAGAAGGTGGCCGGAAAGTACGTGTACACGACCGCTACCGTGGCTGCGACGAGGCTCGAGGCGATCAGATTAGCCAGCAGCCCGCCCGGCAGCGGCCCCAGTGACAGCAGTTTCACCAGGAAGATGCCCATGGCCAGGATCCATCCGCTGAACGCGACTGCCGCGATCCGGTCGCCGCAGGCGAGGGCTTCGGCGCGCGCACGGGCGAGGGTGGTCTCGTCGAATTGTTTGCCGCGGCGCAGACCGTCGGGCACCAAGAAGACGTTGCGACACCAGTACAGCAGTCCGGCGATGGCGATCGGATAGGAGATCGCGATCACCACGTAACCCAGGTGGGTCAGCCGCCCGGCAGCCTCGGAGCCCAGTTCGAGTTGGATCAGCCGGACATTGTGCGCCGAAAGGTACAGTCCGGCCGCGACCTGGCCGAACATGCCTGTTGGAAGCACCACCGGAATCGGCCGCATGCGCAGCCGTGCCCGCAGGGTGTGTGCGGGTGGGTCGACCAGGTCACGGGCGGCCCGGTCCTGGCTCAATTCGAGCCGCTGGGCCAGCTCGGCACCGCTGGGGTAGCGGTCGGCGGGGTCGGGCGCAAGGCAGGTGAGCAGTGCGTGACGCAGTAGGGCCGGGCAGTCAGGGGGCAGCTCGGCCTCCAGAGTCGCGTCGACGGGCCGGCGGCGGCGATCGATCATCGCCTGCAGCGATTGCTCCGATTCGCCGGCCCGGTCTCCGTCGTCGAACGGTCGCAGTCCGGTGAGCAGTTCCCACAGGACCACCGCCAGTGCGTAGAGGTCGCTGCGGGTGTCCAGATCGGCGGCAGTGGTGGCCACGTTGGGGTGGCAGGCCTCGAGCTGTTCGGGGGACATGTAGCGCAGGGAGCCGCCGAAGTACGCGACGGGATTCGCACCGGGCAGATGCCGGCTGAAGCTGATGTTGAAATCGGCCAGCTTGGGCTGACCGTCGGCGGTCAACAGCACATTTGCGGGTTTGATGTCGCGGTGCAGCACACCGTGGCGATTGGCGTAGTCGAGCGCGGCGGCCAGCCGGGCGCCCAGCCAGGCCACGGTTTCCGGCCAGGTGAGCTGTTCCAGTTCCGCGCGTGCGGGCGAGGGCTGCGGCGCGAGCACGCCCGTGGTCGTGGTGGCGGCGTCGATGGCCGCCAGCAGCAGCTTGCCACTGCGTCCGGCCGGTGGAGTGCGCCGCAGCAGTCGCAGCACGCCCAGCAGGGTGCCGCCGGGCACGTACTGCATGTACATCAACTTCAGATGCTGTTCAGTGATCTGACGCTGATCGAAGACGCGGACGATATGGTCGTGGTCGAGCTGGGCCAGCGTCTGCGGTTCGGCGCCGTGGTCGCGGGAGATCTTCACAGCTACCAGTCGGCTCAGCGATCGCTGCCGAGCCAGGAATACGCGCGCGAACGCGCCGCTGCCCAGCGGCAGCAGCAGATCGAAATCGTCGAGGGATGTGCCCGTGTTGATGGAGTCGAGAGCATCGACTGCCGTGGGGTCGGCCAGCAGCGTGCTGCGCACGCCGCCGACATTGAAAGTCTCGGCGATGCGGGCCATTTGGGCCGGATAGTCGTGTTCGTACTCGGTGAGGTCGATGTCGTTGCGACAGCTGCGGGCACTGATCTCCTCGTAGATGAGATCCGGCGGCAGCGGGGCAGTGCCCAGTTCCGGGAACTGTTCGCGATAATCGGCAAGGCGCAGCGCGTCGTCGCTGCGCCGCCACCGTTCGTGCAGATCCACTTTGATCAGTTCGATCAACGTGGTCCGCCGCAGCGCCGGCTCGACCGGCAGGTGGATCGACAGATCAGGTGGTTCGCTCGATGAATGCCAGTCCTCGGCGAACTGGGCAACCAGAGTCGTCAACGCGGTCTGCGTTGCAGTCGCGCGGGCGGCACCGGGGTCGAATGCGCTCGCGCCGAGGTCCTTATCCATCGTCGCTCGCCTCGAAGCGGTTGATCCCGCCTCCCCAACAAGGGGTATTGGATCCCTCAGGTGGATGATCGGCACTTCATCAATAGCGATACACCGTTGCTCCCCAGCTGTCCACCCCCTCCCAAGAAGCCTTCCTATGGGCACCGGATGGTTCACGGCACGAACACGCCGCTGATGTCCTCGAAGAGGAATCTTGGAATATTCGACGTTGAGCGGCACACCCGGTTTGCATTCGGCTGAACTTTATTCAGCCTGTTGTCCGCTCTGGCGCTGCCGGGGGCGATAGCCTCGAGCTATGGGTCGCATGTACAGATTCCTGGCCGGAATTGCGGCGATATCGATGGTCGCTGGGAGCGTTTTCGCCGGGGGTGCGCAGGCCGCGCCCGCCGAGCAGCGGTCGTGTGAGGTGTCGTCCGGGCGGGACCCGGAACGGGCGGCTCCGGAACAGGTTGGACTGGATTCGGGACTGCTCGCGGACGCCTTGACGTTCGCCAGTGGGCGTAATCGGTTGAATATGCAGGTGTTCCGGCACAACTGCCTGATCGGCGAGGGGCCGACGAACGACGAGACCGGCAATGTCGCGTGGAATATCTGGAGTGCGACGAAGAGCGTTATCTCCCTGCTCGCCGGAATAGCATGGGATCAGGGGAAACTCGATCTCGAGGCACCGATCGATCGGTACCTGCCGCCCGGACTCGGTGATGAGCAGCATCGGTCGATCACCGTGGAGAATCTGCTGACCGAATCGTCCGGCCTGGCGGCCGATATACTTACCGAGGGTGTCACCGGGGTGATTCCGATCGATCCGAATGGTGCCGTGCAGGCGCTCGGGGTGCCGTTGGACAATCCGCCGGGTGCGGTATTCAGCTACAGCGAGCGCGATGTCGATCTGCTCGCCTATGTCATCGAGTTGGCCATGGGCGAGCCATTGCAGCAGTTCGCGCAGCGTGAGCTTTTCGATCCGCTCGGCATCGAACGCGGTGATTATTACTGGGCGCGCGATCGCGCCGGGCACACCTACGGTTATGCCCATCTGATGATCCCGCCGAACGATTTCGCGAAGCTCGGTCTGCTGATGAGCAATAACGGGCGTTGGGGCACGCAGCAACTCGTCTCCGAGACTTATCTGCGCATGGCACGCCAGCCGTCACCAGCGAACAAGTGTTTTGGCTACCTGCTCTGGATCGGCCTCGGATGCGAAGAGTCCCAGGACTTCAAGCCCGCCGACGTGTATTTCATGGTCGGACTCGGCATGCAGAACATCTTCATCGTGCCGAGTCTGGATTTGACGGTGGTGTGGACCGGACTCTTCGGAAGTGTCAGCAGCCAGGGCATCGAGGAGGCTCTGGAGGACACCACGGAGCTGGCGCACGAATTCTTGCGCAGATTGTTCGCGGCATTCCAAGACCCCCTGGTGCCCGATCCCGGTCCGTATGTCGAACCGCCGCCGCGCGCGGATTCGAGCCCGTCCGTGGATACGAATCTGCTGATCGCGGTCTTCGGCGTCGGGCCCGCGGCATATCCGGGCTGCAATGTCTTCAGCTGCCTGAACTACCCGTTGGCACCGCCGTTCGCGGATACCGCGCCGGGCTGCGTCATTCAAGCCTGCCTCGGTCCGGACCCGCGCACGCCCGGTATCCGCTGACCGAGCCGGGTCTTCGCGCGGACCGCCGACAGGGCTGAGCCCCCACCCGGGAACCGGACGGGGGCTCAGCAGAGTCTCTACCAGCAGCGATACACGCGCTGCCCTACTTCTTCGCAGAGGCTCAGACGTTGAATCTGAACTCGACCCCCTTGACCTCCACGAGGAGATACGCATCGCCAGCCACCCACACAAGCCCCGCGCATACTGGCCGGGCCATGAAACATCATGCTGTCCAACATCTTCAGCCGACCCAGCCGCAGCAGCAGCGCGGCCCTTTCCAAGGTGGGTCGCATTCCGAAGCCAAATAACCTCTCGTGTTGCGGCGCCACGCCCGTCGCCGACAACGAACGCCCTGAATTACCCGCTGGAACTTGGGCCTATCGGGAGGTCAGATGCGGCCGGTTCGGGTGGCTCTAGGGACACCTGGGATTCCTCATTGAAGTCAGACAACCACATCAAGTTCGGGGAGCAGCGTAGGTTGCCACTCTCTACCCGCGAGGCCGGCCGTCACACGCAGACGGAGCTTTCACTCGTGACCTGGCGCGACATGCACCCAGAAGAGCACGGCACTGCCTGGACTCATCGCTTCGTGTCGTTCGGCGCGATCAGCGACAACATCGGCCTGTCTGCTGACGTCGAACCTGATGTCGGGGCTGTCGTAGATCTCGATGACGAGATGATCCGCGGGCGTTCTCACCACGGGTGCCCGCCCGGGCAGGGACCTGCTGGAACAGACCGGGCGGGGCGGGCAATCTCCAGAGCGGTCACCAGGACGTGGCCGACCTGGAAACCGCTGATCATCGTAGGTGCACTCCTGCCCACGGTCGGGGCGCCACGCCGCGCGGTGTGGTGCTACAACCACAGCTCGATGACCCCTATTCGCGGTCAAGGAGGCCGACGATCGCGGCGGCAGCTTAAGGGGGGTCAGGTACGCCACCCTGGACGGGATTGCCCGATTTGGCCTCCAATTTGCGCCGCTCGACGAGCGTTGCCCATGGAAGTGGGGGCATCTGATGTGAAATATGCGCGATTCGGAATCGCTAGGGTCGGGGCGTTATCTCTTCAGGATCGGGGGACTTATGGTGTCCAAGAACGACAATCGAACACTGCTTCGCGGATCTCTCGCCGCGGCTGCGCTTTTCGCTGGACTGGCCGTGGCCAAGGGCGCGGCCGTTGCCACACCCCTCACCGCCGCACCAGTCGCGGCGACCACTACGGCCACGCCGGGGACATCAACAGGATCGGGAACTGGGTCGGCGGAGTCAGGCTGGCTCGCCAACCTACTGCACGGATGCACCGGAAATATGTACTGGGACCCGAGATACAACGCGTGCAACCTGCACGGAGGCGGCGTCTCATAGTCGAACCCCCCGACCCTGTCAGATGAATTCGGACTAGGACTCACGGTGGATTTCAGTCGCATTCTCCTCTTCGCGGTACCCGTGAACCTGCTGGCCATGATCGTCGAATGGGTGGCCTGGCGGCGCAGCGCGGGCGGGGATCGGAAGCGTGGGTTCTATGCTCCGGATACCGCGAACAGCTTGGTAATCGGCCTGGTCAGCAAAATAACCGTGCCACTGGAGAACTTGTTCGTCCCGTTCTCCTTCCTCCTGGTCACCGCCGCGCTGACCCCGGTCCACCTCCCCGTCGACCGCTGGTGGACTTGGGTGATCGGTGTACTGGCCACCGATTTCTGCTACTACTGGGGCCACCGCGCCGAACACCGCGTCCGCATCCTCTGGACCGCGCACAGCGTGCACCATTCCAGCGAGCAGTTCAATATGTCGACGGCCGTGCGAATGCCGGCGCTGATGCCGTTCGCGACCTTCCTCTACAACGCGGCCTACATCCCCGCCGCCCTGATCGGTGTCCCCCCGCTGATCATCATGTTCTGGCTGATGGTCACCTCGATGTTCCAGTGGCCCTTGCACACCCAACGCATCGGCTTCCTCCCCGAACCCGTCGAATACCTCTTCAACTCCCCCTCCCATCACCGGGTCCATCACGGCGCCGACAACCCCTACCTGGACAAGAACTACGGCGGGATCCTGATCATCTGGGATCGCCTGTTCGGCACCTACGCCCACGAATCCGCGCCCGTCACCTACGGCCTCACGAAGAACATCAACACCTTCAACCCGATCAAAACCAACTTCCACGAATTGCTGGCCATGCTCACCGACATCGGCGAGGCCCGCGGCACCCGCCCCGTCCTGCGTGCCATCTTCGGCCCGCCCGGCACCTCGGCTGGGTTGCCTGCGGTCGGCGCGGGAGCCGGCGGCGATGAACGCGGTCCCAGACCGCCATCAGGTCCTCTTGTTCGGGGATCCCGCGCTGGCGCGTGAGGATGGCGTTGAGCTCGGCGAACTGCTCTCTCACCCGGTCTCCCGGTCTTCGGCCCCCATGCGGGCTACAGCATCTCGGCGTACATGCGGCCGTCGCGCACCCCGAATTCGATCCGACACGGGAACTCCGACGAGTATCCGGGCTGGAGGTTGTGCGGATTGCCTCCGATGACGAACCTCGCCCACTCCCGCAACTCTTCGGGCAGCTCGAACATCCAGCCGTCGGTGGCGCGCACGTACGGGATGTCGGCACCGAGGGGATCGTGGCGGCCGAGAGCGGTCACGTCGAGGATCATCCCCTTCTCCTGCGCTGACGCCTGCTCCGACGGAACGGCCGAGCCCCCACCCGGGAACCGGACGGGGGCTCAGCAGAGTCTCTACCAGCAGCGATACACGCGCCGCCCTACTTCTTCGCAGAGGCTCAGACGTTGAATCTGAACTCGACCCCATTGACGTTGAATCCCAAATGTGCATCGATGATCAGCATGATCTGAAACCCACCATCTCGAATGTGCTGTTACACAGCATCTTCCGTAGATGGCCACGTCGCAGGGCCGGTTCACGAGCGGAGTACCTCGAGTTCCGGAGCCGAATAACCTCTTGAAACAATCGGGCAGCTGACGCCGGCACCCAGCAACACACTGAGATGGCTCCAATTGCATGCTGACCGAGATTGGCTTCCTTGCCCTGTGATGACTGAGATTTAATACTGGCCGACATGTCGACGATCCGTTCCGCCGCGCTGCGGGGGTTCCGCGCCACCGTGGCCGAGCTTGGTGGTGACGCGGACGAGCTGGCTGCGAGGGCAGGGCTCTCGCCGGTCGCTCTCGACAGTGACGACGTGCTCGTCTCGGACCTCACCGTTGCCAGGGTCCTCGAGTCCGCCGCACAGGTGCTGGACTGCCCGGATCTCGGATTGCGGGTGGCCATGCGCCAGGATCTGGGATCGCTGGGCCCGCTGGCTTTGGCGATCCGGAACGCACCGACTGTCGCCACCGTGCTCGAATGCACGTCGCGGTACCTGTTCCTGCATGCCCGGGGAATGAGCATCGCGGCGGAGGCAGATCCGAACGGGGCACGAGGGGTGTTGGCTCTGCGATACAGGGTCGCGCCGGATGAGCGGGTCGTCTCGGTGCAAGGGGTGGATCTGGGACTCGGCTTCGTTCATCGCGCCCTCGAATTCCTGCTGGGAGGCCGGTACGGGCTGCGGTCGGTGGACCTGCCGTATCGGCCGCGCGCACCGATCGACCGGTACGAGCGGTTCTTCGGCGCACCGGTACAGATCGCGCGTCCGGCGGCCATGTTGCGGGTGCCGCGCAGCATCACGACCCTTCCTCTGTCTGGTGCGGACGAGACACTGATGCGCTCGGCGTTGACCTTCTTGGCCGAACAGGCTCCGTTCCGTCCCGCACCGTCGGTCGCGGCACAGGTACAGCACGTGCTGCAGCAGTCGCTGGGCACCGCGCCGACAGAGATCGGTGTCGTAGCAAAGGTTTTGGCGGTGCATCCGCGCACGCTGCAACGGCGGCTGTCCGCGGAGGACACCTCGTTCGCCGCCATTCTCGACGAGGTCCGCCGCAACCAGACCCGCCGCTACCTCACCACCACTGATATGCCGATGAGCCAGGTGGCCGCCATGGTCGGGCTGACCGAACAAGCCACCCTGACTCGATGCTGCCGACGATGGTGGAACGCCACGCCGCGCGAAGTGCGCCGCAGCGCTCAAGCACGCTGAACTGGCGTTATCGCGGTTCTTATGGCTGGTCAGACTGAGCCCTGTGCTGTCGCTCAGGGCTAAATAGTTGTCATCTCCAATCAAGTAACAGCAGGTTCGCCGCAACAGACTGGGGGCCAAGCAACCCTCGCGCCACTGTTGAAGGAGAACCGATGTCTCTTCCCCCCTACGCATTCGAGGGGGCCACCGCGTTGGTCACCGGCGCCGCGAGCGGCATGGGCGAACAGATGGCATACCGGCTGGCCGAACGTGGGAGCAACCTGGTCCTGGTCGACCGTGACGCCGACCGCCTCGCTGACGTCGAAGACGTGCTCGGGCAGGCCTACCCGGACCGGGTGGTGGACACCTACGTGGTCGACCTGGCCGATCGCGAAGGCGTGGAGGTGATGGTCGCGACGATCCTGGCCCGGCATCGGGGAATCACCTTGTTGATCAACAACGCCGGAGTGGCATTGGGGGGTGGATTCACAGATCTCGCGGCCGACGAATTCGAATGGGTTCAAGACATCAACTTCCGCGCCCCGGTCGTCTTGACCCGGCTGCTGCTCCCGACCCTGCTCGCGGCACCGGGCAGCCACATCGTCAATGTCTCGAGCCTGTTCGGGCTCATCGCCCCACCGGGGCAAAGCGCCTACGCCGCAAGTAAGTTCGCCTTGCGCGGGTTCAGCGAGGCACTGCGACACGAACTCGCCAATCAAGACGTCGGCGTCACCACTGTGCATCCCGGCGGAATCCGCACTCGGATCGCCGAAACCGCCCGCATCGCCGGAGCAGCCAACGACGATCAGATACGGGCCGGGCGGGCGGCGTTCACCAAACTCCTCACCTATCCAGCAGACAAGGCCGCCGAGCAGATTCTCGACGGCGTCGAGCGTCGCAAACCCCGCGTGCTGATCGCTTCCTCCGCCGTCACGGCCGATGTCGTAGCCAGGCTGTTCCCGGCCTCGTATCTGTCGGTGCTGCAACGCTTGAGCCCCGGACGCAAAGGCAAACGCCGCCCCGCACGAATGCTCTGAAGTTCTGGCGATGTTGCCGCCCGCGACACGAGCGGCATCATCGCCGTGATGGTCTTGCAGGCCGGGCGGTTTCGCTGAGCGGTGATCTCGCCGCTGCGACTGGTCCGATGCTGTGGCCGATTGCCTGCGATGGTCCGCGCGTTCGTCAGATATCGCAGACGCAGGTATGGACGCCTTCGATGACCCGGATGATATCCACGATCGCGATGATCTGATCGAGCGCGGTATCGGAGAGCCCTTCGGCCGCTGCGGCGAGCCGGCGCAGGGCGGGATGGCTGAGCTGAGCGACGATTTCGACGTCGCTTCTGTGCTGGCACCGGTTGTCTTCGCGATCCTGGTGTACCTGAGACATGTGAACTCCGTTCCGCGCGTGGTGGTTTCGAGCAGGGGCCATTCACTGTGGTGATTTCGAGCAGGGTCCGGCGAGTCGTCGGGGTGATCGCCGGATTCGCCCTCGACCCCGACCAGCTTGGGTTGATCGGGGTCAGCAGGTCGAAGACCTGGGGTCAGGGCAGGGTGGTGACAGTCAGGTCACCGTCGGCGTACTGGGCGCGCAGACGCTTCTTGTCGAACTTGCCGACGCTGGTCTTGGGAACCTCGGCCAGGAATGTCCATCGCTCGGGGAGCTGCCACTTGGCGAACTTGTCGGCGAGGAATTCCCGCAGTTGTTCGGCGGTGGCGTCGGTGTTTTCCTCGAGCACGATCACGACCAATGGCCGCTCGTCCCATTTGTCGTCCGGCACGCCGATGACCGCGGCCTCGGCGACGCCCGGGTGCGCCATGACGGCGTTTTCCAGGTCGACCGAAGAGATCCACTCCCCGCCGGACTTGATCACGTCCTTGGCGCGATCGACCAAGGTGAGGAACCCGCGGGGGCTGATCGTGCCGACGTCGCCGGTGCACAGCCAGCCGTCATCGAATTTATCCGCGTCGACGACCACGCCCTCGGGTGAGTAGTAGGACGCGGTGATCCACGGTCCGCGAACCTGTAACTCGCCCACTGCTTGTCCGTCATGAGGCAGCACGGTGCCGTCGTCGCCGACCAGACGCGCCTGCACGCCGGCGGGAAAACGGCCCTGGGTGTAGCGGAATTCCCACTCGCGCTCGCCGCGGGCCTCGGCAGGCGGGTGGGCGACACTACCCAGCGGTGAGGTTTCGGTCATGCCCCAGGCCTGCAGGATGCGCACGCCGTGCTGTTCCTGGAAGGTGCGCATCATCGATGGCGGCACAGCTGATCCGCCCACCACCGCGCTGTGCAGGTGCGAGATGTCCTGCGGCGCGGCCGCCAGCGCGGCCAGCACACCACCCCAGATGGTCGGTACGGCCGCCGCGAAATTCGGTTTCTGGTCGGCAATGAGCTCGAGCAGCGGTCCTGGTTGCAGGAAGCGGTCGGGCATGAGCAGGTTCGCGCCCGACATCAACGCCGCATACGGCAGGCCCCAGGCGTTGGCGTGGAACATCGGCACGATCGCCAACACGAGATCGGAATCGTTGCAGCCCATGCCCATCGGAGAGCACACCTGCATCGCGTGCAGCCAGTTGGAGCGATGCGAATACACGACACCCTTCGGATCCCCTGTCGTGCCGGAGGTGTAACACATTGCTGCGGCGGACTTTTCGTCCAGGATCGGGTAGTCGAACGTTCCGGCCGCGGCGGCGAGCAAGTCGGTGTAGGAATGCACCTGCACACCCTCGAGGGCCGCGAGCGCGGCAGCATCCCCGTTGACGACGATCACGTGGCGCACCGTCTTCAAGTTGGGCAGGTACTGCGCGAACATCGGCACCAGCGAGCCGTCCACGATCACGACCCGATCCTCGGCATGGTTGGCCACATACACCAACTGCTCGGGGAACAGGCGGATGTTGAGCGCGTGCAGCACCGCGCCCATGGCGGGCACCGCGATGTACGCGACCAGGTGCTCGTTGTTGTTCCACATGAAGGTGCCGACCCGGTCACCAACGCCGATACCCAAGCGGCGCAGTGCATTCGCCAGGCGTGCCGCCTCGGAACCCATCTCGCGGTAGGTCATGGTCCGCACGCCAGAACCGGTCCAGGTGGACACGGTGCTCTCGCCGTGGGTTGTCGCTGCGTATTTCAGCAGCGTCGCGAGCGAGAGCGGCTCGTCATGCATGGTGCTCAACATCGGTACAGCGTCTCCTTCGTGCATTGGCCGCGTCGCGTCGTCCGCGGTGCGGCGGGTGAGCCGGTGCTCGGCTCGAGCCCAGGAACGCGCCGTTGCCTTCCTGGCCCTCGCCGATGCTGGTGGCGGACCTCGCCCAGCCAGGCCGACGCCGGCGGGTACCGTTCCCGGCCGCGGACTTCGCGGCGGGGTGATGAGCACCAAGTTTTGGCAGCACAGGCGACAAGAACTTGTCTGTGCGCGACAAGAATTTGACCTTGAGCGACAGCGCCCGAAACAACAGCAGTCACCGGGCGGAAGTGACCCTCCTGGATCCATTCGTGGATCAGGCCGGTCTCACTCTCGACGATCGCGCCGCCTGGCGGACGCGCCAGCAGGCGATTACGCCCTCAGGGTTAACCCTCGCGCAACAAACACTTGATTCGTTGCATCAGATATGAGTATGTTGCATTCATGAGTGGTCTCGGTCACAACAAAGCTCTCGGCAATCAGGCAGTCGCCGTCGCGCGGCGCAAATTCCTGGACGGCGACCGGCTGGACATGCAGAAGCTTGCCGCCGAACTGGGCGTCGACCGGTCGACACTGTTCCGCTGGGTCGGCAATCGTGACCAGCTGCTCGCGACGATCCTGTGGTCGCTGGCCGAACCGACTCACCGCGCCGCGGTGGCGGCGACGACCCGAACCGGCGTCGCCCGGATCGCGGACGTGACGCGAATGTTCGGGCAGGCGCTGATCGACGCGCCGTTCTTCCGGACGTTCCTGCGCCGCGAACCCGAACGAGCGCTGCGGCTGCTCACCACCAAGGACAGCCCGGTCCAGCACGAAATCGTCAACGCCATCGAGCGCGTGGTACAGCAGGAACTGGACCGCGGGCACCTCATCCATCCGATGTCCGCGCACGACCTGGCCTACCTGATCGCACGCATCGGCGAATCGTTCATCTACGCCGACCTGATCACCGGAGACGACCCCGACGCAGCCAAAGCCGCCCTCGCGGTCGCGGCACTGCTGGGTGATCCGACCTATACACCGAAAGGGATCTACTCATGACTGCGTCCGGGCAATGTAGCCCCCAATTCGACCAGCTACGAACAACATTCGAGCAGAACATCGCCTCGGGCGAGGAACTGGGTGCCTCGATCGTCATCGACATCGACGGCGAGACCGTGGTCGACCTGTGGGGCGGTTACAGCGACAGCCAACGAACCCGGCCCTGGGAGAAGGACACCATCACCAACGTATGGTCCTGCACCAAAACGGTCACCAGCCTGGCAGTGCTGATGCTGGTGGACCGCGGGCTACTCGACGTGCGCGCACCGGTCTCGAAGTACTGGCCCGAATTCGCCGCCAACGGCAAAAAACACATCGAACTGCGCCACCTGCTCTCGCACACCTCCGGTGTCTCGGGCTGGGAGCCGCCCTTCGGCCTCGACGACCTCTACGACTGGGAGCTGGCCAGCGCGCAGCTGGCCGCGCAGGCGCCGTGGTGGGAGCCGGGAACCGCGTCGGGATACCACGCGCAGAACTTCGGCCAGTTGCTCGGAGAAGTCGTTCGCCGGGTCACGGGCAAGACCCTCGCGCAGTTCGTCGCCGAGGAAATCGCCGATCCTCTGGACGCTGATTTCCAGATCGGTGCGCGCGAAACCGATTGGCCCCGCATCGCCGATGTCGTTGCCCCGCCGCCGCTTCCGTTCGACCTCACCGCGCTGCCCGAGGACAACCTGCTTCGCAAAACCCTCGGCACACCCCCACTCGATGCGGACGCCGCGAACACCGCGCCGTGGCGGCGCGCGGACCTGGGCGCGTACAACGGTCACGGCAACGCGCGCTCCCTCGCGCGCATCATGTCCGTCATTCCACGCGGCGGAACCGTCGACGACATCACCTTGCTGACCCCCGCCACGATCGAGTTGATCTTCGAAGAACAGAGCAACGGACCCGACAGGGTGCTGGGCGTCCCGCTGCGCTTCGGCATCGGGTACGGCCTGCCGCACAAGCGCCTCGTCCCGTACATCCCCGACGAACGGATCTGCTTCTGGGGAGGCTGGGGCGGCTCAATGGTCGTGATGGATCTGGACCGCCGCATGACCATCACCTACGCGATGAACAAAATGGGCGCCGGCCTCATCGGTTCACCCCGCAGCGAGGCGTACCTGCGCACCGTCTACCAGGTGACCAACGCCTGATCCCGCCGCCGTAACCAGCCCGGCCGCCGTTCCTCGAGAGCCGGGCTAGTGCTTCGCCCGGAAAGGTTGACACGCTAATGGCTGGGGAAGGCGATCGGCCGTGACTGCCGAGGAATGGTTCTCACCCGAAGGTGATGTCCACGTGCGAATCTGGCTGGCCGGCGTGGTCTTCGACTACACGGCCACTGCGGCGGCAGTACGCAACTTGATCCACGATTGGAGGCGAAAGCATTGGTGCACAATCGGATTGATACACGACACCATCGCCGACAGTCCTGTGCTGCCGCGCCTGCCGTGCGAACGACTGTTCTATGGACCGTGATCGGTAGCGCCGAGATGCGAGTGGGTCAGGCGGATCCGGGGAGCCGCGATCGCGCTTGGCCTGCACCGGCACACAGAGCTCCGCGGTGTAGCGCCCAGCCGTCCGCTTACTGAACCAACCGTCCCGGACACGGCACTCAGTATCCGAATCTGCTCGCACCCCGACGGTTTCACACAACTGCTGTTGTATCTCGCAGCAGCGGCTTCATCGATCGATTCGACATTCGGAGAAACACCATGCGAGCCGCAGCCCACCGACCATCGCCGGCCCCTGGTGAGTTCTACACGCGCTGTGGCCGGCGAGAGGCTCACGCGCAATGACCATACTGCCCCAAGTCCGAACACTCCTGCTCCGTATCGGCCTCGTCGCCGCAGTCGCTGCCGCGGCACTGCTGTACTGGGGTTCTGCGCGCGACCGGCCGATCCGGCCCTCGAACCACCTGTCCGCCGACTTCCGCAATACCGCAGGCATTTTCGAAGGAAACCCCGTCACCGTGCTCGGACTCGAGGTCGGGACCGTGGATAAGATCGTCCCACACGGCGCCTACAACGAAGTCCACATAAGCGTCGATCCCTCGGTTCAGATGCCCGAACATGTTGTGGCAGCACTGGTCTCACCATCGATCATCACCAACCGGCACGTCGAACTCACACCCCGCTACACCGGCGGCCCGACACTGCCGGACAACGCGCACCTGCCCGTTGAACAGACACGCACTCCCGTCGAGCTCGATACGATGATCAAAACCATCGATCAATTCGCCGCTGCCCTTAAACCCGAGAACGGCACCGACGACGGGCCGCTCTCGGGGCGGGTGCTCTACCCGATGGTCAACGGGCAGGGCGAAAAGATCCGGGACACCCTCGCAGCCTTGTCCGGGGCACTGAAAGCCAACACAGACAACGGCGGTGCGATCGCCGGCGTCATTGGCAAACTCAACGAGCTGACCGCCATGCTGGCCGACAACGACCAATCAGTCCGCGAGTTCAGCGACAAGATGACGCAGCTCTCGACGCTAGTGGCCCAGCAATCCCCGGGCCTGCAGGCCACCCTCGACCGACTCAACGCGACACTCGGCAACACCAGCGGAGCATTCAGCCAGTACCAGGATCAGCTCGCGGGAACCCTTTCCACACTCACCACCGTCACTGCCCAACTACGCGCAAACGCCACCGGCCTGACCGAGATGGTCGATATCACGCCACTGCTCTTCCAGAACATCGACCGATCCGTGAACCGAGACCAGCAATACGTCCGCGGCCACGCCCTGCTCGGCACCACTTTCGGGAACGGTGAGATGGTCAGCCTCTTCTGCGAACGCATCCAGATGCGTTCCGACGGCTGCCGCACCGGCCGCATCGAAGACTTCGGGCCCGATTTCGGAATCACCGCAGCACTGCTCGGACTGACCCGTTGACGAACGGGATGACCGCAGAAGCTCGATGCACTCACCTGGTCAGTCGTAACCGAGTGCCCTCCGAGGGGTCTGCAGAATTCCGAGGCTCGCTCCGACCCGCGCAGAGCCATCCGGATGCATTCGAGGAAATCGTCGCCGACGCTCGCGCCCTCATGATTACCAGTCCTTGGCAGTCAGGCGGATACCCTCCAACTAGCCGCATACCGCACTGACCGAACCGGCCAGCCCGCGGAGCCGGCGGAATCGACTGAGCCCCCATCCGGTGTCCGGGTGGGGGCTCAGCAGAGTCTCTACCAGCAGCGATACGCGCGCTGCCCTACTTCTTCGCAGAGGCTAATCCGCTTCGGAATTCGACCGCGATGCAGTCGAATATCCGCACGTCAAACGCCCTGTTCACACCTCAACTCGCGTTCCGGAACCGAATAACCTCAGACACGCTCGCAGGACCGACCTCCGATAACCCCCTGCTCAGTACTCGGCTCCATTTCGGGCATCGATCGAGGGTGGCCTCGCACTCTGCCCTGCCGATCGATTTCGCAGGTTTCCGCAGGTACGAGGTCCACCGATGTGACCGAGCGTTACTAGCGCCCCCCGAGGGCCAGGGTGGCTTTATGGGCTGCATGCGTCAGCGCGGTGGCCCATTCCTCGCATTGGGTCAGGGTTGCGTCCGTGCGCTCGGGAACGAGGGTCAGGGTGTACTGCTGACCGCGGTGCTGATCGAAAATGGGCGCGCTGATGTGAGCAACGGAGACTGTGGCGGTCGAGTCGGCGGGCATTGTCGCGAGGTACTCGGACCAGTCTGTCGCGGGAAGATTCCGGCATAGCTCGTCGATGATTCGCTGTGGCATTCCCGAGGCCAGCACGGTCGCGAGGACGACGGTCGACGCGATGGACGTCGGTAGGCGCTCGACGATGTAGCCGCGCCGGCGGCCGCCGTCGATGATGGCGCGAACGGTCTCGTGACCTGCCTCCAGCGGGATCAGCGGCTGCCGGCCCAGCCATGCGTCGACGACGATGTCGGGCTCCCAGGCGATGTTCACCAGCCCGAGTGGCGGAGCCAAGGGCAGTCTCTCACCGACCAGGTCGCGGCGGTCGCCGGCCATCGCGGCACCGAGTCTGTCGAGTATCACGATCTGGCCGTCATGAATGGTACTGAGGACGCAGCTCACACCCAGACGATCGTGCAGCTCGGCGACGATCGGGCGCACGAGATCGAGGTTGGCAAGGCCGGATTCGGCCGCCGACCCGAGGCGAAGCAGCGCCGGCCCAAGTCCGTACGACTTCGCGTCATCTCGCGTGACGAATTCCGCTTCCGTCAGCGCGGTGAGGATACCCAGACAGGTGGGTTTGTTCAGGCCGAGAGCAGCCGCGACCTGCGTGAGCGTGAGCCTTTCACGCGGCGCGTCTGCCAGCAGATTGAGGATCTGTACGACCCGCTCGGTCGGCGGCGACTTCCGGTCGACAGCGGTTCGGGCACCGTATTCGCCGCCGCCGGCCCTTGAGTCCGTAGGCGAAGTGTGCTTAGAATCACCCGCCTTATTGGAATTCTGCATTCATATTTTGTAACACATCGGCCGGCTGGGAACCAGATCCACCTCCGGCACGGACCGAGCCCGATCACCGCCAACCGGAGAACACGATCATGAGCCCCACCAATCCCGACGTACTGGAACCAGCCAAGTTGGGCCCGATCACCGTGCGTAACCGCATCATCAAGGCCGCGACGTTCGAAGGACGGACCCCCGATGCGCTGGTCACCGATGAGTTGATCGAGTTCCACCGTCAGCCCGCCGCGGGCGGGGTCGGCATGACCACCGTGGCGTACTGCGCGGTGCAGCCCGAGGGACGCACCGAGCGCGGTCAATTGTGGATGCGGCCGGAGGTGGTGCCGGGTCTGCGCAGACTCACCGATGCTATCCACGCCGAGGGGGCGGCCGCGTCCGCGCAGATCGGGCACGCAGGTCCGGTCGCGAACGAGAAGTCGAACCGGCTGCCGGCACTGGCGCCGTCGATGTCGTTCAACCCCATGAGCATGAAGAAGATTCACGCGGCGTCAGCCGCCGACATCGCGCGCATAACCCGGGCGCACGCCGATGCGGCCAGGTTCGCGATCGAGGGGGGCTTCGACGCCGTCGAAATCCACTTCGGCCACAACTACTTCGCCAGCTCGTTCCTCAGCCCCAAGCTGAACAAGCGCACCGACAACTACGGCGGATCGCTCGAAAACCGGGCCCGGATCGTGCGCGAGACGGCGCGTGCGGTCCGTGAGGCGGTCGGCGACCGGATCGCAGTCCTCGCCAAGCTGAACATGAACGACGGTGTACCGGGCGGCTTTTGGATCGACGAGGCGATCCAGGTGGCCCAATGGCTCGAGGTCGACGGCAGCCTCGACGCGCTCGAGCTCACGATGGGCAGCTCGCTGCTGAACCCGATGTACCTGTTCAAAGGCGATGCCCCGGTGCGCGAATTCGCGAACGCGATGCCGCAGCCGGTCAAGCTCGGTGTGCAGATGATCGGCAAGGCGTTCATCAAGACGTATCCCTACAAGCCGCTGTTCATGCTCGCGGAGGCCCGTCAGATCCGTGCCGCGGTGAAGATGCCGTTGGTACTGCTCGGTGGCGTCACGGACAGGGCCGGCATGGACACCGCGATGGCCGAAGGGTTCGAGTTCGTCGCGATGGCGCGCGCCCTGCTGCGCGAGCCCGACCTGCCCAACCGGATCCAGGCGGAATCCCGCACGAAGTCGCTGTGCATCCACTGCAACAAGTGCATGCCGACGATCTTCTCCGGTACCCGCTGCGTGCTCGTCGAGCGCGCCTCCTGATTCAGCCGAAACAACAGCAAAAACAACCCGATCCAAGGAGAACCATGCGCATTCCACGGCCGTCATCGAAATACAGGTGGGCCATCAGAGCCGGCATCGCCGCAGCGATGTGCTCGCTGTTCGCCAGTGTCGTCACACCGACCGGCACTGCCGCGCCGACCGGCAACGCCGGGCAGAATCCGTACCCGCTCGATAACACCCTGCGGATGAACCAGATGCAGACCATGGGTACGCACAACAGCTACCACACCGGTCTGATCCCGCAGGGTCTGCCATCCTCTGTCACCGCGAATTTCCCGGGATACACCCTCGAGCAGATCACGAAGGCACTCGACTACCGGCACAAGCCCCTACGCGAGCAACTTGGCAACCAGGGTGTCCGGCATCTGGTGTTCGACGTCTATGCCGATCCGGACGGTGGGCGCTACGCCGAAGCACCGATGCTCGCCGAGGTGGGAGCACCCACCACCATGGCCGACCCGGCCTGGAAGGAGCCGGGGCTGAAGGTCTTTCACGTCCCGCAGGTCGACCAGCAGACCTCGTGTGTGAAGTTCAGACAGTGCCTCGGCGAGCTCAAGACATGGTCTGATCAGAACCCGGGCCACCTGCCGTTCATGGTCGTCGTCGAGATCAAGGACATCGACGTGATGGGCACAGAACCCCACCCGCCCCTGACCCCGTGGGGACCCGCGGACTACAACCGTCTCGATGCGGAGATCCGTTCCGTGCTGGGCAACAAACTCATCACCCCCGACGATGTCCAGGGCAAGCACCCGACGCTCGAAGCCGCCGTCAAGGACAACGCATGGCCGACCCTCGCCGACTCTCGCGGGAAGTTCATGTTCATCAGCTGCAATTGCCTGGTCGACGACCGGCACCGGGTCGACTACCTGCGCCCGGATGGCAGTCTCAAAGGCCGGGTCATGTTCCCTGCTTCGGAACCCGGCAACCCCGATGCCGCGGTCGTGCGCGTCGAAAACCCCAAGGACTATGCCAAGATCGCCGATCTCGTCCGGCAGGGCTACATCGTTCGCACCCGCGCCGACGCAAACGCCGTCACCGGCGACATCGCCCGCCGCGACGCGGCATTCGCATCCGGCGCACAGATCGTCAGCACAGACTTCCCCGAACCGGATCCTCGCTACGATCCCACCTTCCAGGTCGACGTGCCCGGCGGCACACCCGCACGCTGCAACCCCGTCAACGCGCCCGCGAAATGCACCTCCCTCGACATCGAGAACCCAGAACACCTCTCAAACCTCGGCGGCAGTCCCCACGGCGGCAAGCCGAACTCCGGACGCTGAGCTCGAGTAGCCCGGCCCCGACCTGACCGCCGATCAGGTCGGGGCCGGCTCCAACAGATCCGGACCAACCTCAACCGACCGGATCGCCGAAGCCGAGCGCGACGGCTCGGTCGGCGAAGCCGAAGGCCTGCGCTACAGCCTCACCGCGGCCACCCACGAGCCGAATGCAGGCCGCACTCCCTCAACCTCCGCCGATGAGGCCACGGAGGAACCAACTCCCAGGCGATTCACCGTATCCACGGACGAGGAGGACACCGGAGACTTGGCATTCGGGTACGGCAAATCCGTTGACAGAAGATGGACCGCGCAGAGGACTCCATTGCACCCTTGACGAAGAGGAATCCTGACGACGGTTCTGTTACGACCACCTAGTGTGTCGCGCCTGAAATCCGTTGAAGATATTTAGCGAGTGATTCGAGGATCTCCTCCGCGGTCTTTCGCCAGACGAATGGTTTCGGGTCGGAGTTCCAATGCTCGATCCAGGTCGTGATGTCTTTGTCCAGTGCCGCAACGCTTTTGTGGACTCCGCGGCGCAGGAGTTGGTCGGTGAGGAACCCGAACCAGCGCTCGACCTGGTTGAGCCAGGACGAGCCCGTCGGGGTGAAATGCATATGGAAGCGTGGATGTTTGGCCAGCCAGGCGTTGATCGCCGGTGTCTTGTGGGTGGACAAGTTGTCGCAGACCAGGTGCACGTCCAGTTCCTCGGGCACGGCCTTGTCGATCGCAATGAGGAATTTCTTGAACTCCGCGGCGCGGCGGCGGGAGTACAGCTTGGAGATCACCGCTCCGTCGGCGATGTCGAACGCCGCGAACAGGCTGGTCACACCGTGGCGGACGTAGTCATGGGAGTATCGCTCGGGCATGCCGGGCATCATCGGCAGCACCGGTTGTGAGCGGTCCAGTGCCTGAATACCCGACTTCTCGTCGACACACAACACGACCGCCTTTTCCGGCGGATTGTGATACAGCCCGACCACATCGACGACCTTGTCCACGAACAACGGATCGGTCGAGAGTTTGAAGCCATCGGCCACATGCGGTTTCAGCTCGAACTTGCTCCAGATCCGCCCAATCGTCGACGGCGACAAGCCACTTCGCTTGGCCATCGAGGTCCGCGACCAATGCGTCGCACCCGCCGGCTTCTGCTCCAGGGTCATCGTGACCACTTCTTCGACCCTGTCCAGCAGGATCGACGGCGGCCGTCCAGGACGCGGCTCGTCGGACAGACCCTCGAGACGTTTCTGCACGAAACGCGTGCGCCACTTACCCACCGTCTGGGCCGTGATACCCACTCGGCTGCCACATCCTGATTGGATTTTCCTGCCGCACAACCCAATACGATCCGGCATCGTTCCGCGAGCACCTGCGACGACTTCGCCCGACGCGCCCACCGCTGCAACGTCTCACGCTCATCACCGGTCAACACGATCTCGGCCA